>NZ_JBVIHH010000003.1:420475-516805 GCF_055570395.1 Streptomyces sp. NPDC031210
AAACACCCCAACCAAAGCGGAGGCGTTTGGCTGGGTCGCGTGCTCGCCCCCCCCCCCCCCCCCCCAGCCCCCGAGGCTTGCCCCTCCCCCGTCTCGGGCGCAAGCTTGACCCATGAGTGGTGCTCAGGGCGGCCCCACGCTCATCACGTCCGTCCAGCGGGCCTTCCGACTGCTGGAAGCCGCGGGAGCGCACGAGGGCGGCGCCCCGGCGAAGCAGCTCGCCCGCGAGGCCGGGCTGCCGCTGGCGACCGCCTACCACCTGCTGCGGACGCTGGCCCACGACGGCTACCTGCGGAAACTGGACGACGGCGGGTTCATCATCGGCGACAAGCTGCGCACGCTGCACACCTCCAGCCGCGGACAGGCACTGCTCAGCCGGATCCGGCCCGCGCTCGCCGCCCTGCGGGACGAGATGTCCGTCGCCGCGTATCTGACCTTCTACGAGGAGGGCGAGATCCGGGTCGCCGACATCGTCGACGGCCCCCGGGCACCCCGCGTCGACCTGTGGGTCGGATTCGAGGACGCCGGGCACGCCACGGCGCTCGGCAAGTGCGTACTGCGCGAACTGGATCTTGAGGCGCGCGAGGAGTACCTCTCCCGCCACGACCTCGCCGACCTCACGCCCCGCACCATCACCCAGCGCGCGGAGCTGCTCCGACGGCTCGACACGCCGCCGGACGCTCCCGCCATGATGGACATGGAGGAGTACGCGCTCGGGACGGTCTGCATCGCGGTTCCCGTCTACAGCGGGAACGTCCTCGGCTCCCTCGGTGTCTCCCTCCGGGCCGGCCAGCTCTCCCGCGTCGACGAGGTACGCGCCCGCCTGCTCCCGGCGGCGAGCCGCGTGACCAGGGGCCTTTCGCTCACTATCTGAAATTCCGGCTCTTGTGGCCGCCGTACGCACGCCTGTTTCCTAGACAAAACGGACGCTCAAGCATCTGTAGGACAGGCAGGGAGTTGCGGACGGCAATGAGTGAGGCGCGAGAGCACCGGCGGGACCGCCGACCGACGTGGAGGCTTGCACGGCGCGCGGCCGGCTTGGGGCCACCGGCCCGTCCCGACGGACCGATGGACCGCGCCACCGCCTCCGTGACCGCGGCGGCGCACCGCGCACGCACCGCCGCCCCTCTCGCCACCGGTGCGCCCGCACTGATCGTTGCCGCCGTCGCGCTCCTCGCCCTGGCCACCGGAGACGGGATGACCTGGGTGCCGCTGCTCGCCGTCGGGCCGGCGCTGGCCGCCGCGACCTGCGGGCTGTGGGGAGTGCTCCGTATCGGCCTTCTCGCCGTGGCACTGGGCACCATCCTGGGTATCCGGGCCGGCGCGCCGGGCCACGATCAGGCCGTCGTCCTGTCCGCACTGGTCGCCGTCTCCCTGGCGAGCAGCCTGGCCGGCGCGCTGCGCGAGCGACGCGAACGGGTACTGGCCGCCGTCCGCTCGGTCGCCGAGGCCGCTCAGCACGCCCTGCTCAAGCCCGTACCCGCCACCGTCGGCCGGTTCCAGGTCGCGGTCCGCTACAGCGCCGCCGCGGCGGAGGCCCGGATCGGCGGCGACCTCTACGCCCTGCTGCCCACCCCGTACGGGATCCGGCTGATCGTCGGCGATGTGCGCGGCAAGGGGCTGCCCGCCGTGGGCACCGCCGCTCTGGTGCTCGGCGTCTTCCGCGAGGCCGCGTACGACGAGCCGGACCTTCTGGATGTCGTCGCCAGGATCGAGCGGAGCCTGGCCCGCAACCTCGGGCACGACGACTTCGTCACCGCCGTGGTCGCCGGGTTCCCGGGGGACGACCGCATGGAGGTGGTCAACTGCGGCCACGCCCCTCCGCTGCTGGTCCGCGCCCGCGACGTCACGGCCGTCGAACCCACTCACCCCGCTCCGCCCCTCGGCCTGAGCGCCCTCACCGGCGAGACCCCGAGCCTCCAGGTGCTCCCCTTCCGCGACGGCGATCAGTTGCTGCTCTACACCGACGGAGTCACCGAGGCCCGCAACCACCACGGCGAGTTCTACCCGCTCGTCGACCGCGTGGCGCGCCACCTCTGGGACGATCCCGCCCGCACCCTCACGTCACTCCACGGCGAACTCCTCACCCACGTGGGTGGCCGTCTGCACGATGACGCGGCCCTCCTCCTGTTGCGCAAGCCGGCCGGCAAACCGGTCACCACCCCCGCCTTGCCCCCCGTCACCGCCCCCCGGGCGCCGGCCGGGCACCGGGCACTGCATGGGGCGGAGGGGCGCTGAAGAAGGAGGGGCGCTGAAGAAGGAGGGGCGCTGAGGGGCGGGCGGCGGTAGAAGGCTCGGTGATCTCCGCAGGGCCCGGGCGGCTGGACGCCTGATCGCGGTACGGCGTCCAGCCGGTGCGGGCCCGCTAGCTCGCGTAGGGCTTGAGGCCGGGGATGAGGAGGTCGATCTGACGGCGGACGCCGTCGTCTCCACCGAGTTGCGGGAAGCTCGGCAGCGCGTCGTCGCACAACTGGGCCAGGTGTTCCTTCATGTCCGAGCCGGGGCGGAACTCGTAGAACTCGAACGGGGGGCCGACATAGGTGATTTCACCGTTGCCGTTGTCGACCGGCGTGTTCACCAGCACTTCCGCGATGGGGTACAGCACGCCCTGCATCAGGGCGATGAAGACGCGCTCCAGGTGGTAGCGGGGGCTGAGGCGGGTGGTGGGGTCCATGTCGTTCGCCGGGGTGGCGTAGAGCTGGTCGAGTAGCCGCAGCATGTAGGTGAAGGAGGCGTTGAACAACGCCATCAGCAGATACACCGGGGTCCCCTTGTACTGGCGCATGTGCGGGTCGGTGACCAACTTCTGCTGGATGGCCAGGGGGGAGTCGATGTTGCATTCGCCCCAGTTGGCGCTGGTCTTCTCGCGGGTGCCGTCGACGATGCCGATGCCCTCGATCTGCTTGACCATCCGCTGGAAGCGGACGTAGTGGGTGTACTCCTCCAGGCCCTCGCGGGGCCGGACCGGGTTGAGCGGTACCGTGCCCTTCTTTGGGTCGGCGCCCTCACCTTGGTCGATGACCAGCTTGAGGGCCGCGATGGCCTCGTCCTTGCAGGTGACGACGACCGGCCCGCCACCGCCGTTCTGGTTCCAGAAGGCCCGCTTGTACTGGCAGGGCCTCCACTGGGCGGCCGCGTCCCACTTGATGGAGCTGTTGAGGTACTCGATCCCCTTGATGATCCTCTTGTACAGCTCGCCGATGGTCGCGTACTGAACGGCCTCGTCGCCCCTCCAGACGATGCCGTCGTCATCGATCGTTCCTCCGTCGTACAGCGCGGTGGCGGTCACCTGTTGCTCCGGCTTCTCGATCTGGAGAAAGACGTCTTGGACCACGCGGGTGGACAGCGGCTGGATGTGCAGTTGCAGCTCAGGACAGTGGCTGATCAACGGGCTGGGGAACTTCGGGACGAAGGCCGGGTCGCAGAATCTGATGCTCTCGGGATGGTTGATGCCGAGCAGGACGTTGCGGACCAGGCACAGGTGCAGCATCTCCTCGATCGCGATGCCGGTGAGCGTACGCAGCGCGCCCATGCCCGGGGACCACTGGGAGTAGCCCCGGGTCTTGATGGAATACGCGGCGTACAGGTACGGCGGGATGGTGGACATCTCCACCTTGGCCGCGACTTTCAGGTGAGCCACGAGCTGCTCGATGGTCTTGATCTCTTTGACGGGCTCGAAGGCGACCGGCTCCTGGTAGGCCGGAACCTCCCAGGCGGTGGCGGTGACGGTCATGGTGGATCTCCTTTACGGAAACGGCGCGGTGCGGTGCGCGTCTACGGAAACGGCGCTGTGCGCGGAGTTCAGTGAGGGGCGGCGGCGTGGTGCGCGGTGAGCAGGCCGGCGGTGGTCCACTCCCGCAGTACGGACCAGACCTGTGGTGCGGTCCCGGTCGTCGCGAGGGCGTGGACCGTGCGGCCGGGGCGGATCGCGCGCAGCAGGGCGTGGGCGGGCGGCTCCAGCTCGCGGATGACGACGGTGTAGTCGCGGCGGCTGACGGCCAGGAAGGTGGGTCGGAACTGCGGGCGCGGCGGAGCGCTGCCGCGGCCCAGTGTCGCGGCCAGGTAGGGGTGTACGAGGGCCCGTGTGCGCAGCAGCCGCAGACAGGGCGCGGGGCGGAATTCAACGGTGTCCAGCAGGTCGGCAGGGGGTGTGCCGGGCAGCGCGGGGATGTCGGGCGGGCGGTCCTCCAGGCCGTCGCCGTCCAGGACTTCGGCGTACAGCCGCTCCAGCCGGGCCAGGTCCACGACGAGGTCGATCCAGCTTTCGCGCGCGCCGGGTGGGTGGTGGGCGTCCGGCCGGTGGCGCTCCAGATGGTCGGCGAAACCGGCGTTGAGGGTGGCCAGGGCGTACGAACGCGGCGGACATGCTTGCAGGTACGCGGCGGCGAACGCGTCGAAGGTCTCCTGGCCGAGCACCCGCACCAGAGCCGGGTGCAGCGTACGCATGCACTCCAGCAGGCGCGTCAGATAGCTGTCGCGGTAGAGATCGAGCGCCTGCCGCGCGGTCAGGCGGGCCGGCGCGGCGAGCGGCAGGTCGGCGTCCGGTGCCGGCCCCGCCACGGACCTGTCGGATGGCGCGGGCAGCAGGGCGGACTGGAACCAGTCCTGCAGCGCGGCCAGCCGGCCGGTGTCAGCCACGGAGCTCTCCCGCCGGCGTCAACGTGCCTTCAGCGAGCGCCCGCGCCGCCCTGGTCCGGGCCAGCTCGGCCTCGGCCGCCAGCTCGGGGAAGGCGGGCAGCCGGTCGTCCCACTCGATGAGGGTGGACACCCCGCCGGTCAGCCGCACCGCGTGTGCGTACAGGTCCCATACGCGCGGAGCCACCGGCCCGTCGTGGGTGTCGACGATGTGGGTGCCGTGGTCGGTGTGCCCGGCCAAGTGCATGTAGGCCACCCGGTGGTGCGGGATCTGGTCGAGGTAGGTCCGGGGGTCGAAGCCGTGGTTGACGGAGGAGACGTGGACGTTGTTGACGTCCAGCAGCAGGGCGCAGTCGGCGTCCTCGGCCACGCGGGAGAGGAACTCCCACTCGGGCATGGCCGACGCGGTGAAACCGGTGTAGGTACTCGGGTTCTCCAGGACGAGGGGGCGTTCGAGCACGTCCTGCACGGTGCGGACGCGCCGTACGACGTGGGCGAGTGCTTCCTCGGTGAACGGCATCGGCAGCAGTTCGTGGGTCCGCACCCCGGCCACGCCGGTCCAGCACAGGTGGTCCGAGACCCAGACGGCGCCGATGTCGTCGGCCAGCGTCTTCAGCCGGTCCAGATAGCCGAGATCCAGGGGATCGGTGCTGCCGATGGACAGGCAGACGCCGTGCAGCAGCACCGGATAGCGGTCGGCGATCTCGTCCAGGGCGCGGCGGCGCCCGCCCCGGCAGTCCAGGAAGTTCTCGGTGATCGCTTCGAAGAAGTCCATCGCCGGCCAGTGCGTGCGGACGTACGGCAGGTGCGCGTTGCGCAGGCCGACGCCGTGGCCCAGGTGCCGGGAACCGGCCCGTTCCCACCACCCACGGCGGGGATCAGGGTCAGGGCCAGGACCGCGGCCAGGGCCAGGCATGGTTGTCGCCGCCCTCGGTGGAGAGGTCACGGTGCCCCGTCCCCCTTGAAACCGCAGAGGTTGCCCCCGCTGTCGTACGCGGGCACCTTGTTGTCCGGGTACCCCTCCCCCGGTGAGGGACCGAACGCGATCCCCGCCTCGTACATCCGGCCCTCGAACAGCTTGCGGGCCGTCTTCCACACACTCTTTCCCTTGTAGGGGCCGGCCGCGAAGACCCTGCTGATGTTGATGGGACTGGCGCAGCTACCGTTCCAGCGGCATGCCTGTTCGCCGGGGTGCGCCTGGTGGAAATCGCTGCCGTGGTAGCCGCATCCGCCGCGGCCCCGACACGCGCCCTCGCCGTGACAGACATGCTCCACCGTGGCGCAGTTGCCCATTCCGGCCATCGGCGCCGTGTGATCGACGTCCTGGTGGCGGCAGGCGTTGAGACCCATGCACACATGCAGGTCCCACGGCTGCTGGTCTTCCGGTGGTTTCTCCTCACGGTCCCGCAGCACGTCGCCGGCCTGCGCATGGGTCTTCCCCCCGGATTCGTGGCTGCCCGCCTTGTAGGCCCGGACCATCTCCTGCACGGCTTGTCGCGCGGTCTCCAGATCCTCGGAGTCCGCGTCGCCGTAGGGCGACCCGTCATAGGGCGGCGTCTGGCCGTTCGGCGTCACGTCGTCGCTCATCGGCATTCCTCCTGCTCTCGGCGCGCGCTCCCCCTGGACGGGAAGCGGACGCGACTGGGTACCGGACCGGGATCCCGGCCCGCCGTGCCCAGCCTCATCCGGCCTGGGCCGCGCCGCAGGCGCACAAGACCGAATGAGTGCACGACTCGCGGCCGGTGGGGTGACGGGGCGCCGACGTCCGCCGGATCGGCGGAGGTGAGGTGTGCGGTCTGCGGTCTGCGGGCCAGGAGGTCACTGGCGGTCCGTTCACCCGAGGCGAGGCAGGGCCGAGAGGGAACGGCCGGGAGCGAATGGCCGCGCGCGAAGGTGTCCGCACTCGCGGGCAGCTCCGCCGGCTCGGCCCCCGAGCAGGACCTTTCCGCCCGGCGACGCCACCGCATGACCTCCGTAGGCTCACCCGCTCGCGTGCGGAATACTGCCGTACACAACTGACAGCACGGGTGGGGAGATTGGTGCGACCCCTGGCGAAGGACGATCCGCAGCAGATCGGCCCGTTCCGGATCATCGGGCTGCTCGGGGGCGGCGGCATGGGGCGGGTCTATCTCGGCCGCGCGGCGGACGGGCGGACGGTGGCGGTGAAGACCGCGCGCTCCGAACTCGCCGACGACCGGAGCTTCCGGAAGCGATTCGCCCGTGAGGTGGCCGCCGCCCAGCGGGTGGGCGGGCCGTTCGTGGCGCCGGTGGTCGACGCCGCGCCGCACGACGACCTGCCCTGGATGGCGACCGACTACGTGCCGGGCGTCTCGCTGACCGACGCCGTGCACGACGGCGGGCCACTGCCCGAGCAGGCGGTCCGGCTGCTGACCGCGGGCCTGCTGCACGCCCTGACCGCGGTGCACGCGCACGGCCTGGTGCACCGCGACCTCAAGCCGTCGAACATCCTGCTCACCGCCGAGGGCCCGCGCGTCATCGACTTCGGAATCGCGCACTCCGCCGCGGACACCGCCCTGACGACAACCGGTACCGCCCTGGGCACCCCGGGGTTCATGGCGCCCGAGCAGCTCGTCATGACGGGCCCCGAGGTCACGGGCGCGGCGGACGTGTTCGCGCTCGGCGGGGTGATCGTGTTCGCGGCGACCGGCGGCGGCCCGTACGGGAGCGCCGACCCGCAGGTCCTGATGTACCGCACGGTGCACGAGGAGCCTCGACTCGACGAACTCCCGGAAGCTCTACGGGAGTTGGCGGCCGCCTGTCTGGCGAAGGACCCGGAGCGGCGGCCCGCTCTGCCCGCCCTCATCGCGCGGATGGGTGCACCGGGTCCGTACGGCGACTGGCTGCCGGAGCCCGTCGCCGTAGAGCTACGCCGTCTGTCCGACCGGCTCGGCGACCCCAGATCCCCGGACGGGTCCGCGCCGCACCCCCCTGCCGAGGGGCCCGTCGACCTCCCCTTGGACCGGCTGCCGACCCGTACGACGGCGGACGGCGCGCCCCGGCCGCCGCACGACGCGACGCCGCCGCTGCCCGCGTCCCCGGGCCCGAGCCGGCGCGGTGTGCTCGCCGCACTGTCCGGCATCGGGGTCGTGGCCGGCGGCGGGGCGCTGGCCTGGGCACTGCGGCCGGACGGTGGAGACGGCGGCAGCGGGGGCACGGGCACCGGCGACAAACCCGACGGGAGCCCCTCCGGCGGCTCCAAGCCCAGGGGGAACCCTCCGGCCGCCGGGACACCGTCGGGCCGGTTGCCGAAGGAGATACGCGACAAGGGCGTCGTCACCGTCGGCTCGGACATCAGCTACGCGCCGATGGAGTTCCTCAGGGACGGCGCGCCCGCCGGTGTCGACGTCGACCTCGCGAACGCCCTCGGCCGCGAGCTCGGCGTGCGCTTCGAGTTCCGGAACGCCACCTTCGACGCCCTGCTCGCCGGCCTGGACGCGAACCGCTTCGACCTGGTCATGTCGGCGCTGATCGACACCAAGGACCGTCAGGAGGGGCGCGCGGGCGGCACGAAGACCGGTGGCGGCGTCGACCTGATCGACTACTTCAGGGCCGGGCTCACGCTCGTCGTCCGCAAGGGAAACCCGGAGGGCATCAAGCGGCCCCGGGACCTGTCCGGCAGGACCGTCGCCGTCCAGCGCGGCACGGTCGCCCAGAATTACCTGGACGAGCTGAGCCGGAAACTCCCCGAGAAGGTGGAGATCCGGGAGTTCGACTCACCGGCCGAGGTCTACGAGGACGTCGTCAAGGCCCACTCCGCGGCCTGCCTCGACGACTTCCCGGTCGCCGCCCACGCCGCCGCCACTCAGGCGGACGGCGACGCCCTCCAACTCACCGGCGAACAGCACGACCCCGTTCCGTACGGCATAGCGGTCGCCAAGACCGACACGGCACTGCGCGACGCGGTACGGGAAGCCCTCGACCGCCTCATCAGGAGCGGCGAGTACCGGAAGATCCTCACGAAGTGGTCCGTCGAGGACGGGGCGGTGGAGCGGGCGATCGTCAACGGGGGCGGGTAGGGGCGGCCGCGGCCAGGGCGGGACGTCCGCGCGCCCCGCGATCCCCGGTTGCCGTCACCGTTCCGGGCCGTCCAGCGGCACAAGCCCTCCCAGCCCCTCCAGTCCGTCCCGCCCTTCCAACGGCCCGTCCAGCGGCCCGTCCAGCGGCCCCTCCGGCCCCCACCACCCGAGAATCGACCGGTTGAGCCGGACCTGCCGGAGGAACCGGTCGCGGTCCACCGCACCACCGATCAGCTCCGCCTTGCGAAGGACCTCGGTGCGGGCCCGCCGGGCGAGGGCGTCCGCCTCCTGGGGGTTCCCGGCCGCCCGGACGGCGAGCGCCGCGTGATGCAGCACTTCCTCGGTGCGCAGCGCCGGCATGTCACCGACCCGGCCCAGGATCGCCACCGCCTCACGGGCGAACCGGGCCGCGGCGGCGGGATCCGCCAGCCCGAGGTGGATCCGGCTGCGCAGGATCAGCGCCGCCACTCCGCTGCGTACCATCCCCGTGCGAGGGGTCTCCAGGACGGTCTCCTCGGCCAGTCGGTCGGCCGTCATCAGCTCCGCGCGGTCCTCGCCGGCCAGGTTCAGCAGGACTTCGGCGTAGAGGTTTCTGACGAGGGGAGCCAGATCCAGCAGCCAGGTCTGTTCGGTCTCCCGCCAGGCGGCCTCGACCATGGTCCTGCACCGGACGTGCTCGCCGGGGTCGTCGCTGAGCAGCAGGGCGAGCAAGGCCGCGTTGTTGGCGTGCCAGCCACTGGCTTCGCCGCGCGCCTCCTCGAACGCCAGGGCTTCCGTCAGGGCGTCGCACGCCTCTTCCCGGGCCCCCATGGCCCGGTAAAGCTGCCCCAAGTAGTTGAGCACGATGGGCAGTTCGGCGTGCACGGGCTCGGTTCTCAGCCGCCGCACGCAGCGGGTCAACCGGTCCCTGGCCTGGTCCAGGTACCCCGAGTCGAAGAGGCTGACGCCGAGCTGCATCTCGGCGAGGTTGCGGACGTGGTCCACCACCGGATCACCGCTGTTGTGCAGGCTCGCTCGCTCGTACACCTCCTCCGCGTCGCGCAGCACGCGCAAGCCGGCGGGGAGGTCGCGCTTGGGCAGTTGGCTTCCGTACTCGGCCATGGCCACGAACAGGGCGGCCGGGTCGTCGCAGTCCCGGGCCAGTCCGACGGCTTCCTCCAGCTTGTCGAGGGCGGGGCGCACCCCTTGGGTGCGGAGCAGCGTTTTGCCGTGCAGCAGCGTGGTCCGGGCGATCAGGGGAAGGTCGCCGCTGCGTCGGCCGGCCTCCTCGGCCTCGCGGGCGAGCGCTTCGAGGTCCTGGCCGTCGGCCGTAGCCGGGCGGTTCTGCCAGCGGACCTCGGTGAGGGAGAGGAGCAGCTCGATCGCCCGCGCCAGCCGGCCATCGCGGTCGGCGGCCGATGGGGGCAGTTGGCGGGCGCTTTCCACCGCGTGCCGGCACAGGACTTCGGCCTCGGGGAACGAGAGTCCGTGGACGGCCAGCGCCCGCGCCAGGGCGAACTGCGTCCGCTGGGCGTCGTCCCACTGCCGCGCCAGGGCGTAATGGTGCGCGATGTTCAGTCGCACGGGCAGGGGGAGGGAGTCTTCCGCCGTCTCGTTCCCGCTCAGTGCGGCGGCGATCCGGCCGTGTCGCTCCCGGGCCTGGGCGAGGCTCTGCTCGCCGCGCACGGCGAGGTGCAGCAGGGCGTTCTCGAAGCGGTAGTGGTCGGACAGGTCGTCCTTGGCCCAGTCGGGTGCCGGCACCGGTTGAATCAGCCCGTGCCGTCGGCTCAGTTCGTGCAGGCGTCGGACGACCTTGCCCGCCGGCTGCTCGGCCACCCGTGCCACCACCGCGGTCTCGAAGGTTTCGCCCTGGGTCGCACCGATCACCAGCAGTTCCCTCGTCGTGCGGTCGAGCCCGGCCAGCCGACCGCGGATCAGCGGCCCGACCGACTCGGGCAGCGGGCCCTGTAGCGCGCCGTCCGCGCCGACCAGCCGCAGGCACTGCGTCACGAAGACGGGGTGACCGTTCGTCAGTTCACTCAAGCGGGCCGGGAGGGAAGCCGCGACCGGCCCGGCGAGATGCAGCCTGACCAGGTCGGCGACCGCGGCCTCGGGCAAGCCCCCGAGCCGGCGCCTGACGAGCCACCCTTGGATTTCCCACCGAGCGAGGGTGTCGGAGACCTTCTCGTTCTCCGACCCCGGATCGCTTCGGTGTCCGAGGATCAGCCCCAGCGCCTGCCCTCCGCGCTCCAGCGACTCCACCCACTGCTCCAGGACCAGCAGGCTGCTGGGATCCAGCCACTGGGCGTCGTCGATGACGACCGCCGTCGGGCCGCCGCGCGCCGCCGCGTCGGCCAGAGCCGTCGCGATGGTACGGGCCACGCTCTGGCGATAGGGCAGCAGACTGCCGCTCTGCGCGGACGCGGTGTCCAGGGTGGTCTGCGTGATCTGGGCTGCGGCCTTGAGCACGGGTCCCAGGGCGGGCACCAGGGACACAAGCTCCGGGACGGCCTGGACGGTGGACCGGCCGAAGCGGCGTAACAGCGACCGGCGCGGCGGCCGGAGCGACGTCAGGACATCGATGACGGGGCCGTAGGCGTTGTCCGCTCCGATCTGCTCAAGGCACCTCACCTGGACGATCCGGCAACGCGCCACGTCCGCGCGCCCCTCGATCCGCCGGACGGCCTCCCTGAGCAGGGCGGACTTGCCGATGCCCTGCTCACCCTGGACGACGAACACTCCGCCGTTTCCCTGGACCACGCCTCGCAGGAACGTGTCCAGCGCCCCGATGTGCTCGACTCGGTCGACAAACACGGTCCCCACCGCATGCCCCCTGCGTGCTGCCGGTCGTGGCTGATGGCACGTCACTATAAGGGCGTATCAGCCCACATCACTACGGCAGCAGCGTCATCACTACGGCAGCAGCGTTCTGGGCCTTTCCGGCGTCAGGCAGATGCCCCCTCTCCCGCGGAAGCGGGCCACCGGCCCCCTCCAACAACCCGCTCACTCCCTGGCCGGCAGCACCGCTCCGGCCACCAGGGTGCGCAGCGCGGCCATCGCCTTCTTGTGGTCGACCCGGTCGGGCGCCATCAGCCACTGCTGGTGGATGCCGATCACGGCGCCGATGATCGTGACGGCCAGCGCCTCGGCGGACAGGCCGGGCGCCAGCGGCAGCCGCTCCAGCCATCGCCCGCAGTGGTCGCGCAGGGTGTTGTGGATCTCGACGTAGCGGCCGTGGATCGGCGAGCCCGGCTCCAGGGCCTCCACCAGGAGCGTGACGAAGAGCTTGGTGGTGGGCAGGGCGAACAGGGTGGTGGCGCCCTCCATCAGGCGGTCGAACCCCGCCTCCACCTCCTCCGTCTTCTCCGGCTCCTCGACGAGGCCGGCGCGGATGAGATGCATCGAGCGTTCGAGCACGGCCAGCAGCAGGCCCTCCTTGCTGCCGAAGTGCCAGGGGATCGATCCCCTGCTGATTCCGGATCGCTCGGCCACGTCGGCGAACGTCGTCTGCCGGTAGCCCTTCTCGGCGAACAACTCCGCCGCCGCCAAGAGAATCCGCTCGCTGCTCTCGTGACTGGTCTGCTCTCGTCGCGTTGTCACGCCACCTCCTCTGTGCTACTCATAATATTCTATGCTGGCCGACATAGAAGCTGGCCAACACAGAAGCTTCAGCGGGGGGTTCCTTTGCGCTTCGTCACCTACGCCTCGGCCGGTGGGCGGACAGCATCGCGACAAGACACCCCATCGAAAAGCGCGAAGAGAAGAGAAGAGAGAGCGTCATGAAGACAGGCATGGTTGCCAGCCACTACCCGCACGCCGCCTACCGCGAGGAGTTCATCGCACGCGTCCACGAAGTCGCCGAGGTATTCCGGCGGACACCCGGCTGCCTCTCAGCCGACTGCTGGACGTCCGAGGACGCGGTGATCTCGATCGTCGAGTGGGAATCCGAGGAAGCGTTCGCCACATCGTTCGCCGCCGTGAAGGCGGCAGGTGTGGACCTGGCCTACGACGAGCGCGAGTCGCGCCCCCGCGAGATCGTCCGACTCACGGCTGCCTGATCGAACGGAAACCCACTCCCCCGTTTCGGCACGCGGTCGCGGCCCTTCTCGCACGCCCGCATCCGCCCGCATCCGCCCGCCGCCGCAGAAGCCCGCTCGCCCGAACGACTCATCGGGCGAGCGGGCTCAACTCCGGGTCGGCCAGGCCGACTTCAAGCACGGAGGGATGCGAGCCAGTCGCTCAGAATCCGGTTGGTTTCAGCGGGGCGTTCTTGCTGGATCCAGTGGCCGCAGTCATCGAGGAGGTGGGAGGAGACCAGGCCCGGCAGCGTGGTGGGGAATGCCTTGATCGCTTCGGCCATCCACGTCGTGGAGGCGTCCAGGCCACCGCCGATGAACACGGAGGGCTGGACGAGGGGGACGCCGTCGAAACCGGCGAGGTCTGCCCAATCCCGGTCCATGTTCCGGTAGCGGTTGAGCGCCCCGCTCATGCCGGTCCGCTCGAACTCCCCGGCATAGACGTCGAGGTCGTCCTCGCTGAGCCAGGCGGGCCGCCGACCGGTCGGAAAACGGTCCCTCAGCGCCCCCTCGCGGCCGACGAAGTGCGGGTCCGGGGCGCCGGGGGCGGGCATCGTGTCGGCCGACAGGGCGGCGTAGAAGCCCGCCAGCCAGCCGCGCACGTCGGGCTCGATCTCGGCCTCGGCCCGGCCGGGCTCCTGGAAGTACGAGACGTAGAACTCCTCCTCCCCGCCCATCCGTGCGAAGACCTCGCTGGGCCGCGGTCCACCGCGCGGAGCGTAGGGAACACTGAGCATTCCCACCGCGCGGAAGACGTCCGGCCTGACCAGGGCGGAGTTGGCGGCGATGGCCGCTCCCCAGTCATGGCCCACGATCACCGCGGACCGCTCGCCCAAGGCGTGCACCACCGCGACGTTGTCCGCCACCAGCTCCAGCATCCGATACGCGTCCGTGCCGGCGGGCTTGGAGGAACGACCGTAGCCACGGACATCGATGGCGACCACGCGGTATCCGGCCGCGGCCAGCACCGGCAACTGGTGGCGCCAGGAGTACCAGGACTCCGGAAAGCCGTGCACGAGCAACACCAGCGGCCCGGCTCCCCGCTCCACCAGGTGGATCCGGCCGGCGGGCGCGGAGACCAGCCGGTGCGTAACGTCCGCGGTCTGCTGCGACATAACTCCTCCAGGTGGCGTGCTCTACGGGGAACCGTACGGTCGTCCGGCCGGCTCGCCGCCCGACCAGGCGGGCACCAAGACGACGCGGAGGTCTCCTCAGATCTCTTCCTCAGACCCCTCTTCCGAAGCCGAGGCGGCTTGGCTCTCATAGTCGGCCGTGAGGAAGCGGATGACGTGGCGGTTCGTCTCTGCGGGCGCGGCGGTGGGCAGCGCGAAGTGCGTGAGACGGGCGAGGATTTCGATCCGGGCGTGCGGCAGGGCCTTACGGGCGCGGGCCGCGACCTTCGCCGAGTGGTGGGCGGCACTGCGGCCGGCGAGAAGGACCAGGACGGGGATGCGCAGCGGCGTGGGGTCCGGGCGGCGGCCGACGACCAGCTTCCGATTGGCGAAGCCCGAGACCGCCAGGGCATAGAGGCGCTTCCAGTCCGGGTCGGTGTCCGTGTCCGCCGTCTCGCGGTCCAGGAAGGCGAGCGCGCGGGCCACCGTCGGCCGGATCAGCACCGGGAGTGAGCGCAGCAGGAAACCGGGGCGGAAGCCGGCGAAACACTGGGTCGGGTCGAGCAGCACCAGCCGGTCGACGCGCTGCGGGGCATGCAGGGCGTATGTCAGTGCGATCCAGCCGCCGTAGGAGTGCCCCAACAGCCGCACGCGGGACGCACCGAGGCCATCGAGAAGCGCGTCCAGCCAGGCCATCAGGTCAGCGGTGGTGCGCAGGGGGCGCCCCTGACGGACGCTGCGCCCGGCGTCACCGAGGATGTCGACCGCGAGAACGCGGTGATCCACGCCGAGCGCTTGGGCGTTGGCGAACCAGACCACACCGGTGGAACCGCCCCCGTGCAGGAGCAGCAGCGGAGTGGCGTCGGCGGGCCCGTAGGCGTGAACACGGGTGGTGCCGTAGGGGGTGGGGATGTCGATCTCGACGGTCCCGGCGGGCCAGCGCGCGAGCAGTGCCTCATAGGCCGCGAAGAACTCGTGTGTCTCGGGCACGGTGAACTCCTGGAGATGGTCGCCTCGTTGACCCATTCTCTCGCTCGGTGAGCTACCGGCTCCCTGGGGTGCGGCCTGCCGCTCGCTGTATCTCGCGACAGTTGGATCGACGGACGGGGCGCGTCCGATGGAGCGCCGACGGCGGCCTGGGGTGGCTGAGCGAGGGCTTGCCGCTGTGAGGGGTGCGGTTGGCCGTCGGGCTCCCCGCACATCATGATGCGGGGATGACTGAGAACCTGGCTTCCGCGTCGCCGGTCGTGGTGCGACTGGAGCGGTATACGCAGACAGACCTGAGCGAGATCCTGGGCGACGTCGCCGACCCGTTCGGCGTCGCGGACGTCGGCATGACGTGGCTGCCCAAGCGGGAGCATTTCGGTGTCAGGATGAACGGCCGCCTTGTGGCGCACGCCGGGCTGCTGCCGTTGCCCCTTTCGGTCGGCGGGGTCGACATGCAGGTGGTGGGCGTGGGCGGCGTGGCCGTCGCGCCGGACATGCGGGGGCACGGGCTGGCACGGATGGTCGTCGCGGCCGCGTGCGCCCACGCGCGCACGATGGGGCCGCGGCACGGGCTGCTGTTCTGCCGGCCGCAGCTCGTGCCTCTCTATGAGCGACTCGGGTGGCGAGCGCTCGCGCAGGACGTGGACGTAGAGGTCCAACAACCCTCGGGGCCCGTGGTCATGCCGTTGCGGACGATGTGGACGCCACTGCACGACGGGGCACCGTGGCCCGCGGGTCCGGTTCGCGTGCTCTCGCTGCCCATGTGACCCGACGCCCGCCCACTCTCCCCGGTCGTCCGCCGAGCCGGGTCGCCGCTCCCCGACCGCCGGATCGCCACTCCCCCACTCCCCCCACACGCCGGATCGCCACTCCCCGTCCACCCCACCCTCCGTAGGGGGGCGGCAGAGCGACCCGGCCGGGGCGAGGTGGCGTGTGGCCGGGCCGTAGGCCGTACGGAGCAGGGCCGGTGGCGGGCACGGCAAGGCGGCGGGTCAGCCGACCCAGGTGCCGGTGAGGTCTTGAACGGCGGAGCCGTCAAGGTCGGTGAACTTGGTGCCGACGAAGGTGCGGGCCCAGGGGGACGTCTGGATGCGGAAGGCGGGCCGGTCCGCGCCCAGCGCCTCGATGACGGGCGCGGCCGCCTCGGCGGGGGTCTGGGCGTTGGCGAAGGACTTGCGGGTCCGGTCGATGTACGCCTGAAGTGCGGTGCCGTACGGGCCGGCGGCGGCGACCAGCTCCGGGATGTCGAGCTCCTGGCTTGCGACGAACTCACTGGCCACAGCCCCCGGCTCGATGACGCTCACCGAGACGCCCACAGTGGCGGCCACCGGCGCGAGGGACTCCATGAAGCCCTCGACCGCGAACTTGGCGGCGCAGTACGCCTCGTTGAACGGCTGTCCGACGACACCCCCGACGCTGGTGACCGTGATGAGCCGGCCCTGAGACGCCCGCAGGTGGGGCAACGCGGCCCGGGTGACCTGGACGACGCCGAAGAAGTTCACCTCCATCGCCTCGCGGACGTCCGCGAGGCTGCTCTGCTCGATGGTGCCCACCTGCCCGGCTCCGGCGTTGTTGACCACCGCGTCCAGTCGGCCGTGTTCGGCGATCACCTCTTCCAGGCAAGCGGTTACGGAGGCGTTGTCGACCACGTCCAGGCGTTTGACCTGGATCCGGTCGGCGACTCCCGCTTCGGCGGCGGCCGCGCGCAGGGCGTCGGCTTTACCCGGGTCGCGCATGGTGGCGATGGTCAGCCAGCCGGCCCGAGCCGCGGCCACGGCGGTGGCCAGGCCGATACCGGACGAGGTCCCGGTGATCAGGACGGTCTTGGTGGTGGGAGCGGTGCGGGTCATCAGAGGTCTCGTCTCTGCCGGAGGGGCGAAGCTGCCCGTCAGGAGAACTGCCCGTGAGGCAATCGTGTGCGTGCACACACACCTTAGGTTTATGTGCACGCACACGCAAGACGCTAGGATCGCCTCATGCCCCGTGCTGACATCACTCTGGGAGACCTGAGCGCCCGCGACCACGCCTTCTACGGCCTGGTCTGGGCCGGCACCACGCTCACGGCGCGCGTCGATCGCGCGCTCGTGCGTGCCCACGATCTGCCGCTGTCCTGGTTCGAGGTGATGCTGTGGCTGCACGGCCAGAGCGAACCGGTGGCCGCCTCCGACCTCGGCGCGAAGACCCTGCTCAGCCGCAGCCAGGTCTCACGGGTCGCGGACGCGTTGCAGGCGCGCGGCCTGGTCGAGCGCCACACCGCACCCAGCGACGCCCGCTCGGTGCGGATCGCACTCACCCCGGCCGGCCACGAAGCCTTCGCCGCCGCCGACGCCACCCGCAGGGAAGCCCTCTCGGAGGTCTTCAGCGAGCTCCTCGACGATGACGACATCCAGGCACTGGAAACCATCTGGGAGAAGCTGAAGGGACGACGCCGGCAGGCCGACTGAAGCAGCCGACGCCGCCGCCTCATCTTCTCCGTCGGCCCGCCCGCGCCATGACGGCGGTCAGGTCATCTTCGGCATCTCGCCGACCGTCGTGCTCATGTCGATGACCGCGAAGGCCGCCCCCTGCTGGTCGGTGAGCGCGGCGAAGCGGCCGAACGGGCTGTCCATCGGCCCGAAGTGGAGCTTCCCACCGAGCTTCTGCGCCTTCGCGATCGCCTCGTCGCAGTCATCCACGCTGAAGTAGAGCTGGATGTAGGACGGCATCTCGGGCGGGAAGTCGCTGCCCATCTCCATCCGGCCGAGGACCGGCTTCTCGGGCCCGCCGATGTTGAAGACCTTGTAGTCCATCCCGGCCGCCGCAGGGTCGTCACCCGTGTCCATCGACTGCGAGCCGTACGAGAAGACCTGCGGCAGGAACGCGTCGGTCTTGTCCTTGTCGCGCGTGAACACCTCGGCCCAGCAGTACGCGCCCCGCTCGCCGACCTTCTCGAACCCCTTGTGATCGCCTGGCTGCCAGACGCCGAAGACCGCGCCACTGGGCTCCTTGGCGAGGGCCATCGAGCCGAACGTACCGACCTGCATCGGCTCCATCAGCAGAGCGCCGCCCGCCGCCTTGATCTTTTCGGCGGTGGCGGCCACATCGGTGGACGCGAAATACAGACACCACTGCGACGGCGCGTCCTCGCCGCCGGGCATCGGCGGAACCACCGCGGCCACCGCCTTGCCGTCGGAATACGCCTGCGTGTAGTTACCGAACTCGCTCGCCGCCTCCCCGAACGTCCAGCCCAACACCTCGCCGTAGAAACTCTTGGCGCCCTCGACGTCCTTGAACATGGCGTCCGCCCAGCAGGGCGCGCCTTCCTGGAACTCGGTCATGATCGACTCCTGGATCTCACTGGATCTGGATCTTGTACGCCCCTACTTCTCCACCCTAGGGCGGGGGTCTGACAGTCGCGCGGGGAAAGGGCAGGGGCGGCGGGCGCCCGCGGATCCGTCGACGCGGAGCTCACCCTGCGACCGGTGGCCATGCGGCGGGAGGGGACAGCCGTGACGGACGCGGCGTGACACCGCCCCCACAGGTCCACCACGGTTGCGGCGGACACTCCCCACCCCGGCCGTCTGTCGGGTGCAGCCGGCCGCAACCATCACCGCTGCCGACATAGCGCAGGCGTCCTGATCACGTACAGTCGGCGGATGGCGAAGTATTTCGACGTGCACCCCGAGAACCCTCAGCAGCGCACCATCAGCAGTGTGGCCGACAGTATCCGCTCCGGCGCGCTCGTCGCGTACCCGACGGACTCCTGTTTCGCACTGGGATGCCAGCTCGGCAGCCGCGACGGCATCGACCGGATCCGGTCGATCCGGAACCTGGACGATCGTCACCACTTCACCCTTGTGTGCCAGAACTTCGCACAACTGGGTCAGTTCGTCCAGGTCGACAATGACGTGTTCCGCGCGATCAAGGCGGCCACGCCCGGCAGCTACACCTTCATCCTCCCCGCGACGAAGGAGGTGCCGCGCCGCCTGCTGCACCCGAAGAAGAAAACGGTCGGTGTCCGGATTCCCGACCACGCCGTCGCCCAGGCCCTGCTCGCCGAACTCGGCGAGCCGCTGGTCTCCAGCACCTTGCTCCTGCCCGACGAGGAGGAGCCGATGACGCAGGGCTGGGAGATCAAGGAACGGCTCGACCACGTGGTGGACGCCGTGGTCGACTCCGGTGACTGTGGCACCGAACCGACCACAGTCATCGACTTCTCCGGCGGCGAAGCCGAAATCGTACGCCGAGGCGCCGGCGACCCCACACGCTTCGAGTAACCGCGCCGGCTGCCCTCCGGGGGGGGCAGTTCCCGTACGTAACGCGCACGGCGCACCAAGCGCGCGCCCGCGGCGAGTCGTACGGCTCAGTCACCTCTCGGACCGCACCTGGCGGCCCGGACCACCTGCCCCAGGACGGACGGATCCCTGCGTCCTGGGGCCGAGACCGATCTGTAGGGGCGTCTCCGCCCTGTGCGGCCTTCTCCGCCAAGCCGGACTCGCCCCCGAGCACATCCCGTCCCCCTGAGCGCGCACGCGTCCGATCCGGTCGACCTGATCAGCCGACTTGATCATCTGAGCCGAACGGCCCCGGACCGCCCGGTTGGCCTGGGTAGGACCGCTCCGGGCGGCCGTCCTGCGGCGTGCCCGTGATCGGCGAGAATCTCCTGGATGACGTGTCGTGCGATGGCCGCCATTACCGGGTTCGTTTCCCGGTAGTACCGCAGCTCCATGAGCGCGATCGTCAGCGCCCAGCCACGGCCTCGCGCCCAAGCCGCGTCATCAACTCCCAGAGCGGCCCGGAAGATCTCCCGCGTGTCGGCCGGCAGCACGTACCACGCCACGATCAGATCGACCGCGGGGTCCCCCACGCCCAGGCACCCGAAGTCGATGACGGCGCTGAGCCGCCCATGGGCCATCAGCAGATTCCCCGGTTGCAGGTCCGCGTGGACCCAGACTGGCGGGCCGGGCCACGCGGGGGCTCGCACGGCAGCCTCCCATGCTGCGGTCGCCGCGCCGGTGTCGACGATTCCGCGCAACTCCGCGATCGCGGCGCGCGTCGTGGCGTCCCGCGTCGCCAAGGGCTCACTGCGGTAGGAGGGAGGCCCGTCGGCGGGGCCGATCCGATGCAACGAGGCGATGAACTCCGCGATGTCCTTTGCGAGTTGGACGGGCTCGGCGATACACCCGATGGCCGGATTCTCACCTTCGAGCCAACGGTAGACGGACCAATGCCAGGGATAGCCCTCAGCGGGCACGCCCTTGCCCAGCGGAACGGGAATAGCGACCGGAAGCGCCGGGGCGAGCCGTGGCAGCCACTCGTGCTCCTTCTCCACATCGTCGGCGGCGCCTGCGATGCGGGGCAGCCGCACGATCATGTCCTCGCCGAGCCGATACATGGCATTGGAGGTGCCGGAAGAGTCGACCGGCTCGACCGAAAGCCCTGCCCACTGCGGAAACTGAGCGGTGATCAGCCGGTGCACGAGAGCTACGTCGATGTCCGACTCGTCGGCATGCATCTTGCCAGCGCGCATGGGCACCTTCCTGAAGCGGGCGATCCCACCACGTGCCATGGGACGACGACAACGTGGAGGGACGGGACCGATCGTTGTCGCCCGACGGCAATACCAATGCTCCGAGTCGTCGCCCGTCAACTCATTTCCCACGTGACGGCGAAACGCACAGTCACGGGCCCAAGACCTCCCTGAATCGCGACTCCCGCGCGCCACCAACCCCACGGCAGCCATGGGTGGTTGTATCGCCGGATCCCGGCCTACGCGGGCAGCGTCCCCGCGTCGTCGAGGCCCGCGACGAAGTCCACATCGGCCCAGCCGCCCCGGAACAGCACCACAGACAGCTCGGCGTCCGCTCGTCCGGAGATGAGCACGCCGATCGAGTCGGGATCACGCACGAGTCCCCGAACCACTGCCGCCAGGCGGCAGACTGAAATCCCTGGAAGCCCCGTTCGGCAAGTCAGGGGGCCATGCCCGCACCCAGCGGCTTGCCTGCCGCCAGCACTCATGTCAGGCTACCTGACATTCGCCGCGGTTGATCCAAGGAGTGACCACATGACCATCGAATACGCCACCCGCTACCGGCGGGCCTCACACATTCCCGCCGACCCGGGGAAGCCCTACTTCATCGAGAAGGGCGAGGGGGACCGCGCCCACCTGTTCGGTGACCTGATCACCGTCTACGCGGGCGGCGAGCAAACCGAGAACACCTTCAACTTCTTCACCGTCGAAGGCCCCAAGGGCGATCTCATCCCCGCCCACCTGCACGCCGACACCCACGAGGTCTTCTACATCACCCAAGGCGCCGTCCGGCTGTTCGTCGAGGACACCGAGGGCAACCAGCAGGAGAAGCTGCTCACCCCCGGCGACTTCGGCTTCGTACCCAAGAACTGCCCGCACGCCTACCGCATGGAACGCCACCACAGCCAGGTCGTCGGCGTCGCCGCCGGTCCCGGAGGTACCTTCGAGCGGTTCTTCGAAAACCTCGGCGCGCCCGCGGAGCAGCTCGGGCTGCCGCACGAGCCCGTCATCCCGGAACCCCACAAGTTCGCGAGCGTGCCGCAGCAGTACGATGTCTGTTTCCTACCCGATCACCAGTGGCGGACCCGATGACGACACCCGAACCCCCGCTGCGGAAACTGATCACCGCGCCCCACCCCGACCACGCTCCCCTGCCGCACGCGCCCCTGAGCGAGCTCGGCATACGCGAGCTACGCGGCGTGCCCTACCGCGAGATCGAGGGCAGCCGGCCGTTGGAACTCGACCTCTGGTTGCCCGAGACGAACCAGGCGGGGCCCCTTCCACTGGTGCTGTTCGTGCACGGCGGCGCCTGGCGTCGGGGCCGGCGCGACGACATGGGTCTGCGCACGCGCCACTGGGCTCCCAAGCCCTTCGCGCGTATCGCGGCTGCGGGCTTCGCGGTCGCCTGCCTCGACTACCGGCTCAGCGGCGAGGCCACCTTCCCGGCGCCGCTCGATGATCTGCGCGCCGCACTGCGCTGGCTCACCCTGCGCTCCACGGAACTCGGCGTCGACACCCAGCGGACGGTGGTCTGGGGCGAGTCCGCCGGCGGACATCTCGCCTCGCTCCTCGCCCTGACCCACGACGACCCCTCACCGGCCGGTGCCGTGATCTGGTACGGACCGAGCGATCTGACGGCCGCCCGGGGCTGGTTCACTCCCGAAGACGCCGCCACCCCCGAGGCACTGATGCTCGGCGCCGCCCCCACAGCCGTCCCGGAGCGGGCCCGCGCGGCCAGCCCCCTCACCCAAGTCCGCGCCGGCGCGCCCCCGTTCCTCCTCGTCCACGGCGAGGCGGACACCATGGTGGACTGCTCGCACAGCGAAGCCCTCGCCGCGGCACTGGAGAAGGCCGGGGCGACGGCCGAGCTGTGGACGGTGCCGGGCGCCGACCACGGCTGGTACGGACTACCCGACTCCCAGGTGGAGGAGATCTTCACCCGCTCCCTGGCCTTCGCCCGTCGCCTCGTGGCCTGAAAGGAACCACGCGGGGGACGGAGGCGCGCTGCCGCGGGGAATACGGGAAGTGCATACGGGATTCGCTGCGGCAGCGCCTTGGGCTGTCGTGCACCCTGCCGTGCACCTGCCGTACGGCTGCGGCACACCGTCGCGCTCCGGATCGGCGGATGGTGCGGGGACGGGGACGGGCCGGACGGGGGCGACCGGCGACCGCCCCGCGTCGCGACTCCTGCCGTCAGCTCTCGCCGAGCAGCTTCTTCATCCGGGCGATTTCGGCGCTCTGCGAGCTGATGATGTCGCCGGCCATGTCCTTGGCGGGCCGGTAGGAGCCATCAGACCGCTCGGTCTTGGCCATCTCCACCGCGCCTTCGTGGTGCTTGACCATCATCTTGAGGAACGCGGTGTCGAACGCCTTGCCGGAGGACTTCCCCAGCTCGCCCATCTCCTCGGACGTCATCATCCCCGACATGGAGGGCATGCCGGACTTACCGGGCATGGAGTGTCCGGAGTGCTCCCCGCCCTCGCCCTCCTTGGGGACCTGCTCGCCCCAGGCGGTCAGCCATCCGGAGAGCGTCTTGATCTCCGGGTCCTGCGCCTTCTTGATCTCCCCAGCCAGCTTCTTGACCTCGGGCGACTCCGCCCGCGTCTCCGCGAGGCGGGCCATCTCCAGCGCCTGCCGGTGGTGCGGGATCATGCCCGTCGCGAAAGCCACATCGGCGGCGTTGCCCCGCTTGCCGGCAGCCGAGGCGGAGGGGGCCGAGGTCTTGTCGTGGCCGTCGTGGCCGGCCGGACTGTCGCCGGTGCCGCCACAGGCGGCGAGTACGACGGCGGCGGTGGCCACGGCCGCCACAGCGGCGGCGCGACGGATCAGGGAACGGTGTGCGGTCATGGTGAGGAACTCCTGTGTGCGCTGAATTCAGGCATGGCTCTGGCGGAGGGCACCGGGAAAGCGACCGGGCCCTCGGGGCCGCCTATATGCGCAGGAGTTGCAGTTCACTCAATGACGGCGGGGCGCGTCCGCCCAGGGATGCCGCCGGAACGCGTACGGGTGCGACCGCGGTGACGCGGGTGATCGCGTCGGCCGGAGCCAGGGCGGGCAGTGCGGGGGCCGCGCTCGTGCCACTGGCCGCGCACGTCCCGTCCGCGTGGGCGGCATGCCCGCCGGCGGCGCCGTCGTCATGATCGGCGTGGACACAGGTGTCATACCGCTCGGCATGCGTATGCGCCGGGGCCGGGGCCGTGACCGCGTGGTGGGCGTCCGACATGGTGTGGGAAGGCGGCGGAACTGCGGCGGGTCCCAGACCGTGCATAGCCACCACACCCGCCAGCACGGCCAGCACCAGCAGCACGAAGGCCCGGACCCCGTGGGGTCGGGCCGGATGCCACGCCTGCTGCCTCATGCCCGCATCCTAAAGGGCGCTCCGGCACGGCAGTCCCTCGGGCCACAGCGCGGCCCCTCGGAACGCAGGCCAGGCACCGACGCGGTGGCCGACGCCTGGCAGGCGTACGGTCACCGCGAAGCCAATCCCGACGTCGACGCGCGCATTCCTCAGCGCGATCCTCACCGCTCCCCGCACACGACAGGCTCAACATCCGCGCCCGCACACCCTCGACTGCGGCGATGCGCGATCCGGGATCCGGGATCCACCATCCGCGATTCAGGGGCGCGGCGACCCTAGGGAGGCATAGCCCGGCATTGGGTTCGTCAGTAGAGCTGGGATGCGGACGGCGTGACCGCTCGTTGGCGGTCCGGTGTGGTGTAGGCGAGATTGACGACGGTGCGGCGCATGCCCGCTCGACGCAGAGGTGTCACGCGGTGTGCGGTGGTGTCCGCGCGCAGCAGATAGCCGTCACCCGGCCCGTGGTGAGCGCGGCGACTACCGGTGCTATCCAGGTCGTTCAGGCCGGTGGCGTGGGGGGCGTACTCCAGCAGCCCGCCGTCGGAAGCGGCGGGCGCTTCGGTGCAAAGGATCAGGGCGAGCGGGTAGTCGTCGGTATGGGCGCCATGGGTGTCGCCTTGTTGGTGGAGAATATTGATGACGTGCCGTTCGAGTGGATCCGCGACCTCGACGGCCTCAAGGCCCGCTATTCGGCCTATCAGAGCCAGAAGCGGGGCGTTCCGATACAGGCGCGGGATCAGTTCCGACTCCTGGGCGATGAGGTGACCGCCGAGGGTGGTCATGTGCCGGGGCGAATGATTCATGGACTCCATGAGGAAGTCCCGGCGCACGGCGAGCTTTTCGAGCCGCTCCACCTCCTCCGCCAGCGCCCGCGACACCTCGGGTGGCACCAGCGAGGGCAGAGGGAGATATCCGTTGGCGGCGAAGCGGTCGCGCAGGACATGGGTGTACGCAGGTAAGGACAGCACCGCAGCGTCCTACCCAGCCACAGTCCGTTGGCAACCCATCCGAACCCGAGCCGCAGCCTGACGAACGCCCCGGGGCCGCCCGCCGGCCGAGCGGCCTTTAGCCGGGCCCTCTTAGCCGCTCTCCGGCACTCTTCGTTCGGTCAGTCACATAATCATTCTTTACATTATCGCTCTTAATCGGGAATTGCGATCCCGTGTTTTTGTGAAGAACGGTACGGGGAGTCTTGCTCTCGCAAACCCGCCAGATGGCGGACGTGT
Source organism: Streptomyces sp. NPDC031210 (assembly GCF_055570395.1). Taxonomy (NCBI): domain Bacteria; kingdom Bacillati; phylum Actinomycetota; class Actinomycetes; order Kitasatosporales; family Streptomycetaceae; genus Streptomyces; species Streptomyces sp. NPDC031210. Next base: position 445,395 of record NZ_JBVIHH010000003.1, read on the forward strand.
TCAAGGGAGGGATCTCGTTATGGCAAATCCTCAGGATGTCAGCGACCTGCTGGAGCGGAAGATCGATGTCTGCTTCGGGCACGTGGACGTCGACGGCGACGGCGTGTTCGAGGAAGCGGATGTCATGGCGCTGGCGGCGCGCATGATCGCCTACCAGAACGTCCCGTTCGACGCCCCCGACGCGCAGGCGCTGTTCCGGGCCTTCCAGAAGTTCGTGCGGAACATCGGCCAGGAACTCGGGATCAGCGACGGGCAGATCAGCCCGGAGCAGTGGCGCAAGGGAATGATCGGCGTGTTCGGCGAGAACCCGGCGCTTTTCGACGAGGTGTTCCGGCCGCTGGCATCGGCGATTTGGCAACTGTGCGACCGGGACGGCGACGGACGCGTCGACGCGGAGGAGTTCCTCTGCTTCCAGAAGGCGGTCGGAAGCTCTCCGGAGAATCGGCAGATCGCCTTCGACAGGCTCGACTTGAACGGCGACGGGTCGCTGTCGGTGGAGGAAATCCTGTCCGCCTACCGGGAGTACTACACCAGCCGGGATCCGGAGGCTCCGGGCAACTGGCTGTACGGGGACGTCTGGGGCCGCGAGATCTGGGAGGGGACCAAGGTCCGGCTGTAGTAGCGCAGGTCGGATAAGGGGGAATTCCATGGTTCGAGCGGTCGAAGACGGGCTGGTTCGGTCCACGAGCACCGTCGTGAGCGGGGACCTGAGTGCGGTCCGGAGTGCGGTCCTGAGCACGGTCCTGAGTCGTCGAACGCTCGAACCGTTCCTTGTTGCGGCGTTCGCGGCCTATGAGGCGTGCACGCCCAGTGAACCTCCGTCGTGTTTCGCGATTCTGGTCGGCACGCTCGAAGGTGAGCGTGCCGTGATCCGGGACATCGAATTGGGGCGCAGTGTCCGTTCGACGGACCTGGCGGCGGAGGAGGAATTCCGTACGGTGGTCGTGCCCCGTTTCGGGGCGGCATACGACAACGTCCACCGCGGCTTCTGGTGCGATTCGAAGGATCTGTTGCGGATTCATCGGCGTGCCGAGGAGCGGGGGTTGGACATCATCGGCTCCCTCCACCTGCATCCCGACTGGCACCGTTTGGGACCACCCGGCGAGCGGGGGTTGCGGATCAGCGAAGCGCCCACCCCGATGGACACGTACATGTTCGGCAGTACGGGGTGGCCGGTCAACATGATCTGTTACGTGGAGCGCCTGGGTCGCACCCTCCATTACCGGCTGGGCGCTTGGGGGCCGCCGCCTTCCGCCGCCGCGGAGGGCACCTGCCCGGCCCTCGACATTCAGTTATGCACGTGACAGCGGAAAGTGAGAGTTGTGAGCACTCGGGATGTACCCACCGTATTCGCCGCTCTGACGGCCGCCTGGGCACGAGCCGACGCAGACGCATTCGCCCAGGTTTTCTGCGAAGACGCCGACTTCACCTCGGTGCGGGGCGACCATGTCCGCGGAAGCGCGCAGATCGCCGCGGCGCACAAGCGGCTCTTCGCCTCCCTCTACGCGGGCACCCGACTCGTGGCAACGGTCCAACGGGTCGGCCGGCCCAGGCCGGACATCGCCATCGCCCATGTGAAGAACACGCTCTTTCACGCGGACGGAAGTGCCGCATGCGGGCTCGGCGGAAATCCTGGGAACAGCATGTACGCGCAGGCGGTTCTGGAGCACCGGCCGACGGGCTGGAAGATCGTGTCCTTCATGAACATGGTCCCGCTGAGTCCGCAGCCCGACCAGCGGCCCGCGCCACCGCACTGAGTTCAGATGCTGAGACCGGTCTCCGAGCTCAGGCACCGTCCTGTCCGATTCTCCCCATCACCCTGTTCCTACCTGACTCTTCCCTCCGTGATTCGCCGAGGACAAAGGAGAACTCATTTGCCCAGGCCGAGACTGCGTCACCTGGCGCTTTACGCCCGCCGACCGGACGAGCTGGCGGATTTCTATCGCGAGCATTTCGGGATGGACCTCATCCTCAGCGACCCGGACGGGAACCACTTTCTCAGCGACGGTTACCTGACCCTCGCCCTGCTGAAGCTTCAGATGGGAGGCGAAGCCCCCACGGGGATGAATCACTTCGGGTTCCATGTCGATGACGTCGAGGGCACCTGTGCGTCCCTGGCCGACGCGGACGTGGAGAAGCCCGTGCTGCGAGCCTCCCCGCGGCCGTTCGCCGAGTACCGCGCCATCGACCCCGAAGGCAACTGGTTCGACCTGTCGGAGCACGGCTACGGCGTTCCGTGACGTGTCGGTGGGCGGGCGCGGCTGTCCGGGAGGGGAACGGGACCGGCGACACGCGGGCAGGAACGTCTTTGCCGGCCCGTTGTCCCCTGCTGGGGTGGCATGGACGGGCCACGAACGTTGTTGGAGTTGAAGGGGCTGGTGTCGGGTGTCGTTGCTTTCTGCGGATTCCGGTCCGGTGCGGGTGCTGGAGGTGTCGGGGGCCGCGTACCGGCGGGCCTTCGAGTTGTTCTTGGCCGGTACGGATGAGAAGGCCGTCACCCACGCCTACTTGTCCGACCTCGTCAACGGGCTCGGGCGGCGCCAGGTGTTCCTGGATGTGGGTGCGGGCGAGGGCGTGACCACGGCGTACGTGGGGCGGTACTTCGAGCGGACGGTGGCGGTCGAGCCCAGTGCGATGATGCGGGAGAGGCTGCGCCGGGCCTGCGCCGACGCGGTGGTGATGAGCGACCCCGTCGAACGGGCCGAGCCCGGGGAGCGGGCGGACCTGGTCCTCTTCTCGCACGTGCTCTATTACCTGCCCAAGGAGCGCTGGCTGCCCACGCTGCGGCGGGTGCTGGGGTGGGTCGCGCCGGGCGGCACGCTGCTCGTCTTGCTGCAGAACCCCGGTACCGCGTGCATGCGGATGGTTCAGCACTTCACCGGTGCGCGTTTCGACCTGCGGCCCGTCGCCCGCCGGCTTCATGAGCAGGAAGCGCAGCGGGTGTCCGGCTGGTCCATCGAGACGCTCGACGTCCGCTACCGCACGGACCGACCGGCCGATGCCCTGGATGTGGCCGAGTTCGCGGTCAACGTGCCCGCCCTGCGCGACCTCGACGCCCTGCCCACCAGGGCCGACCTGGGCGCGTACGTCGAAAAGCACTTCGCCCGGCAGGACGGCACGTACGTCATGAGCCACGCGCACGACGTCCTGCGTATCCGCCGCAACGCGGACCCGGCTGCCTGATCACCGGGCTGCCGGCCGCCGCCTGATCAAGTGGGGTGGCCGGGTTCGCGGCGCGACACCGGCGCCACGACACATGCCGACACCAGGGCCCTCCCCCGGCCGCCTCCGCCATCCCCTCCCCGCGAGTCGATCAGGCGCTCCCTACGCCGTTCGTCCCTCGCTCCTCGGCCCTCTCCCCACTCCCACCGCCACCAGCGCTCCCACCGCGAGCGTGCCTCCCAGCCACATCGCCCCGACGGTGCCCCAGCGGTCCGCGGCGCGGCCACCGGCCAGCGCACCGAGCGCGATGGCTCCGTTGAAGACCGCGACGAACAGCGCAGAAGCCGCCTCGCGCTCATCCGGGGCGGCCGCCGTCAACCACGTCTGGGTGCTGACCGAAACGCCCCCATAGGCCAGCCCCCATACGGCCAGCAGGAGCGCCGCTCCCGGCTGGCCCGCCGCGCGACCCCACACGGCCACCAGTAGCACCGCGGCCGCCAGGCCCGCGCAGATCACCAGCAACACCTTCCGCAACGCGCGTGCCGCTCCGGCGCCGGCCACGAAATTCCCCACGAGACCCGCGACGCCGAACGTCAGCAGCAGCGTGCTGATCTGCCCCGGGCCGGCGCCGGCCAGTTCCTCCAGCGCCGGCCGCACATAGGTGTACGCGGCGAAATGCCCCGTCACCAGCAGCGCCACCAGCAGGAGTCCGGTCCGCACGGCGGTGCCGCGGAACAGCCCCACCACCCCGCTGAGCCGCACCGCCCCGGCCGCCGGCAAGTGCGGCAGCAGTACCGTCAGCGCGAACGCCACCGCCCCGCAGGCCGCCCCCATCGCCACGAACGCCGCCCGCCAGCCGCCCAACCCGCCCACGAACGTGCCCGCCGGGACCCCGAGGACCGACGCCGCCGCCACGCCGCTGAAGACGACGGACGTCGCCGCCGCCACCCTCCGCTCCGGCACCAGCCGTACCGCGAGCCCGGCCGCGATGGCCCAGACCCCGCCCATCCCCAGGCCCACCAGTACCCGTGCCGCCAGCAGCACCACGACGTTCGGCGCGTACGCCGCGAGCAGGTTCGCCGCCGCGAGCACCACCATCAACGCGCCCAGCACCGCTCGCCGGTCCACACGTCCCACCAGCAACATCAGCAATGGGGCCGACACGGCCGCCACCAGACCGGTGACGGTCAGCGTCAGACCGATCGTCCCGTCCGAGACACCGAGGTCTCGTCCCATCGGTGTCAACAGCCCCACCGGCAGCATCTCCGACGTCACCACCGTGAACGTCGCCGCCGCCAGCGCCCCGACGCCGGGCCACCCGCTCCGTCTCATCCGCATCAACCCACCTCGCGCCGCGCCGAGTACGCCGAACCGGGCCGTGTCATCGATCTTCGTCATGGCCCCCAGCCAACGCCCACGCCCACCCGGGAACAACGGCGAAGTCCTCATCCTTCAATGAGCGGGACTCATCGAACCGTCACCCCGTCACCGCCACCGCAGGCCCGCCACCGCACCGAAGGAACGCGAATGACCCGCACGACCCCCATGACGAGCGACGGCGGCAGGGGCATGGCCGGTGGCAGGAGCCCGGCCTGCGGAAGCACAACGGATACCGGCAGCCTCGATCTCCGCGAATTGGAATGCTTTCTCGTCCTCTCCGAGGAGTTGCACTTCGGACGCGCCGGCGAGCGCCTGTACGTCTCGCAGAGCCGGGTCAGTCAGTTGTTGCGCGCACTGGAATCCCGTATCGGCGCCCGCCTCGTGGACCGCACCAGCCGCCGCGTCAGCCTCACCCCGCTCGGCGAGGAGTTCCGTACGTCCTTGCGCCCCGCTTACGACGCGCTGCGCACCACCGTCGAGACCGCCCGCACCGCCGCCCGCGGTATCGAGGGCCGCCTGTCCATCGGCTTCCAGGGCACGGCGGACGGCCGCGTCATGAGGGCCATCGACGCGTTCCAGGCCCGCCATCCGGGCTGCGCCACGGAAATCGTCGAAATCCCGCTCTGCGACCCCTTCGGCGCCCTCCGGAGCGGTGCCGTCGATGTCGCCGTCGTCCTGCTTCCCGTTGCCGAGCCCGACCTCGCGCTCGGTCCGGTCTTCGCCGCGCAGCAGCAGACCCTCGCGGTGTCCGTACGCCACCCGTTGGCCTCCCGCGCGACCCTCACCGCCGAGGAACTCGCCACCATCCCGCTGATCTCCCCGGACGGTCCCGCGCCCGGCTACTGGCGCCGCGCCCACGCGCCGACCACCACCCCGGACGGCCGTCCGATACCCGCCGGCCCCACCGTCCGCACCCTGCAAGAAGCCCTCACCCTCACCGCCGCCGGCCGCGGCGGGATGCTGCTGTGCCGCCCCACCGCCGACTACCACGGCCGCCGGGACCTCGCCTTCGTTCCCGTCACCGGCCTCCAGGACTCCGTGCTGGGCCTGGTGCACCACGCTGGGCGCGACACCGCCCGGGTCCGGGCGTTCAGTGCCGCGGTGGTGGCGGGGACGTCGTAGTCGTCCCGGGTGAAAGCGACACGCTGCGCCCGCCTCGCACAGCCTCGGCGGCGGGTTCCGTATGCATACTGATCACGCTGTATCGGTTCGGTCCCGGCCCGTCCGTCACCCACCCTCCGGGTGGCGGGCGGGTGGACCGGCGCGTCCTCCCGCCGGCTGTGGGAGGACTTTTTCGTCGCGCTCACGACTGGGCCTTCAGCCGCGCCACCGCCGCGTCGTACCGTGCCCGAAGCGCCGCATCCGCCTGGACCCGCAGCAGCGCGCCCAGTGCCCGGACCGCACCGTCGTCGTAGCCGAACGACTCCGCCTCGCGCGCCGCGTCCTCCAACCGCCGGACGCCCTCCGCCTCGTCGCCCATTCCCAGCAGCGCCTCCCCGGCCACCGTGAACAACAGCACCCGGGCCGCCTCGGATGCCTCCGAGGCGCTGTGGAGGTCCAGTGCGGCCATCGACGTGTCGAAGGCCGGCTGCCATTCGCCGGCGTCCAGTCGGTGCCGGGCGAGGTGGTAGAGGGCCAGCCGCTCGGTGTTGCGGTCGTCGGCGGCGCGTGCCAGCCGAGCCGCCCGTACGCATCCCCGGGCCGCCTCCTCCGGGCTGCCCAGCGCCGCTTGGGCGAGCGACAGGTTGACCAGCGCGGTCGCCTCGCCGCGCGGGTCGCCGGCCCGGGCGGCGAGGGCCGGGGCGGCCTCCAGGTGGACCAGCGCCTCATCGGTGCGCCCCTCTTCGGTCAGCACCCATCCGAGCAGGGCGAGGACCCGGGATTCGGCGCGGGCGTCGGCGTCGGCCCGGGCCGCCTCAAGTCCCTTCTCCAGCAGGGGGACCCAGCCGTCCCGCACCCGCCACACCATCTGCGGCCACAGGCCCAGGACGATCCGCCACGTCCTGTTGTGCAGTCCCGCGGTGTGCGCCGCGGCGACCGCCAGGGCCAGGTCGTCGCGTTCGGCCGCGTACCAGGCCATGGCCTGGTCGCGGTCCGCGAACTTCCGGATCGCGCGCGGCCGGCGGAAGTCCGCGGGCGGCTCGAAGCACGACTCGGCTCCGGGCTCGGCCGCGTGGGCCGCGGCCAGGGCGGTGGCCACACTGTGGTCGAGGACCCGGATCAGGGCGTCGGGCCCGGCGTCCAGGCCACGCGCGTAGAGCCGTACGAGATCGTGCAGGGTCCAGCGTCCCGGCGCGGCCCGGGTGACGAGGTGCGCCGCGCTCAGCCTGTCGAGCGCGGCCTCGGCGGTGGCCGGGTCCGTGCCGGCCAGGGCGGCCGCCGTGTACCGGTCGACGTGCGTGCCGGGGTGACGGCCGAGATGCGCGAAGAGGTGCGCGGCGTCTTCGGGCAGCCGGCGCAGGGTGAGCCGCAGCGCCGCTCGTACGCCGGTGTCCTCCACGTCCAGCAGGCCCAGACGGCGTGACTCGTCGGACAGTTCGGCGACCATCGCGCTCAGGGACCAGTCCGGCTGATACGCGAGTCGGGCGGCGCTCACCCGCAGCGCGAGGGGAAGCCCGCCGCACAACTCCGCGAGCCGCCGGGCGGCGTCCGCCTCCGCGAGTACCCGCTCCTTGCCGAGCACCGCGGCGAGCAGGGCCGTGCTGTCCTCGGGTTCGAGTACGTCCACGGGGACGGGGCGGGCGGCGTCGGAGGCGATCAGGCCGCGCAGCCGGTAGCGGCTGGTGACCACGGTGACGCAGCGGGCGCCGCCCGGCAGCAGTTCCCTGACCTGCTCGGAGCCGCGCGCGTTGTCGAGGACGACGAGGAGCCGGCGGTCGGCGGCGAGGGAGCGGAACAGCGCGGACGCACCGCTCGCCGACTCCGGTATACGGCGCGGCGCGATACCCAGCGCCAGGAGGAACTCGCGCAGCACTTCGAGGTGGGAGGGCTCTCCCGTGTCGCTGAAGCCGCGCAGATCGGCGTAGAGCAGGCCGCCGGGAAACCCGGCGCGGTTGCGGTGCGCCCAGTGCACGACGAGCGCCGTCTTGCCCACTCCGGCGGGGCCGGTGACCAGGCAGACGGGTGCTTCGCCGGCGGCGGACCGGGACAGTGCGAGGAGTTCGCCGGTCCGTCCGTGGAAGCCGCGCGGCATGCGGGGCAGCAGGTCAACGATGTTCGGCAGAGGGGCCGTTGACGACTCGTGCGGGGTATCGGTCCCGGGCGGCGGGCCGGGGGCCCGGCCGCGCTGGGCCGCGGCGTCGCCTCCGCTTCCCCGGCCTCCGCCGCCTTCCCCACCGTCCCCGCCTTCTCCGCGGAGCGCCACCGCGTAGGCGTCCGCCAGCTCCGGACCCGGGTCGACCCCCAGCTCGTCGGCGAGCAGCCGCCGGGTGCGGTGGAACCAGTCGAGCGCCTCCGAGCGGCGCCCCGCACGCCGGAGCGCCGTCATGAGCGCGGCGGACAGCGATTCGCGCAGCGGATGGACGTCGGCCTCCGCGCGCAGCACGGCCGCGGCCCGGGCGTGCTCGCCCAGCCGCGCGTAGCCCGCGGCCAGCAACTCCACGGAGGCCAGCCGGAGTTCCTCCAGCGCGTGTGCGGCGGCCTGCAGCGGCGGGCTCGGGTAGGCGCCGGTCAGCGCGGGACCCTGCCACAGCGCCAGCGCCTCCTGATACATCGCCACGGCGTCCGCCGGCGCCCGCTGGCCGCGGCCCAGCGTCACCAGTTCCTCGAAGCGGTGCGCGTCCAGCAGGCTCTCCGGCATGCGCAGGACGTACGCCGTGCCCTGAGTGACCAGTTCGACACCGAAGTTCTCGGCGCCCGCCCCGGCGAGCAGGGCCCTCAGGCGCGACACATGGCCCTGGATGACGCTACGGGCGCGTGGCGGCGGCTCGTGATCCCACAGCGTGTCCGTCAACTGCTCCACCGGAACGGGGCGGTTGGGCCGCAGCAGCAGAGCGGCGAGCAGGCTGCGCCGCTTGGCGGGGCCGAGTGGCAGTTCGCCTGCCTCGGTGGCGACGGAAACCGCTCCGAGCAGCCGGAACTCCACTGATGCAACTCCTCCTGGGGGAAAGAGCCAGATTACCGTGGCGTGGCGGAGTGTGGCCGGTGGCCACAGGGCTATGGAGGGCGCAGGAGCCTCTTCGAGCCACGCCGCTTCGTCGGGGGCATGACGCGGATCCGGAAGCCGGGACGCGGCCCGCCTCCGCGCCGGCCGGACGGGTCGGGGCGTATCCCCCGTGCCGGGCGCGTGCCGTGGGCTGGTTACCGGAGTCTTACGGGACCCCCGCCGGCGCCCCTTGGGCCGGCTCGGGCGGGTTTCCTGGAGGCATGACGCCATGGCCGATACCCGTCGGCCCGCTCTCGCCGTCGTCGCGATGGCCGCCGGCACGGTCGCCGTGGCCCTGGAGATGGCGGCATCCCCGAACAGGACCTCCCGCGGGTCTTCGACACGGGTTGGCGCGGAGCCGAGGCCCGCCCCCCTCCTCCACACCCCGCACGGCGGCCAGGACCACCGCCGCCACGGCGACCCCGGCGCCGGTCTCGGCCTCGCCATCGTCCGCGGCATCGTCGAGGCCCACGCCGGCCACACCTCCGTACGCAACGCCGGCGCCGGCTGCCGCTTCGAGATCACCCTCCCGATGGCCGACGCCCGCCCTGACTAGGGGGCGGCGGCGCGTCCCACGGGGCGGCGTCAAGGACGCGTGAAGAAGACGCGGTTTCGCGCCAAGAAGGCGCCAGCGCCACTCCCCCGCCCCCGAGGGCGGCCGCACGCTGATCCGCATGATCACCCTGACCTCGCAGAACGGCGCGGAGCCCGGCGTCGAGGAACCTCCCGATCCCGGCGCACGGCACCAGCTCACGGCCGTCACCGGGCTCGCCGCACTGTCCCTCGACGCCATGGCCTCCGTCGCCTACGGCCCGGAGGCGATCGTGCTCGTCCTCGCGGTGGCCGGGAGCCACGGCCTCGGCTTCACGGTCCCCGTCACCCTCCTGATCGCCGCCCTCCTGGCCCTGCTGGTCGCCTCGTACCGCCAGGTCATCGCCGCCTTCCCGGACGGCGGAGGCAGTTACGCCGTCGCCCGGTCGCACCTGGGCCGGCGCACCGGCCTGGTGGCCGCCGCCTCCCTGGTGCTGGACTACGTCCTCAACGTCGCCGTGGCCGTCACTGCCGGTGTCGCCGCCCTGACCTCCGCTTTCCCCGCGCTGTACGACGACCGGCTACCGCTCTGCCTCGCGGTGCTCGTCCTGATCACGGCCCTGAACCTGCGGGGGATCGTCGACTCCGCGCGGGCCTTCATCCTGCCGACAGCCGTGTTCGTCGGCGCCGTCCTCGTCCTGATCATCGTCGGGCTCTTCCGGGACGCGCCGGCGTCGACGGAAGCGGCCGCGGGCCATACGTCCGTCCTCGGCGACAACGCCACCACGGTCGGTGTGCTGCTCCTGCTCAAGGCGTTCGCGTCCGGTTGCTCCGCCCTGACCGGCGTCGAGGCGATCGCCAACGCCGTGCCCGCGTTCCGTGCCCCGGCCGTCCGCCGCGCCCAGCACGCCGAGGTGGCGCTGGGCGCGCTCCTGGGCGTGATGCTGATCGGCCTGTCCGTCCTCATCTCGCGCTTCGGGCTCCAACCGGCCGAGGGCGTGACCGTGCTCGCCCAGCTCGCGGACGCGTCCCTCGGCCACGGTCTCGGCTTCTACGTCCTCCAGTGCGCCACGACGGTGCTGCTGGCCCTGTCCGCGAACACGTCGTTCGGCGGCCTGCCCGTCCTGCTGGGGCTGCTCGCCCGGGACAACTACCTCCCGCACGTCTTCGGCCTGAAGGCCGACCGCCAGGTACACCGCCACGGCGTCCTCGCCCTGGCATGCGTCTCCGCGCCGCTGCTGGTCTTCTCCGGCGGCGACACCCACACGCTCGTACCGCTCTTCGCCATCGGCGTCTTCGTCGGCTTCACCCTCGCCCAGACCGGGATGGTGATCCACTGGCGGCGGGCGCGCGGACCGATGTGGGCGGGCAAGGCGTGGCTGAACGGCCTGGGGGCCCTGCTCACCGGGCTCGGCGCGATCGTCGTCACCGCCACGAAGTTCCACGACGGCGCCTGGCTGGTCGTGGTGGCCCTTCCCCTGCTGGTGGCCGCCTTCGAGGCGGTCCACCGCGCGTACGGGAAGATCGGCGAGCGCCTCGGCGTGGGCCGCGTCCCCGAACCGCCGCACCGCCTCCGGTCGCTGGTCGTCGTGCCCGTCTCCTCCCTGACCCGCCTCACCAGCGAGGCACTCACCGCCGCGGTGTCACTGGGTGACGAGGTCCGGGCGGTCACCGTCTGCCACCCGGACCCGGAGGACCGCGCCCGGACCGAGGCACTTGAACGCGACTGGGAACTGTGGGGCCCGGGCGTGGAGTTGATACGAGTGGCCTCGGAGCGCCGCTCGCTGGGCCGCCCGATCGCCGCGTACGTGGCGAGGCTCGCGGCGGCCGAACCCGGCACGCGGATCACCGTTCTGGTCCCCGAGGCCGAGCCGGCACACGTGTGGCAGCGCCTGCTGCAGAACCAGCGCGGCGCGGTCGTCGCCCATGCGGTACGCCGCGACACGGACGCGGTGATCTGCCGGCTCCGCTTCCGCCTCGACTGAAGTCCGGGCGGTCAGGCGGCCTGCCGCGCCGCGGGCACGGCAGGCCGTACGGACTCGGGGCCCGCGGGTGGGCGAGCCGCTGGGCGGGGCGGCGGATGCGCCGGATTCCTCTGTGCCCGCCGCAGTGGCACCGCCGGAAGGCCCGGGATGCCGCCTCGTAGCCCGTCAGTCCAGCTCGTAGACGACCTTGAGGCTGGCCAGTGCCCGGATCTGGTCCGGTGCCGACGGCACCGCCTTCTCGAAGGCGATCTCCTTGACCGAGACCACCCGACCCAAGCGACGGCCGCGCACTTGGGCATCCCGCTCGGCTTCGGCCTGGGCGTCGTTGAGGGCGGCGGCCCGAGCCTCCTTGCGCAACGCGGGACGTTCTTCTGCCGGTCCCACGGCCTCCGCGATTCCAGACGCGGAGACCGTGGTCGGCACCGATGCCGCGTTCGTCAGGTCGGGACCGGCAGGTGCCTCGTCCGCCATGGCCGGAGTGGAGGCCAGCAGGCCGAAGGCGAGGGCCGCGGTGACGACGGCGGCAGCGCACTGTTTGCTCGTTGCGAGGGGAAGCATGGGACAACAGTTACCAGCAGTTGGTCAGCCACCCGTCATGCCGTGAAGGCCATTCGAAGGCGAACCACACCAACGCAGTAACCAGTTGCGGGACCGGCCGGGGCGACGGCTCAGAAGTCGTCCGCGCCGTTGCGGAGTTCGTACGTCCAGTAGCCGGTCGCCCACTTCGCCGGGTCGACGGCGATGCCACCGGCGCCCGGAGCCTTGACGGTGGCCATGCCGCCGCTTCCCTGGAGCGTGACGGAGAAGGCCGTCACGGGCTCGACGTCCTCGTCGACGCCACCGTCCGACAGCTTCACCAGCGCGTAGGCGGGGGCGCCGGCGGTGAGTACGACGGGCGCGGCGGGCTTGCTCTTGGCGACCGCCGGCACGTTCTCCCGGTGGCTTTCGAGGAACTGGATCTCCGGGAAGCCCTTCAGCCGGCAGCTCCGGCCGGAGGTGTTCTTGGCCGTCAGGACGATGTGGGTGTAGGGCGGTCCGTCCTGGCGGGCGGCGCTGATGGTGACGTCCTTGGTGGTGCAGACGGGCGTGGCCGCGGCCGCCGGGCCGGCGGGAGCCTTCGCGGCGCCGGCGCCCCTCTTGTCGCTGATGTTCTTGTCGCTGACGTTCTTCTCGCCGCCGGTGCCCTTCCCCGTGTCGGCGTTCTGGGCGGAGTCCGCCGACGAGGGAGCCGGTGCGGAGCCGTGAGCCGCCGGGCCGGCGGACTTCGCGTCCGACTCGCCCCCACCGCAGGCGGTGAGGGACAGGCCGAGCACGGCGGTGGCCGCGGCGGCGAGGACGGTGGTGCGGTTGCGGAACGTACGCATGGAAATCCCCCGTGGGTGACGGCGCGGACGCCCGGTCTTCCGGCGAGCCGCGCCTGACTTGCTGACGTTCATGAGTCTGGGGCCCACCGCTGACGTTCCGCTGTCGTGACGCTGACGTCCCGCCGACCCGGTGGCGGTCAGCCCTGCCCGGCCCGCGAGGCGCGTCGCCGTTTCGGGCCACAGCGGGCGGCCTTTCGGCCAAGCCCCTGGAAGGGGACCGGAGTTTGTCGACCCTTCGCTCTACAGTCACCGCATGAGGTCGGGTGATGACGTTTCGCCTCTCTCGGCGCCGGAAGCGGGGTTCTCCCCGCCGCCCGCGCCGAGGGCCTGACGGGTCTCCGGCACTGGCCGGTCGCCTTTCCGCCGGAGGAATCCACAGCGATCGGGGGACGTATGGCCTGGCGCGCGCAGGGCTCGCACGAACGGATATCGGCCCGCGGCGAGCGACCGGTGCCGGTGCCGGATCCTGAGGGCCGGGTGCCGGTGACGGACCCTGAGGGCCGGGTGCCGGTGACGGACCCTGAGGGCCGGGTGCTGGTGACCGATCTGGACGGCACCCTGCTGGGCGGCTCGGACCCCGAACGGGACCGGCTGCGCGAGGCGCTGGAGCGGCATCCGGACATCACCCTCGTCTTCGCCACCGGCCGCGGGCTTCCCTCCGTCCGGCGGATTCTCGCCGAGGACCCACTCGTTCCCCGGCCCCGGTGGATCATCGCCGACGTCGGTGCGAGCGTCATCGACGCCACCGACATGAGCCACGTCGACGTCCTGCAGAACCAGTTGCGCACCGGCTGGCCGGGGGCGGACCGGGTCCGTAAGGCCCTGGCCCGCTTTCCCCAGCTCGTCCACCAGGCGGAAGTGGCCCAGGACGGCCGCTGCTCGTTCTACCTCCAACCCCACCGGCTCACACCGGACATCACCGACGCCGTCGCCCGGCTGGGCTGCGGATGGACGTACTCGGCCGACCGCTACTTCGATGTCCTGCCCGCCCCGGCGAGCAAAGGCAACGCCATGGCCCTGCTCGCCCGCAAGCTCCAGTGGCCCATGAACTCCATCCTGGTGGCCGGCGACTCCCTCAACGACCTGTCGCTCTTCCACCAGGGCACCCACGGCGTGCTCATGGGCAACGCCGAGCCCGCACTCGTCGAACGGCTACCGCACCGCCCGGCAGTCCACCGGTCCGACCGCGAAGGGGCGGCCGCGATTCTGGAGGCCCTGGGGCGACTGGGGTGGGTGGAACGCCGTGCACCGGTCGTGATCGGCTACCACCGCCCGCCCGTGCGATGGGCCGACGGCCGCTGGCAGCCGCCCGTGAGCCCCAACGGGATCCTGCCCACCCTGTGCAGCCTGTTCGGTGCGGACACCGGACACCTCGACGCGGTCTGGGCCACCGCCCTCGCCGACACCGGAGTCCCCCTCCCCCACCGGGACGCGCCCTCCACCGGACTCCCGCTGGCTTTCCTGCCCATCCCGGCGGCTCAGTGGGCGGGCTATTTCCACACGGCGTGCAAGGAAACGCTGTGGCCGGTGATGATGTCCCAACCTCGCCGCATGCGTCACGACCCGGCGGCCTGGGGCCACTACGAGGCGGTCAACGCGGCCTTCGCCGCCCACATCAGCACCCACGCCGACCAGGGCGCGACGGTCTGGCTGCACGACTACAACCTCTGGCTCGTACCCGGCATCCTGCGCCCGTCCCGGCCCGACCTGCGCCTCGGGCTGTTCCACCACACCCCCTTTCCGCCGCCCGCCGTCTTCGCCCGACTCCCCCACGCCGAACAGCTACGTGCCTCTCTCGCCTGTCTGGACTGGGCCGGTTTCCACACGGCCGACTTCGCCCGACAGTTCGAGCGGACGCTCGCCGAAGGTCCGCACATCGGCCACCTCCCCCGCACCGGTGTCCATCCCCTGGGGATCGACCGCGAGGCCGTCGCCTCTCTCGCCCGCTCACGCCCGGCCCCGCGATCCGCCGCGGACGGATCCCTGCTCGTGCTCTCGGTGGAACGCCTGGACTACGCCAAAGCCCCTCTGCACAAGGTCCACGCCCTTGGCGCCCTCCTCGACCAGTGGCCGGGAATGCGCGGGCGGCTGCGTTTCCGCCTCGTATGCCCGCCGCCGGAGCCCGGCATCCACGCCTACGACAGCACCCGCGGCGACCTCGAAGAGGCCATCACTCGGCTGAACAACACCTGGCGCACCCCGGGTTGGGAACCCGTGGAGTACGTCCCGCACGCCCTGCCGTTCCCTCAGGTCGTCGATCACTACCTCGCCGCCGACGTGTTCTGGGTGACCTCGCTGGCCGACGGCATGAACCTCACCGCCAAGGAATTCATCGCCGCGCAAGCCGCCACCGGCCGGCACGGCGTCCTCGTCCTGTCCCAGTACGCCGGAGCCGCCTCCCAGCTCGGCGCCGCGGCTCTCCTCACGGATCCCCGCTCACGCCAGGACCTCACCGACACTCTGCACCGCGCCCTGACGATGACGCCCGAGCAGCGGCGGTCCCACACCAGGCGCCTCGCCGGCCTCCTCGACGGGGAAAGCCCGAGCCAGTGGGCCCGCCGGATCCTCACCGCGATCCATGCGGCCGCTACCTCGCCGAAGTGCCCACGGGTTTCGGAGGTTTCGGAGACTTCGGACCGAGGTGGCGTCTGAAGCGGCCGCGACTGAGGAGGCGGCGTCTGCGTGCGCGGTCCTCGGTGCCGTCGGTCAGCCGGGGTGGGGAACTCACATCGGTCGGCTGTCGTCGCGGCCGGCCGGTGTGGTCGTGGCGATCAGGTGGTCGACGACGTCGGGGAGGCTGGTGCGGCGCTGGTAGGCGGCGCGCTGGCGGTCGGCACCGTTGCCGTGGGCGCGCAGGCGTGCCCAGAGGGCGTGGACGAGCTCGGTGTCGCCGTGGTCCCGCAGGGCGGGTCGCAGATGGGCGAGGAGGTGGTCGACCTGGGTGGTGGCGGGGGACAGGCGGCCGGTGGTGAGGTCGATGCCCTGGCCGGTCAGGCCGTCGCGTGCGGCGCGCCAGCAGGCGGCGCGCAGCATTTCCGGCTGCGGACGAAAAGGGGATTCCCCGGCGTCGATGGCCTGCCGCGCGGTGGCGGCCATCGCTTTGACGAGGCCGGTGAGCAGGACGGTGTCGTCGGCGGTGGCGGTCGCGTCGGCGACCCGGATTTCCAGCGTGGGCACGTGGTGGGAGGGCCTGATGTCCCAGTACAGACCGCCGCGGTCCATGACGGTGCCGGTGGCGAGGAGCCCGCCGACGAGGTCCTCGAAGTGGGAGGTGGACCGGAAATACGGCGGGGGCCCGGCCACCGGCCACCGCCCCCAGATCGTCGTACGCCAACTGGCGTATCCGGTATCCCGCCCCGCCCAGTACGGCGAGTTGGCCGCGATGGCGATGAGGACCGGAAGCCAGGGGCGCAGGTGGTTGCTGATCCCCAGCGCCGTGGCCAGGTCGGGGACGCCGACGTGGAGGTGGCAGGCGCAGGCGCTCTGTTCGTCGTCCAGGGCACGGAACATCGCGACGCTCCGGGCGTAGCGGGGGCCCGCGGTCAGGGCCGGCGGGGTCGGGTGGCCGAGTACGGGCGTTCCGCTGGAGATGATGCGCAGGCCCTGGCGCGCGGCGGCCCGTGCGACCGCGGCCCGGGTGGAGCGGACCTGCTCGGCGAAGTCGGCCAGGTCGGTGTGCGGGTCGGTGCGCACCTCGATCTGGTAGCGCGTTATCTCCGTGGTGATCCGGTCCCCGAGCTCGCCCGCGGCTTCGGCGACCACCTTCTCGGCCTCCGCGCTCAGAGCCCGCGACACCGGATCGACCAGCAGGTACTCCTCTTCCGCCCCCACCGTCAGAGGGGTCGTGCCCGCTGCGGTGGTCCGGTTTCGGCGATGGCTCACGGTGAGTGGTTCTTGCGTGCCGGCAGGCGTGCGCCCACTACTCGTCATGGTGACCATGCTGTCAGGTGCCGCACGCGCCGGGCAGAACGAAAAGGCGACATTCTCTCGGGCCGTCGGCGAGCGGGGTCTGTCACCCGGTCAACACGGCCGGCAAGCCCGCTCCGACGGTTCGCCGGCGAACGCGACGGCGCCGCGGCGGAGTTGGTAGACCACGGTCGCCACGGCTCGCAGCTCGGGTGGCAGGGACTGTTCGGCTACGACGACGGTCCGGTCGGTCGCCTCGCCGAGCAGTGCGTACGTACGAGCCGTGGTCGCGGGTGCCATGCCCTGCGTCGGCTCGTCCAGCAGGAGGAGACGGGCCGGTGAGAGCAGCGCGCGGGCGACCGCGAGCATGCGCTGCTCACCGCCGGAGAGGGTGCCCGCCCGGCGGTTCAGGAGGGGGCGCAGCGCCGGGTAGGCGGTGAGCGCGTCGTCGACGGCACCGTGCGCGGCGGTGAGTGCGAGGTTCTCGATGACGGTGAGGGAGGGGAAGACCGCGCCCCGGTCGGGGACGAACGCCAGCCCGCGGCGGGCCCGGGCGTGGGCTCGGAGGCGGGTGACGTCCTTGCCGCGCCACTCCACGCGGCCGTCGGACAGCGGGACCGTGCCCGCCATGGCGCGCAAGGCGGTGGTCCGGCCTGCGCCGTTGCGGCCCAGGAGTACCGTGACGCGGCCCGTCGGCACCGCGAGGTCCACACCGTGCAGGGCCTCCAGCGGTCCGTAGCGCACCCGTGCGCCGCGTAGCGCCATCTCCACGCCCACGGCGCTCACCCCGCCGCGTCGGCGAGTACGGCGAGTACGCGGTCGGCCGGGCCGAAGGCGACGATTCTGCCCGCCGCCATGGCGTAGACCGTGTCGGCCAGGTCGCCCACCAGGCCCAGGTCGTGCTCGACGATGAGCACGGCCATGCCGTCGGCGGCGAGCGCGCGCAGGACGCGTGTCAGGGCGGCGGTCTCGGCCGCGTCCAGTCCGGCCGCCGGTTCGTCCAGGAGCAGGACACGCGGTCCGCCCGCGAGGGCGCGGCCGAGCTCCACCTGGCGCAGGGTTCCGGTGGACAGCCCGGCGGCCGGGGCGGTGCGGATCGGGCCGTCGAGGCCCAGCAGTCGCAGTGCCTGTTCGACGGCGGCGGGGTCGCGGATCCGGCCCTGTTCCGCCCCGATCCGGACGTTGTCGGCGACGGTGAGGGACGGGAAGACCGCGAGTTCCTGGAAGGTCCGGGCGATACCGAGGCGGGTCCGGGCGTGCGCGGGGCGGCGGGTGAGGTCCCGGCCCTCCAGGGTGATGGTCCCCGACCGGGGGCGCAGGGTGCCGGACAGGCAGTGGAAGAGGGTGCTCTTGCCCGCGCCGTTGGGACCGATCAGGGCCGTGACCTTGCCTGGCAGGACGTCGAGATCGACGCCGTCGAGGGCGGTGAAACCGGCGTAGGTGACTGTGACGTGGCGGGCGGTGAGGAGTGCGGAGGGGAGTGGGGCTGGTGCCGGTGGTGGGGGCGGCAGCGGGGGTGGGGGCGGTGACGGTGGTGGGGCCGGGGCTCGGACGGTGGGGCGAAACGGCGGTGGGGCGGGAGGTGGAGGACCGGGACGCGGCGGGGTGGGACGCGGCGGGGTGCCGCTCGCCGCCAGCCGAGCGCGCACCCGGGCACCCAGCGGGGTCAGTACTCCCGCCTCCGGGTGGCGGCGCTCCGGGGTCAGGCGGGCGCGGACCGCGCCGGCCACGCCACCCGGCAACCGCCCCACCAGCACCGCCAGTACGCCGATGACGGCCGCCGCCACACCGCCCCGCGCCCCCGCGTCCAACCCCACCAACAACACCGCCGCGGCCATCGCCCCCAGCAGACTGTCGGCACCGAGCACCACGACGGCGGCGAACCACAGCAGAGCGCGCACCGGGTCGTACGCCCCGGCGTCGAAGGCCCGCAGCCCGAGGCCGAGCATCCCGCCGCCCAACGCCGCGAGCGCCGCGCCCGCCACGAACGCCATGAGTTTCAGCGCCGGCACCGGCACCCCGGCCGCGGCCGCGCCCTCCTCGTGGTCGCGCATCGCGGCCAGCGCCCGGCCGGTGCGGCCTCGCCGCAGGGCCGCGACAGCCGCCAGGGCGCAGGCCAGCACCGCCAGCTCGACGAGGTAGTAGGCGCGGTCGTCCGCGAGGGCGAGGGGGCGGTCGAGCCGGAGGCCGGCCGTGGCGTAGGGCTGGGAGAACACGAAGCGGCTGACGGCCACGCCGAAGGCGAGCGTGGCCAGGGCGAGGGCCAGACCGTGCCGCCGGATCGCGGGGCCGCCGGTGAGCAGACCGAGCGGGGCGACGAGGACCACCGCGACGGCCAGGGCGAGGAGCACCGGGAGGGCGGGCAGTCCGGGGAAGCGGCCGGCGGCCAGCAGTGCGGTGAAGAGCGCGCCGAGCCCGGCATACGCCGCCTGGCCGAGGGAGATCTGCCCGCCCCGGCCGGTCACGACGACCAGTGACAGCAACACGACCGCCAGGGCGGGCACTTGGAGGGACGTCTGGAGGTCGGACCCCGCGAGGCCGAGCGGCAGCAGGAACAACACCGCGCAGACCGGCCCGGCGACGTGGCCCGGAGCCGGCGCACGGCCGCCCCGGCCGCGCGCGGGGTGAGCCGGGCGAGGGGGGACCCCGATACGGCCGGCCGGGCCGGGTCCCGGCGGAGCCACCGGGCCGAGGCGGGTGGGCCCGGTCGCGCCCACGCCCGGCAGCGCCAGGGCCGCCACGAGGAGCGCCACGACGAAGAGGTTCGCGCCGACGGCCTGGAGCAGCGGTTCCGCCCAACCACCCGGGTGGAACCGGGTGAGCTGGCCCTGGGTCACGCCGATCCCGAGGGCCACGAGTACGGTCACCGGCAGGCTCCGCATGGCCGCGACCACCGCGACCGCCATCACCTCCATGACGAGCAGTGGCAGCCCGTACGGATCGAGTCGTACGTAGGGCGCCAGGAGCACGCCCGTCAGCCCGGCCGTGAACGCGCCGAAGGCCCACCCCGCCGCGGCCACCCGGTCGGCGTCGACACCGCTGAGGACGGCGAGCTGCCGGTTGTCGACCACGGCCCGCACCTCCCGCCCGAAGCGCGTCCACCGGGTCACCGCGCCGACGGCCGCCGCGAGCGCCACCGCCGTACCGAGCTGCACCCACGGATCGGCGGGCAACAGCGCGGGCGCGTCGGCCTGCGCCCCGCTCCCCCACACCAGCGTCGCGGTCCCGACCAGGAGCACGAAGACGCCGAGTGAGGCGACCAGAGCCGGCGCCGGATCGCCGCGGCCGGCCGGGTCGCGGGAGAGGGCGAGCGGCCGGAACACCCAGCGGTCGAGCAGCAGGCCGAGGCCCGGGGCGACGACCAGAAGGCTGAGGGCGGCGGCGAGCGCGAGCGGCCAGTGCCAGACGACGGCGAACTGGCGCATCGCGTACGCCGTGATCATGGCGATGGCGCCCTGCGCGAAGTTGAGCACGCCGGTGGCCCGGTAGGTGACGATCAGGCCGATGCCGGTGAGCGCGGCGGCGCTGCCGAGGGCGAGCCCGGCCAGTGTCAGCTCATAGGTCAGGCCGCCCATGGTCATCCTTCCGGCGCCCGGGGCCCGAGCTCCGGCTCGCACAGGGGGCAGGGAGTGAGGCCCAGCTCCCGTCGGCGGGCCTGATCCGCGGGGAAGGCGTCGCGCTTGCCGGCGACGAGCGGGCAGTCGGGGCGGTGCGCCAGCGTCCCGCCGGGGACGGCGAGCGGCGTGGTGTCCGCGGCCTCGGACGGGACGCCGGGCGCAGGTCCGGCCGGGCCGGAGCCGGGTCGCGGCCCGCCGGGCTCCGCGTCATCGGAAGCGTCCGAAGCGCCGGAAGCCACCAGCAAGCGATGCAGCTCCGCGACCCGCGCCGCCGCCGTCACCTGTCCGCGGTGGCCGAGAAGGACCGCGCCCGCCACGATCAGGGCCGCGCCGGGCACCGTGCAGGACGCCAGGTACGGGATCTGCCGCTCGGCGAAGCGCTCGCCCGAGACTCCGTACCAGCCGATGGCGCACAGCACCGCACCGGCGGTGAGTGTCGCCCCGCCGAGCCAGTACGTGGCGTGCCGGGCCCAGGAGGCCAGGGCCGCCCAGGCGGTTGCGGCACGCGAGCGAACTGTCCGCATCCCGGCCCCCTCGTGGTCCGGTTCGTCCCGATGAGTTGCACTATGCCGTATGGGGCCACACCCTGAAACCATTGATCAGTACCGGATCGACTACACCCGGTGGTGAGCCAGATGGCCCTTGGCACGCACACGCGGACGGCGGCCTGGGCCGCTGCCGCGGTCCTCCTCGCGGGCGGCACGATGGTCGGCTGCGGGGACGACGACGGAGGCGGCGGGAAGACCTCCGCGAGCCCCACGCCCTCGCAGAGCGCGAGCCGGCCGGCGGATCCCGAGGCGGCGCGCACGCAGGTGACGAAGAACTGGGAGAAGTTCTTCTCCCCGGCCACTCCCCTTGACGAGAAGGCCGAACTCCTCCAGAACGGGGACCGGCTCCGGCCGCTGCTCCAGGCGTTCGACGGTGATCAGCGCGCCAAGTCCTCCCAGGCACAGGTCAAGAAGGTGACGTTCACGTCCGCCACGGCGGCGGATGTCAGCTACGACCTGGTGGTCAAGGAAGCCACCGCCCTGCCGAACGCCTCCGGCACCGCCGTCTACCACGACGGGACGTGGAAGGTCTCCGCGAAGACGCTGTGCGCGCTGGTGAAGCTGAGCGGCAATGCGTCGGGGTTGCCGGGCTGCTGAACGCACGCTGCTGGCGGCGCTGCTCGTGCTCTGCGCCGCCTGCGGCAGCCGGCTGCCGGAAAGCGCCTTCGAAGGGCGCGCCCGCGACGGCTCGCCGCCGGCCACCACACAGCCTCCGGCCCACGGCCGGCCGTTGAAGGTGGGCATCATCACCAGCGCCACCAGTCCCGTCGGCGGAGCCGCCTTCACTGGGCCGCGCGACGGCGCGCAGGCGTACTTCGCCGCGCTCAACGCGAAGGGCGGCGTGGCGGGCCGGCCGGTCCAGGTGGTCACCTGCGACGACGGCGGCAGCGGCGTCGGCAACAACGAGTGCGTGCAACGGCTGGTGCGGCGGGAAGGGGTGTTCGCGCTCGTCGCGACCACCGCGCTGGACTACGCGGGTGCGCCCCGGGTCAGCCGCGCGGGCGTGCCGGACATCGGCGGCCAGCCGATCGGGCCCGCCTACGACACCTACCCGCATCTGTACGGCATCTACGGCAGCGAAGCGCCGCGCGACGGCCGCGAGCCAGGCTGGGGCGGCACCCTCTACGGCGGCACCGAGGTCTACCGTTACTTCCGGCGCGAGGAGGGCGCCCGCACCGCCGCCGTCGTCTCCTACAACCAGGCCGCCTCCGCCGCGTACGCCCGGCTCGTCACCCGCGGCCTGGAGGAGGAGGGCTACCGGGTGCTGACCGAGCAGGTGGACTTCGCGCTGCCCAACTTCCGGGCGGTGGCCGCCGATCTGCGCGCCCGCCGCGTGGATCTGGTCTTCGACGCCATGGACACGCACGGCAACGCCGAGCTGTGCAAGGCGATGGACGCGAAGGGGGCCCGCGTCACGGCGAAGGTCACCAACGTGCAGAACTGGTCGGCGGCGGTGGCCGGGGAATACAAGGACGCGCCGCATTGCCGCAACGCCCTGTGGGTCACCGGCGCCAGCCGCAACTACGACGAGACCGGCCATCCCGCCGTACGCGCGTTCCGTGACGGCATGGCGCGCTATGCGGCGCGACAGAAGGTGCGGCAGCCGCTCTCCCAATGGCAGTTGGAGGGCTGGGCGGCCGCCATGTGGTTCACGGACGCGGCCACCTCGTGCGGCACGCGGGTCACACGCGGCTGCGTCGAGCGTTTCCTGACCCGCGAGCAGCCGTACACCGCCCGCGGTCTGCTGCTGCCCGTAACGTTCCGGCGGTCGGCCGAGCCGCCGAAGACCCGGCATAGCTGCCTGTCCGTCGCCCGCTGGCGGGACGGCACCGACGGACGGCCGGGCCGCTGGGTCACCCAGGGCGGAGACATGACGCGCAACTGCTTCACCGTGCCGCAGTTGCCGTACAAGTCCTGAGCTTGGCGTTCATCTGGCGAGGGCGAAACGTGCCTCGAACTGGGTCGCTCACCAGGGCCGGATCAGCGGCACTCTGCGCAGACGTCCCCCGGACCGCCCTGCCGCCGTACCGTCTCCACCGCCGCCTCGGCGAAGGCGCGGATGCGGCCCGTGTCCGCCGCGGCCTGCCACACCAGGCCGTACTCCAGCGGAGGAGCGTCGTCGAAAGGGACGTACGCGATATTCGGCCGGGCGTAGTACCTGACCTCGTGTGCGGCGGCCGGATGCACCCCGCGCCCAGCCCCGACCAGGGCGAGGAGCTCCTGCCGGGTCGCCGCCCGCTCACCGCGCTCGACGGGACGGCCCGCCGGAGTCGTGCGCGGCAGGAGATGGTCGAGCCAGTAGTCCGGTACGGGCCCCGAGAGGCTGAGCACCTTGTCCGCGGCGAGGTCGTCGACCCGGACGGAGGGCCTCTTGGCGAAGGGGTGCCGGGTGGAGACGGCCAGCACGCGGGTGTCGGAGATCAGTACGGGGCCGGTGGCCAGATCGGGTTCGACAACGGGGAACTGGGCGAGCAGCAGGTCGAGTTCGCCCGAGCGCAGCAGGCCGAAGGGGTCGGAGAGCGGGGTTTCGTGCAGCAGGACCTCACCGGCCGCCGGGTGCCGCTCGCGGTACGCGGAGGCGGTGAACAGTACGAGTTCACCGGCGAGCGGGCTGCTGAACCCGACGCGCAGCGGCTCGGCCAGACCGCGTCCCGCGGCGACCGCCCGCTCGACGCCGTCTTTGATCTGCTGGTAGCCGGGACGTATGTCGTCCGCGAGGTGGCGCCCGATCGACGTCAACTCCACGCGTCTGCTGGTCCGTTCGAAGAGCGCCGCGCCTATTCGCCGCTCCAGTTGCTTGATGGTCTGGCTGACCCGGGCCTGCGACACGTGCAGGCGCCGCGCGGTGCGGCCGAAGTGCAGCTCCTCGGTGAGGGCCAGGAAGATCTCGACGTCTCGGCGTTCCATAACCGTCAGGTTATCGATTGTTGCGCGACCGGCTGTTGTTCGGGGGCCGCCGGACGATCAAGGTTGAGGACATGAACACCGACATGAACACCGCCGCCAAGCCCCTCGCCGTCATCACCGGAGCCAGCTCGGGCATCGGCGCCGCCACCGCCCGTACTCTCTCCGCACTCGGCCACCCCCTCCTGCTGCTGGCCCGTAGGGTGGAGCGGATCGAGGCGCTCGGCCTCCCTGACACTCTCGCCCGGTCCGTCGATGTCACCGACGCCGAGGCGGTGGCCGGGGCCGTCCGGGAGGCCGAGGCGCTGTACGGCCCCGCCGACCTGATCGTCAACAACGCGGGCGTGATGCTGCTGGGCGAGGTGGCCAGGCAGTCGGCCGACGAGTGGGCACGGATGTTCGACGTCAATGTGCGGGGTCTGCTCCATGGGGTACGTGCGGTCCTGCCCGGCATGATCGAGCGCGGCCGCGGCACGGTGATCAACATCAGCTCGGTCGCGGGCCGCAGGACCTACGCCAACCACACGGTCTACAGCGGCAGCAAGTTCGCCGTGCACGGCATGTCCGAGAGCCTGCGCGAGGAGGTCGCGGGCCACGGGGTCCGCGTCGTCACCATCGCCCCGGGAGCCGTTGAGACGGAGCTGCTCTCGCACACCACCGACGAGGTGGTGAAGGCCGACTACCAGGCATTCAAGGACTCCATCGAGGTGCTCGCCCCTGAAGACGTGGCTGCGGCGATCGGTTTCGCGTACCAGCAGCCGCAGCGCGTCACTCTGCGCGAGTTGGTCCTCGCAGCCACCGCCCAAGTGGCCTGAGCCTGTCGGTTATCCGCTTCGGCGTGGTTTCGTACCCTTCTTGTGGTCGGCGGGGCGTGTGTATGCCTCGCCCGTGGCGAGGACGCGCCCGACGTCGTAACGCGTTGCCGAACGGCGGTTCTTCGAGCCGGGAGGGCGTCCTGGGCGGGCCGGGGAGGTTGCGGTGCACGCGCTGGAGAGGGGTCTTCGCGTGGAGGTTCCGGAACCCCCGGCGGACCCGGGCCGGGGTGAGCCTGTTTGGCTCGGTTGGCTTCTCCCAGGGCCGACGCAGGTCAACGGCGAGCGGGCGGGCGAGCCGGAGCTGGGTGTGGGCGGCGATCACCCTGACAGCCGCTCAGGGTCAGGTCCGCCCGAAGGATGACCAAGGATGCGACCACCGTCTGACTACCGCGGCCCTCCCCCACCGCTAACCTCGGGTCTGCCAACAAACCGAGGTGGGGGCCGGATGGCGGAAATCAGAAGTGAGGTGCGGGGAAAGTGAAGCGCGGACGGCAGAAGAAACTCACCAGGCAGCTCGTGTCGGCCGCGAGGTTCGGTGGCGTGGACGAGGTGACGGCCCTGCTGCGGGCCGGCGCCGACCCGAACATCGCCAACCGCGAAGGCACCACACCGCTGTACGCGGCCTCCGTACACGGGGCGACGGCTATCGTCCGCACGCTGCTGCTCGCCGGTGCCACGCCTGACAAGGAAAGCGGCCACGGCCAGGAAGGGACCCCCCTGTGCGGGGCGGCCACCTGGGGCCACACCGATACCGTGCGCATACTGCTCGACCACGGAGCCGACCCCAACCTCCGCGAGGACGGCGGAACGGGCTACACCCCTCTCGCCTGGGCCACGAAGGATTTCCAACCCCACCCGGAAACCGCCGCCGTCCTGCGCGCGGCGGGTGCCCGCGCGTAGCCTCAGCCGCCCCGCCCGGCCGCGGGGCCGACCCTCGCGCTACGCCTTGTGCGGCCCAGCGCCCGCCGACGGCGACACATAGACCCGGTCGCCCGGCGCCCGCCCCCGCAGGCGCGGCAAGGACACGGACCGCCAATCGCGGGCGAATCCAGGTGGCTTCGCGCCGGCCGGCACGAGGACCGCTGCCGGGGTGCGGCGTGCGGCCGCCTTCAGACCTTCGGCGGTGATGCTGGCGTCGTGGCCGCCGGTCTGTCGTGAGGCACATCCCGCGTAGTAGGCGATCGGGACGGCCTGGTCACCGCTGACCAGGCAGGGCGGGCGGACCCCCAGCCGGTGCAGTGCCCCGGCGATCGCGGAGTAGTTCGCGCTCGTGGCGCGGCTGTTGGCCGCGACGCGGTTGAGCACCATGTACTGGATGGCGAAGTGCCCGGTCAGCCCCAGGACGAGCGCGACGACGGTCGCCGACCGCACCAAGGGCCGCGCTCTCGTGAAGAGACGGACCACGCATTCGGCGACGGGTGGGGCCAGGAGCCCGTAGGCGGGGAGGAGGAACCGTGGAGCGGCATATCCGATCATGAACAGATACGGAAACGCGAGCGTCACCGCGCCCACGAGCGCCACCAGGACGACGCCGGCCCGGCCCGCCCGTACCGCGACGACGACCCCGCCGGCCACGAGCACCGGGAGCACGAACCACCATGCCGCGGTGTACGCGTGGTTCCACGGCACCGAACACGGCCGGCACAGAGTCCGCCCGACCAGCGCCCGCGCCTGATCATCGAAAACCAGTTGCCAGCCCGCGCCGCCCTGGATCTCACTGGCGCGATGCAGCCGGGCCCCCACGCCGCCGTAATCCGCGTACGCTTCGATGACCCACGGCGCGCAGCCCACCAGCAGCCCCACCACAAGCAGGGCGAACACCGCCGGCCGGCGCCATCCGGGTACCAACACCACCGCGAGCACCAGCGGCAGCGTCAGCCCCATTCCGTCGGCGGGGCGCATGAGCGCGACGAAGGCGACCGCGGCCCCGACGCCCACCGTCGCCGCGAAGTCGTCGGCATCACGGATCGCACGCAGGAACCAGCCGACCGCCGCCACGGCGCCCAGGGCAGACCAGAGGTTCGGCATCGCCGCGGGCCCGTAGAAGACGGTGGGCCACAGCCCGGCGAACAAGGCGGCCGCGCACACCAGGACGGATCCCGGCACCACCTTGCGCCAGATCCACCACGCGGCGAAGAGCGCTGCCGAGGACAGCAGGGCGAGATAGATCCGCAGCACCGTGGGGGAATCCGTCAGAGCCGCCGCCGGGGCGACCAGGTAGGAGATGCCGCGGGCTCGGGGCGCGCTGAAGAACGCCGCCGGAGCGTCGCCGCCGACCTGGCTGACGTAGACCGTCTCGTCCCAGGCGAGCCCCGAACCCGGTACGACGAGGGCCAGTTGGGCGCCGGCGAAGGCCAGCGCGACGGCCAACAGCCACGGGAGTGGCCCCGAGGCCCGCCAGTGGGGCCGCGTGAACGCGGTGATCGGCAGCGGGCTGGGAGCAAGGACTTCCTGCATGACCCTCCTCGCCGGGCCCAGTTGGTCAGGACGTGATGGAGGCAACGCTGCCCGAGGTCGACCGGGCGGGCCACCAAGGAGGCGCCATTGGGAGTAGCGGCGCATTCCCCGGGCTGTTTTCTCTCGACTTGTCCGCCGACAAGCCGAGTTGATCAAGACATCTCACGCCATACCGCCCCTCAACCCCCTCCATTCCCCCCTCAACGCTTTTCCCGGAATCTGACCCAATAAATTCCACGCAAAGGCATTCGTCAACCGGGGAGAGAAGTAAACCGGACAGTAAAGTTGCTAGCCGCCCCGTCGGCGTGGTTGCATTCCGTGCATGCGGGAGCCGTAATCCTGCTCACTGGATTAACGGGCGTTCGAGCCGCTGCTCAGTCGGCTGCTCAGCCGACTGCATTTCGCTTTGGCGGGTCAGCCCGATCGGCCACCGCTTAAGAATGCAATAAAACCCGGAGAATTGCAGAAAGGTAGAATATCAATGCGCAAGAACGTCACCCCTGAGGTCGAGACCCGCGAGATTTCCGACAGCGCGCTGGACGGCGTTTCCGGCGGTCTCGCCAGCGGCGGCCTGGAGATCGCCGGCCACGGCGCCTCCGTGAACCTGGGCGGCGGCGTGGAGGCCACCGGCTCGTCCGTGGCCGGGCTGCCCTCGCAGCTCGCCGGCTTCGGCAGCCTGCAGACCACCGCTTACTGACGGCGACTCTTACGCCAGGCGTTATCGGCCTGGGGCTCACTCGCCCCCTCGATATACGTGAAGACCGGTAAGACCGGTCAGGACCCCGGAGCGGCCAGCTCCGGGGTCCTTCCGCGATGAGGAAGCAAGGGCCGCCGGGGGACGCCCGGCCGGCCAACTGGCCACCGCCCTGGGGCCCCACGTCCCGACGACGGACGCGCTGCCGGTCCCTCCAGCTCCGGCGGCCCCGCCGCACCGACATCGACGCCGACACCTTCGAGATTCGACGTTCTTGCGTACGGCCGACGCCGCCAATAATCTGCAAGGCTTTCCACTCCCGTGAGAGCGCCCCGAAGTGCCGGCCACGGCGCAGACAAAGGAAGGAGCGTGTCGCCATGAAATGGCGAACCCAGCCGCCCGCCCGGAAAGTCCGGGAGCCCGGGCGGCGGTTCCGGAAGGAACGAGATGTCCCGTACGGACAGGACCAAGCCCTTGTGGGTGCGCCACACGGAGCACAACCCCCGGCCGGTCCACGATCACCGCTACGGCGCCTGCGACCTGCCGCCGAATCCGACGCGGGAGGACACCGACACCCGCTGCCGGTGGGAACACCCCGGCATGCCGCTGTTCGGCCACACCTGCTGTTCGGGATGCGGTCGTCCCCACTGCACCAAGGACCGTCAGCAGGAGGACAGGATCAGCAACCGCAGGCAACGCCACGCCGGCCGACGCGACGCGCGCCGTTTCGCCGCTGGAGGGACTGGCGAGGACAGCGACTGACCCCGCCCAACTGACGGCCGGCCCCTACCTGGAGGGACGCGGAGCGCGCCCCCTTACCCGTCGGACACCCTCTAGTGCGCCACGAACTGCGTCAGGATGGCCTGCACCTCGTAGATGTCGACGCCCTTGGTGAAGGTCTTCTCGATCGGCAGGGAAGTGCCGGAGATCCAGATCTTGAGTTCCGCGTCGAGGTCGAAGGTGCCGGCCGTCTCCACCGCGAAGTGCGTGATGCTCCGATACGGAATGGAGTGGTATTCGACCTTCTTGCCGGTGATCCCCTGCTTGTCGACGAGGATGAGCCGGCGGTCGGTGAAGAGCATGGTGTCGCGGATCAGCAGGTACGCGGCGTGCACCCGCTCCCCCTGTCCCAGCAGGCGCGCGTAGTCCTGCTGGGCCGCCACCGGGTCTATGGTGTGCGCGTTTCCGAACAGTGCCATGGTCAGGCCCCCTTTTTCACGTTGCGTGATCTTCGCACTATAGGGGGTCGGACCGGGTGGGTTCCCGGCAGTTCCGTACGGACCACGGCGCGCTGCGTAGCGACTCCCTTACCGCCCGGGTACGGTCGGGCCATAGCTGTCGTGGTTCCGAAGACTGTTCGCCCGTGATCGCGATCATGGGCGTTCGCGCTGTTCAGATTCTTGATGGGCCCGGCGATCATCTCCGGGTGCCGCGCGGTGCGGTACCCGCTCCCCCTTTGATTTCAGGAGGCCCATATGGCTACCGGAACGGTGAAGTGGTTCAACAGTGAGAAGGGCTTCGGCTTCATCGCGCAGGATGGCGGCGGACCCGACGTCTTCGCTCACTACTCCAACATCGCCGCACAGGGCTTCCGGGAGCTCCAGGAAGGCCAGCGGGTGTCCTTCGATGTGACGCAGGGTCAGAAGGGCCCGCAGGCGGAGAACATCGTCCCGGAGCAGTGACCTTCCCGGCCAGGTCGCCCTGCCGCCCGTGCGGCGGCGGGGCGACCTGGCCGTTTTGCTGACCTCGTTTACGAGACGACGTCCCGCGGCGGCTTTCCGTCGAGGAAGTCCGCGGCGTTCTGGACGGCGGCCAGTGCGATGCGGACGAGCGTTTCGCGGGTGACGCCCGCGACGTGCGGCGAGAGAACGACGTTGGGCGCGCGGAGCAGGCGCAGGGACGCGGTGGGGGGCTCGGGGTCGAAGACGTCGATGCCCGCGCCGGCGAGTGCGCCCGACTCCAGGGCGTCCGCGAGGGCCTCTTGGTCGATGAGGGCGCCCCGGGCGGTGTTGATGACGAAGGCGGTGGGCTTGAGGAGAGCCAGGCGTTCGGCGTCGAGGAGGTGGCGGGTGCCGTCGGTGAGCGGGGCGTGGAGCGTGACGTAGTCGGACGTGCGCAGCAGATCATCGAGCTCCAGGTGGCGGGCGCCGCCCAGACGGGCTTCGGTGTCCGGTCCCGCGGGTCGTGGCCCGGCGTAGACGACGCTCATGTCGAAGGCGATCGCGCGGCGGGCGACTTCCAGGCCGATGTGGCCGAGCCCGATCACACCCAGCGTCTTGCCGGACAGTTCGGTGAGGGACTGCTGCAGGCGCGGCAGGGCCCAGTCGGCGTCGACGAGGGCGGTGTGGGCCGGGATGAGCTGTTTGGCGAGGGCGAGCATGAGGGCGAAGGTCTGTTCGGCGACGTTCTGCCGCTCCGCGCCGCTGGAGCCGATCGTGCTGACGAGGACGCCCCGTTCACGGGCCGCGGCCACGTCGACGTACTCGAATCCGTGGCTGGCGCACTGGACGAGCCGCACGTCGGGGGCGGCCGCGAGGTGGTCGGCGGTGACGGGTCCGAGGCCGGTGATGATGACGTGGGCCGCGCGCAGGGCGGCGGGATCCTCGTCGGCCGTCTCCACGACCGTGACCCGGGCCCGTTCGGGGAAGACGGCGGCGAGCGCGGCTCCGGCGGTGCGGCCGCCCACGTGGGGCGGGACAATGGCGAGGACGTTCGCGGCGGTGTCCGAGGTGGTGTGGGGGCCGGTGCCGGCGGTGGTGTTCGGGGTGGTGGAGGGCAAGCGGTTCATGCGGTTCCTTCGATGAGGTCGTCGGAGGCGGGCCGAGCGGGGCCGGGAGCCACCGGCCGGGCCGAGGGCGGGGCAGTCCCGTGGCGCGCGCCGAGGAGTCGGAACAGGCGCGCGTATACGGGAAGCGGGCTCGGATCAGGTGGTGACGCGCTGGAGCGCTTCGGGGGTGAGCCGGCTGAGAGCGGGGTATCCGTCGACGGCCATGATGAGGTCCGCCTCGGCGAGGAGTGAGCGGAGTACGTGGACGATGCCGTCGGTGCCGCCGAGGGCGAGACCGTAGGCGTAGGGGCGGCCGATGCCTACCGCGGTGGCGCCCAGCGCGATGGCCTTCAGGATGTCGGCTCCGCCGCGGATTCCGGAGTCGAACAGGACGGGCAGCCCGTCTGCGGCCTCGACGACCGCGGGCAGCGTGTCGAGCGCGGGCAGCCCGCCGTTGGCCTGCCGGCCGCCGTGGTTGGAGCAGTAGATGCCGTCCACGCCGCCGTCCTTGGCCCGGCGTACGTCCTCGGGGTGGCAGATGCCCTTGACGATCAGCGGCAGGTCGGTCAAGGACCGTAGCCAGGGCAGGTCCGCCCAGGTGAGCGGGTTGCCGAAGATCT
The DNA here is from genome assembly GCF_055570395.1 of Streptomyces sp. NPDC031210. Lineage (NCBI taxonomy): Bacteria > Bacillati > Actinomycetota > Actinomycetes > Kitasatosporales > Streptomycetaceae > Streptomyces > Streptomyces sp. NPDC031210. The sequence continues at coordinate 476,289 of NZ_JBVIHH010000003.1, forward strand.
GGGTCCAGCGCAGGACGGCGGCTCGCGGGTCTTCCTCCGGTGTGCGGGTGAGGCCGGCCCGGAAGACGGGGTCCGAGGTGTAGTTGGCCAGGCAGTGGCCGCGCAGTTGCGGGAAGTTGCCGGTCGAGAGGTCGCGCGGGCGCCAGCCGGTGACCCAGGCGTCCAGGGTGACCACGATGCCCTTGAATCCGGCTTCCTCGGCCCGCCGCACCAGGCTCGCCGCGAGTTCCCGGTCGGTCGGGGTGTAGAGCTGGAAGAAGCCCGGGGTATCGCCGAGTTCGGCGGCGACCTGTTCCATCGGGTCGGCGGACAGCGTGGAGGCGACCATCGGCACGCCGGTGCGCGCGGCGGCCCGCGCGGTGGCCACATCGCCGTGACCGTCCTGCGCGCACAGGCCGATGACGCCGATCGGCGCCGCGAGGACCGGCGAGGGCAGCGTCATCCCGAACAGCTCGACGGACATGTCCCGTTCGGCGGCGCCGACGCACATCCGGGGGACGATCCCCCAACGGTCGAAGGCGGCGACGTTGGCGCGCTGCGTCCGCTCGTCGCCGGCGCCACCGCACACGTACGACCACACGGAGGGGGGCAGCGCGGCCTCCGCTCGGGCCTCCAGCTCCGCGAAGGTCATCGGGAAGCGCGGTACGACACCGCCGAGCCCGTTGAGGTATATCTCGTCCTGATAGGAGCCGAACGGCTGACGCATCGGCACACCTCTTCCTTCCTCTTCACCGGGCGCCGCGGGGCACGGCGTACCCACCGACTAGGTTGCGATACCGGGCGGCACCGGCCGTCGGATTGCAGGAATCCCGCAGAAGAGAGACCCAGATGCAGGATCCGGTCAAGGAGCTGAGCGAGGACGATCTGGCGCTCATCCACGCCCTCCAGCTCCGCCCACGGGCGTCGTGGACGGAGCTCGGGCGCGCCCTCGGCGTGGACCCGGTGACCGTGGCCAGGCGCTGGGGCCGGCTTTCCGCGCGCGGTGCGGCGTGGGTGGGTCTCTCGCCCGGCCCTCGGCTGTTCGAGCAGGTCTGCACGGCGTTCCTGGAGATCGAGTGCGCGCTCGGCGACCCGGCGGCGGTGGCCCGCGCGCTGAGCCGTCACCCGCACATGCTCACCATCGAGCGCGCGGCCGGCGCCCACGACCTCCTCGCGACGGTGGCCACCCGCGACCTGCCCGCCATGTCCCGCTACACCCTCGACGTCCTGCCGGCGGTACCGGGCGTGAGCGCCGTCCGGGCCCGGATCGTGACGCACATGTTCACCGAGGGCGGGCGCTGGAGGATCGCCGCCCTCGCCCCCGGACAACGCGCCCGGCTCACCGCGGACACCGAACGCGCGCCGAGCGGGCGGGGCCCACGGGAGATCACCCCGTCCGACCGGGAGATCCTCGCCCACCTGGTGAGCGAGGGCAGAGCGTCCTTCCAGTCGCTGGCGGCGGCGTTGGACGTCAGCGCGTCCACGGTGAAGCGGCGCACGGACGAGCTCGTCCGGCTCGGCCTGCTCCGCTTCCGCTGCGACTTCGCGCGGCCGCTCGGCGGCTGGCCGGTGGCTGTCACCTTCTGGGCCAGGGTTCCGCCGCCCGATCTGCCCGACATCGGCCACGCCCTGATCCACCTGCCCGAGACCCGCAACTGTGCCGCGATCAGCGGTACGGAGAACCTCGTCCTCCAGGCGAGCCTGCACTCGGTCGCCGACGTCCTCCGCTTCGAAACGCACCTGGTCACCACCCACCCCAGCCTCGACATCGCCGAGCGGGTGGTCACCCTGCGGCACGAGAAGCTGCTCGGCCACATCCTTGATCCGCAGGGGCGGTCCGTCGACATCGTCGCTCCTGACATCTGGTCAGTTCCCGGCGCTGGTACCGGGGTTGCCCGTTGATCCGGGACCGGGCCACCGTTGCGGTGTGGAGCTGGAGGGTCGAGAGGAATGGCTGGGGCCGGTTTTCCCATTCCCTTCCGAGCCAGGGGGTCGGCGACCATACTGCGTCTATCGCAGCTCGCTCACATCCGTACATCGGGGAAAAGTTCGATCATCGGGGGATGTATGACCGTGCCAGGGCAGCTTGCCGCGTCGCCTCCCGGCGGCGCGCCACCTCACATCCGCAGCGAGGCCACCCGGCTGCTGTGCGCGGGTGTCTACTTCGACAGCGAGTTCCGCCGCCGCGTCATCGAGCAGTTGGTCGAGCACGAGGAGCGTCCGATCGCCCCGTCGCTCGGCATCGACGCGCTGCCGGTCCTCGCGCACGCGCTGCGCGCCCGCCGCCGGGAGGCGCAGACCGCGCTCGGGCTGCTGGCCGTCTGGGCGGCGTTCATCGGGTTCGAGCTGGCCGGGATCGACGCGCAGAGGGTGTTACCCATCCCCTGGTTCATGGCGTACGGGCTGGTCTGCCTCGTGCCCTGGGCGGTGCGCGGGGGCAGGGGCGCGGTCTTCACCCTCGGCCGCGCGGTGCTGAAGGAGGCCACGCGCGGCCGGCTGAAGGCGGTGCTGCCGGTCCTGCCGTTCGCCGTGGCGTTCGCGTACTGGGCGGCGGTGCTGTTCGTCCTGTTCAGCGGCGGCGACGCCTGGTCCGCCGTGGTGTTCCCGGCGCTGCTGGTGCTGCCCGTGTGGGCGTACCGCGCGCACGTCGTCTCCGTCATGCGCCAGAGGTTGAGCCGGGACGCCTTCGCCAAGGCGCCCCGTGAGACTCTGCCGGACAATGCCGCGTACCGGCGTATCGGCGCGGCGATCGACGGCGAACAGTACGCGAGCCTGGCGATCTACGATCCGTTCAGGCCGTTCGTCGGCGCCGGCGAGCCGTACAAACCGTGGTCGCTCGTCATGGAGTTGCAGCGCCTGACGCGGCCGGAACCGGGGAAGCGGCTCAACCCGCTGCCGCGACCGGAGGACGAGGCGAACGCCGGGCCGGAGGCGGGTGCGGAGGCGGGTGCGGAGACCGGTGCGCTCACCGGGCGCGAGGTCATCGACCTGATCAAGCCCCGCCTGGAGGCCCTGCGCATGTCGGCCGCGGCCACCAGCCGCGACCGCCTGCGTTCCCTCCAGGTCGACGAAATGGTCTACCTGCCGGTCGGACTGGCGCGCGGCCAGGTCAAGTACGAGCCCGCCATCGTCCGGCAACACCTCGACGGCGCCGTCGACGAGGGCGGCGAGGCACGCCGGCACTTCCTGCGCGTCCGGGTCGGCGCCTGGGACGAGCAGATCGGGGTGTCCCTCCTGGTCCGCGTCCACACTCAGGGCGGGATGCTGGTCCTGGAGGTCGTACCGCACGTCCTGATGCCCGTGCGCCCGGAGTTCAAGTCCGTGGACGTGATCGCGGCGAGCGGCGACGACGGCCTCCTGCGCGAGGCCGTGCGCGGCCTGCTCACCAGCCCCGGGGCGGGTTTCGCCGCCGGGGTCTCCCTGCTGCGCACGGTCGTCTCCGTCTTCCGTACCTGGCTGACGATCCCGCAGTACGCGCTGCCGGACGGGCCGGCCGCGTCGGTGCGGGAACTGGGGAGTGCGAAGGAGGTCTCCCTGCTCCAGGAGATGGACATCAGCCGGTACGTGCGGACGTTGCAGGACCGGATCGCGAGCGGCGTGAGGGAGGCGTTGCGCACGAAGGGCTACGAGACGGGCGACTTCGAGCAGTACATCGTCAACGTGAGCGGCGGCGGGGTGTTCATCGGGGAGATGAGCCGCAGCGCGGTCGCGGTGGGCGAGCGGGCTTCGGCGAAGCAGGCGGAGACGACGCTGGAAAAGGGGGGTGACCGGTCGTGACAACGACGGAACCCCGCTGGGCGACGGCCGTCGGGCGGCGGATCACCCAATTATCAGGCGTACGGGGGTAGTGGACGTGGAGCAGTGGGACGAGGACAGACAGGACTGGGCGGAACCCTCGCGACCGGACGGTCCGCCGGGGGGCCGGCGCAGACGCTGGCTGATCGTGGCGGTCGCCGTGGTCCTGTTAGCCGCCGGGGCGGGCACCGGTATCTGGCAGTTGGCGCACGACGACAGCGACGACGACGCGTATTACCCGGGCGCGTCGGACGGCGTCACGCCGTCCGGCACGCCGACCGGGCTGTATCCCACACCGACCGGGACCTATCCGACACCGACCGCGACGTATCCCACCTCGACCGGGTCGACTGATTCCGGGGCCGCGTCCGACCCGTGCGCGGCGCTGGACTCGTCCACGGCCGCGCAGTGGGGTCTGGGCACGGGACTGCCCCAGTATTCGAACAACGGCGGGGCACCGCTGCGGTTGTGCAGTTGGAGTCTGACCGGCTCTTCGACCGTCGCGTCCGCCACGATCCGGCTCATCTACGCGAGGGGCGACCTGCCCGTGTCGCCGCAGCCGACGCCGATATCGGTGACCGGCGTAGCGTCCGCGACGGCCAGCGGGAACGCCGCCGGCTGCGTGGTCCAGTGGCCCACGTCCTTCGGAAAGGCCCTCGTGCATGCCGTCCGGACCGGCACGGGGCCGTCGGAACCGGACATGTGCACCCTCGCCGCCAACTTCGCCGGTGCGGTGGCCCGGGGGGTGCCGGGGTGACTCGGTGGCCCGAGCGGCTCGGGAGGGCGTGATAGGCGGTCCGGACGGGCCCTCACACGCGGATCACGATCTTGCCGCGCGGGTGCCCCTCCTTCAGGTGGTGGAGGGCGTCGGGGACCTCGGCCAGCGGGTAGGTCCGGTCGATGACGGGAGTGACCGAGCCGGCCTCGATGAGCTCCGCGAGGAGTCGGAGGTCGCTGTGCCGCTGGTGCATGGCGGCGAGGCCGCGGAGCCGGTGGCCGACGAACGGGGAGAGGAGGACCGCCCGGAGTTGCCGGTCGCTGCCGCCGATCCACTTGCCGCCGCCCTCGCCGCCGACGATGACGAGCGTGCCGCGCGGGGTCAGGGCACGGCGGAGCCGGGAGAGGGGGCGGTTGCCGGCCAGGTCGAGGATGAGGTCGTAGCGGCGGGTTCCGTCGGTGGGGTCCTCGCGTGTGTGGTCGATGACCTCGTCCGCGCCGAGAGAGCGGACGAGGTCCGCCGCGGCGGTGCCGCAGACGCCGGTGACGTGGGCTCCGAAGGACTTGGCCAGTTGTACGGCAAAGGTGCCCACACCGCCCGCCGCGCCGATGACGAGGAGGCTCCGGCCGCCCCGCAGGCGTTCGCCGCCGCGCAGGGCCTGGAGGGCGGTGCACGCGGAAACCGGTACGGCGGCCGCCTGCTCGAAGGTGAGGTTGCCCGGCTTGTGTGCGAGGGAGTCCTGCCGGGCGCAGGCGTACTCGGCGTACGACCCGTCGCAGCCGCCGTACACCTCGTCGCCCGGCCGGAAGCGGGTGACGTCCGCGCCGACGGCTTCGACGCGGCCGGCCAGGTCCCGGCCCCGGACGCGGGTCCCGGGTGCCCGGAGGCCGAAGCCCATCGTGCGGATCAGGTACGGCCGGCCGGCCGTGAGGTGCCACACGCCCGGGTCGACGGCGGCCGCGTGGACCCGTATGAGCACCTCTCCGCTTCCCGGGACCGGCCGGTCGATCTCTTCGAGTCGCAGCACCGAGGGCGGGCCGTAGGTGTCGTGGACGATGGCCTTCATGAGGCGTCTCCGTCGTTTTCGGGGTACTGGAACACGTCGTCCAGCGGGACGCCGAACACACGGGCGATCTGGAAGGCCATCTCCAGGGAGGGCGAGTAGCGGCCCTGCTCGATGGCGATGACGGTCTGGCGGGTGACGCCGATGCGGCGGGCGAGTTCGGCCTGGGTCATCTCGCCGTGGGCGAAGCGCAGGGCGCGGATCGCGTTGGTGACCCGGGTCGGCCTCACCACGGGTGGAAGCCCAGCCGGTATGCGGCGATCTTCGCCGTGTTCCCCAGGACGGAGGACAGGACGAACGCCAGGTAGATGGCGTTGGCGATCCAGAACTGGTCGATACCGGCCATCGCCAGGGCGAGCCCGGACACGCCGCCGAGGACGACGAAGGAGTGCCCGATGTACTCGCCGAAGCGGTGGATCTCCCGGTCGCGCTGGTCCTTGGTCTTCGCGTCCCCGGGCGAGAAGGCCGCGACCGCGATGTGGAGCACGATGGACGCCACGATGGCGCCGCCGACCGTCCAGAGCAGGGCGGCGGCGTACGGCCCCTGATCGAGCGGCGTTCCGCCGGGCCGCCCGAGAACGACGGCCAGGTAGACCGCGTACGACGCGATCGCGACCAGGAGCATGATCCAGGCGCGTTTCTCTTCGACTGCCACTCGCGCTCCTCATGTAAAGAAAGCTTGACACTCCGGAGTGTCAAGCATGCTCGACATGGTGTCAAGGTTCCTTTACATGGGATGGCAGGCAACGCCACCGGGCCGGGCCGTCCCCATAGGGAAGGCCCGGCCCGGTGGGGGGTGTTCAGAGGCGGCGTATCCAGGCGGCGGCGCCGTGGCCGATCGCGAGGTAGATCACGGCGGGGAGCGCGTAGTTGAAGAGGACGCGGAGCGCCTCCGTCTCCATGGTGAAAATGTCCTGCGACCAGCCGGCGAGCCAGCCGGCCACGCCGTGCACGAAATCGACGAAGACGTTCGCCTGATTCGCGTCGAGCAGGTACAGCACGATCCACAGCCCGAGGAAACCCGCGGCTATATCCGCCAGCGTGTGAACGACCAGGGCGGTCCGGTCCGCGCCGGCACCCCGCCGACCGCCCGCCGGGCGCCTGTTGGAGTCGTAAGGAGCATGTGGGTCCGCATTGTGCGGAGGGAACGCATTGCCGTTGTATGGGTCGTTTTCCGCCATGCGGCCGGGGGTATAACTCATGGCCCGGAACTTTGCCCGCAGCGCTTCACCCAAACCCACTTCACACCCCTTTCGCTCCGACGTCCGCGATTCGTTACCTCACCTCGACACATCGGTTACCTTTCCATTCCACCCATCAGCGGAAATTTCCGTGTGCGGGGACTGACGGCGGAATGGCCCGAGTGGCTCGACAATTCTGCGAAGAGTCATGGCCCTGTCGCGGCCGCCCCCGGACCAGCTCGGTAAAAGCCCACCTGCGTTGACCGGAATTCGACGTCGCCAAACCGCCCTCCCAGGCCGGCGGTGGAGATACGGGGCGTGTCGGGACGGTCAGAGGGCGCGGCCGTGCCAGTCCAGGCAGATGAGCATGGCGTCGTCGTCCACGGGTGAGTGGCCGCGGTGGCCCGCCAGTGCCTGGAGTACCGCGCGGGGGACCTGGGAGGGCGGCAGGAGCCGGGTGTCGCGTACGGCGCGGGCCAGGGCTCGCTCCCGGTAGCGTTCGCCGGCGGGCGAGGCGACGTCGTAGACGCCGTCGCTGACGAACAGCAGCCGGTCGCCGGGGACGACGTGGAACCGCTGCACCGTGTAGAGGGTGTCCTCGAACATGCCGAGCGGCAGTTGGGCTTCCAGTTCGATCGGCTCCACCGCGCCTTCGCGCAGCCGCCAGATCTTGGGCGAGCCGGCGTCGATGATGTCCACCTGCCCGTCGGTCAGATGGAAGCGCAGCAGGAGCGTGGACAGGTGTGCCGCGCCGCGGTATTGGCCGTAGACGGCCTGGTCGGCCAGGCATGCCTGGTCCGCCAGTCCGAGACCGGCGCGGCGGGCGTTGCGCAGGGCGTTGACGGCCAGGTTGGTGAGCAGGGCCGCCTCGATGCCTTCGCCCATGCCGTTGGTGGCGGTGAGGGTGAGGTGGTCGGCCGACGCGGACCAGTCGAAGTTGTCGCCGTGGACGGCGTAGGCGGGCTCCAACTGTCCGCCGAGCGCGTACTCGGGCCTGGAACACGCGCGGCCCGGCAGGAGTTGCCACTGCATTTCGGCAGCCAGGGTCAGCCGGGCGGCGCGGCGCGCCTGGAGATAGAGGTCGGTGTCGCGTTCGGCGACGACGATCTCGTGGCCGAGGACCTCGGCGACGTCCGCCAACACGGCCAGGACCTGCGGGGTGAGCCGGTCGTCGGGGAGCGTGACGGAGAGGATTCCCAGACGGTCGCCGCGCACGGTGACGGGCAGGTGTGCGGTCACGGCCGGTGGGCAGTCGTGGGAGAGCTGGGGCTGCTGCGCGCCGAACGCCCTTCCCGGCGCGCTGGTGTGGACGGAGACCGGTTCGGCGGTGTAAGGAAGGATATCGACGGGCTGCAGTATGGTCATGGCGTAGTCGGCCATCAACAGGTTGACGGTGAGCGCCGCGAAGTGTTCGGTCAACGCCGTGCGGACGGCATCGAGGAGTTCGTGCGGGGCCGCGCCCCGCAGGGCGCGTTCCACTGCCGCGAAACTGTCCGCTCTGTCCGCCATTTTGGGACCGCTTTCTCGAAGGACGCATGCGGGAGTGCAGGCACCGGTCAGGCATCCGGGCCTGACAGGTTTTGGATGGGGAGGGCTGCCGGTGGACGTGAATCCCTTTGCCCTGCCCAGAGAATCTCACGGCGCCGCGTCTGCCGCGTGCGAGGTCATCGAGCTGCTGGAGGTGTTGTGGGAGCGTGGCAGGGATGCCGTTTCCCCCGCGCCGGTGTCGGCTTCGCAGTTGCGTGTGCTGTACGCGGTGGAGCGCGATGAGGGCATCAACCTCCGTACGCTGGGCGAGATACTCGGCGCGGCGCCGTCGTCGGTGAGCCGCCTGTGCGACCGTCTCCAGGCGCTGGGATTCCTCGACCGGGTCCCCAGCCCCGCCAGCCGCCGGGAGTTGCGACTTCATCTGACGGGGCCCGGTGCCTCGTATCTGCACGGTCTGCGCGCCCGTCGTGAGGAGGCCCTGCTGTCGGTCATCGCCGCGATGCCGCCGGCGGCGCGGCAGGCTCTCGCCGATGGGCTGACGAGCTTCCGCACTGCTGTGCGGGCCGACCCTCTCGCGTCCCGGCACGAGCCGCCCGGGACTGCCACGCGTTCGGCCTGAATTCTGGCGGTGTGGTGGTAACTCCCGGCGTTGACAGGGGTGCTGAGCCCGCGCGACGGAAACGGGGGCGGGGCTCCGCGGAGGGCGTCGCGGAGTTGGAAGCTTCCGGTCCTTGACGCGGCTCGCTAACATTTGTCGTGCGACAACAGAAGTCCGTGGCGCGGCAGGCCGCCCACCCGACGGCTCGTGACGCCGGGGCGCGGCCGGCCACCGACCAGGAAGGAACTGTGGGTTTGAGTTCGACCGAGGCCGCCGCACGTGAGGGCGTCACCAGCGTGCTGCGCGCACAAGCTGATGACATCGCGGACCGCTGGGTGCAGTTGCAGTCGGCGAGAGCGGCCTTGGGGGAGGGGATCGCCGAGAACGAACTGCGGGAGGAGGCCGACGGGCTGATCGCCGCTCTGCTCAACGGCCTCGACAGCGGCGTTCCGGTGGAACGCGTCGTCGGCGCCCACCGCGACCTGCACCGCGCGGTCTGCGACTTCTCGCTGCGACGGGCACGCGGCGGCGCGAGCCCGACGGACACCTCCCTCGCGATCCTGTCGCTCAAGGAGGCCGTGCTGGAGGCCGTGCAGCGCCGGACCCGCGACAGTGACGCGCTGTTCGGCTCGGCCGTGCTGATCAACCGGCTGCTGGACAGCGCGGGCGCGCTCTCCTTCGAGACGTACGTCGACGGGCGCGAGGAGATCATCCGCCGGCAGAGCCGCCAACTGCTGGAGCTGTCCACGCCCGTGGTGCGCCTGTGGCGCCAGGTGCTGGCCGTGCCTCTGATCGGCACGCTGGACACCGCCCGCACCCAGGTGGTGATGGAGAACCTGCTCCAGGCGATCCAGGACCACGAGGCGCTGGTCGCCATCATCGACATCACCGGCGTGGCCACCGTGGACACCGCGGTCGCCCAGCACCTGATGCAGACCGTCAACGCCGTACGGCTGATGGGCGCGGACTGTGTCATCAGCGGGATCCGGCCGCCGATCGCCCAGACCATCGCCCAGCTCGGCATCGATTTGTCGACCATCCTCACCCGGGCCACCCTCGCCGACGCCCTGGTGGCCGCCGTCGAGCTCACCGACGCCGTCCCCTCGCTCCCCCAGCAGCCGGTGGGCCGATGAGCGGCTCCTCCTCGGCCTGTGTGCCGATCCTGCGCCTCGGGGACGTCCTGGTGACCGGGCTGCTCAACGAGCTCGACGACAAGTCGGTGCTCGCCTTCAACGACGAGCTGACCGCGCGCATCGGCGCCGATCGCGCGCGCGGCGTACTGATCGACATCTCCCGGCTGGACATCATCGATTCCTTCGTCGCCCGCACCCTGATGGAACTCACCACGACGGCGCGTCTTTTAGGCGCCCGGGTCATCGTGGCCGGCATGCGGCCGCCCGTGGCCCTCACCCTGGTCGAGCTCGGGCTGGAACTCGTCGGCGTGGAAACGGCACTGAACGCGGAACACGGCCTGGCGGCACTGGGCTGGCACCAGAGCCCGCGGCCGCCCGAAGGGGGTCTCGCGTGACACGCACCGGTGAACTGGAAACCGCCCTGGCCCGCGGCGCCGAGAGCCGCCACCGGGCCGGCTTCGCCCTGAGCCTGCACGCGGTACGCACCGAGGAGGACCTGCTGACCGTCCGCCACGCCGTCCGCGCGGCCACCCTCCGGGCCGGATTCAGCATCGTCGACCAGACGCGGGTGGTGACCGCGGCCAGCGAACTGGCGCGCAACGCCTACATCCACGGCGGAGGCGGCACCCTCACCGTCGAGCACCTGGTCCGGTCGGGCGCCAAGGGACTGCGGCTGACCATCAAGGACGACGGGCCCGGCATCACCGATGTCGCGGCGGCGCTCACCGACGGCTTCACCACGGGCGCCGGGCTCGGGCACGGCCTGGGCGGCGCCCGACGGCTGATGGACGAGTTCGAGGTGCGTACGGCCCCGGGTGAGGGCACCACCGTCCTCGCCACCCGGTGGGCGAGCCGGTGACCTCCCCCCTGACCGCGCCGACCACCCACATCCGTATCGACCACTACAGCGCGGTGCACCTGGCCGCGCGGGCGGCGCGCTCACTCGCCCGGCGGTGCGGCCTGCCCGCGGCCCTGCCGGACCAGGCGGCGGTCATCGCCTCCGAACTGGCCGGCAACCTCGCCAAGCACGCCACCGACGGCGCCCTGTTCCTCCAGCGGCTGCCCCTCGGATCCGGTGTGGAGATCCTCGCCGCCGACCGCGGGCCGGGTATGCGCGACGTCCGGCGCTGCCTCGCCGACGGCTACACCACCACCGCCACCCTCGGTGCCGGCCTCGGCGCGGTCGACAGGACGGCCACGGAGTTCACCCTCCGCAGCGAGGTCGCCACCGGCACACTGGCCTGCGCGCGGCTCTGCCCGCCCCACTCCCCGCCGGGCCGCGGGCGGGGCGTCGGCGCGCTGTGCCTGCCGGCCGACCGGGAACGGACCAGCGGTGACGCCTGCGCCGTCCTCGACACCGGCGCCACCCGCACCGCGCTCGTCGTCGACGGCCTGGGCCACGGGGCGCCGGCCGCCGAAGCCGCCCAGAGCGCCTTGCGGACCTTCCACCGCGCTCCGGACGGTCCGCTCCCCCATCTCCTGCACACCGTTCACCGCGCCCTGCGCCGCACCCGCGGCGCAGCCGTCGGCCTGCTGCGGCTGCACCCCGACCGCGCCGACTACTGCGGCATCGGCAACGTCCGCGCGCTCGCCCTCACCCACCAGGGCGTCCACCACCGCCTCACCGGCCAGCCCGGCGTCGCGGGCCTGAACATCCCGGTGCCGCAGGTCCGCACCCTCCCCCTCGAACCGGGTTCCACCGCCGTCCTCCACACCGACGGCATCGACCACCGCTGGGCCTACGCGCCCACCCCCTTCCTGCTGCGCCTGCCGCCCGTCCTCCTCCCCGTCGCCCTCGCCCACAGCCACCGGCTCACCCGCGACGACGCGACCGTGCTCGCCCTCACCCCCCACAAGAGACTCCCGTGACGCCCCGTACCTTCCACACGCTGCCCACCCTGCGCCGCGCCGTGCGCCGACTCGGCGACGCCCACCGACTGCCCCTGGAAACCCGGGCCCGCCTCGTGCTGTCGGTGACCGCCCTGGCCGACCGGCAGTTCCGGGCCGGCCATCCCATCACCCTGGAAGCCGCCCAGGAACACGGAGCGGACCGGGGGGCCTCGCACCTCGCCGTCACCCTGCGCACACCCCGGCCACCGGCACCGCCGAACCCGGCCGAACTGCCGCTGCCCGCCCACACCGCGCCCGACGGCTCCACCGTCTGGCGCGTCCCCTTCACGGCACCGGCAGACCTCATCGCGGGGCGGCGGAACCCACCGCTACCCGCGCAGGCTCCCGGCCGCGCCTTGAGGGAGCCGCCACGGCGGGACGGGGACGACGGGCGTGAGCGTCCGCTCGTCGCGGCGTCGGGGAGCGAGAGTGACCACCTTGAGGACGAGCTGCGGGCCGCGCTCGCGCGCGTCGACACGCTCGCCGCGGAACACCGCCGCCTCAAGCACGAACTCGCCGAGACCAACAGCGGGGTGCTCGCCCTCTACGTCCAGCTCGAAGAACGCGACGAGCGGTTGCGCACGGCACACGGCCAGATCCTGCGCGAGCTCGAAGACGCCCTGCGCCCGCCGCCGATCGCCATCGACGGTCTGGAACTCGCCGTCCACTACGCCCCGGCGGGCACCGACGCGCCCACCGGCGGTGACCTCTACGACTGGTTCCTGCTGCCCGACGGGACCGCGCACATCACCGTCGTCGACGCGCTGGGCCACGGCGTACGCAGCACGCGCAGCGCGCTGAACGTCACGCATGCCGTCCGCACCCTCGCCCTCGAAGGCCACCCGCTGCGTTCCATCGTCGGGCGCACCCACGAGATCCTCGCGCCCTTCGACCCCGAGTTGATGGCCACGGTGCTCCTGGCCCGGCTCCATCCGGAAACCGGCTTGCTGGAACTGGCCAACGGCAGCCATCCGCCGGCGCTCGTACTGCGCGCGGACGGCACCCCCGAATATCTCGAAGTGCGCGGCCGGGGCGTCGGCTATCCGCTACCGGGCAGTGAAAAGGTACTGCGTTCGCGGCTGGCGGAGGGTGACGTGCTCATCCTCTACACCGACGGCCTGACGGAGAGCCGCAGAGATCCCCGCGAGGGAGAAGCCCGCCTCGTCAAGAGCGCCCAACGCCATATGCGTCGCCCCGTCGGCGAAATTCCCGGCGCCATCGCCGAGGACATGCACACCGTCATACTGCATTCGGACGACACTCTGGCGCTTGCCGTCCGTCTCGGCCGGACGGCCGGATAAGCGCCGGGGTGCGCCGGGCGACGAGTGCGCGCACGACCTTGCCCCCGTCTCGCACGGTGACGGACGTGGTGGTGGCGAGACGGCAGACCATGGGCCAGCCGAAACCGCCCTCGCCGCCGGCGTCCGGTGCCCGCTGCCGGGGCGGGACCGGGCTGGAATCGCCGACCGCGACGGCGACGGCGTCGGGCAGGGCCGTCAGGGTGAGCGAGCAGGACGGACCCCCCGCGTGCCGGACCGCGTTCGTCACGAGTTCCGAGACGACCAGCACCACCGCGTCGGCCGCGTCCCGGTCCGGGCGCGGAGTCATCCCCTCCAGGAATGCGCCGGCGATATCCCGCGCTTTCGCGGCCACTTCGGGGCGGCAATCCAAAACCACTTCGCAAACCGGTGGCCGGAGAAGCGTACGCGGAACCGTTGTGCTGATCACAGGGGCTCACCTCGTTTCCGTCGATGCCTTCGGGCCAGGGAATGTGCCCGGAATTTCCGCGGGCAACCCCCTATTGCCCCGCCGGCTTCTCGGCGTCCTGTGCGGCGTCGTACGCCGTGAGCGCCCGCGTCCTGATAGACCTGGGGTCCGGAAAACAATCACCGTGAGTTGTCCCCGCATGTGAGGTGAGAGCCATGTCGGTGGTCATCGAGTTCACCGACCGCCATCGCTCCGGCGTGACCTGGGAAGACACCCGGATCGACGACGAGGGCGCGCTGATGTTCGCCTACGAGACGCGTGCGGGCGGTGCGCTCGCGGTCCTGTGCCAGGCGGTCAAGACAACGTCCCGCCCGCCGGGCCTGCGCACGGTCGCGGTATACGGACCCGGCGCGTGGTTCAAGGCGGAGGGCACCGGCGTGGAGAGCCTCTGACGCGTGCCGGGCACGGCAGGCCCGGGACCGCCGTCGGGCCGGGCCGACCGCCGTCGAGCCGGCTGCGCGGACCGGATCACGTTTGGCCGTAGATGTAAACAACCGGACACAAGAACACTCAAATTAGGTAAACCGCAGCAGTTCGGCCTGTCGTGCTCTAGCGTTCACGCCGGTACGGAGCGGTCGCGCAGTGGGGGTTCTTCGGCGGCCGCACCGGAAGTCTGGGACGACCAAGTGGGGGGCCATGGGGTTGTTCGAAGCTGCCGGGGCACGGGTGATCGAGTCATCCGCCGGGACAGTGAAACCGAATCGGGTATGGGAACACAGGAAGAGGGGCGGGCACAAGCCGGCGTTTCCGGGGTTGCTGCTGGTGGCTCTGGCGGTGGACGCGTTGGGGGCCTCGGTGCCGGTCGCCGTGCTCTGCGGTGCGACGCGTCAGCCGCACACGCTGCTCACCGCCACGCTGGCCGGCGCGGCATGGCTGGCCGTAGCCGCTACGAAGAATCGATACGCCAGGGGTTTACTCGGGGAGAGCGGTGCGGTATTGCCGGTCGTGCGGGACTGGCTCACCATGCTGGGCGTCTTCGCCGTCGCCTGCGTCGGGATACGGGTCGAGGCCGCCGCTGAGGTCTGCGTCCTCGCGCTGCTGCCCTGCCTGGCGGTGACCACGGTCCGCCGCAAGATCATGCACCGGTATCTGCTGGCCATACGGCGCCAGGCGCAGGCGCTGCGCCGCGTGCTCGTCGTCGGGGAGGCGGGCGCCGTCGACACCGTGCTCGCGGAGCTGGCGCACCGCACCGACCATGAGTACCTCGTCGTCGGCAGTTGCCTGGTCGGGGACGGCGCCACGGACTCGGCTCTGCCGGTGCCGGCCCGGCTCGCCTGGGACGGCGCCGCCCCGGAGGCGGCCGAGGACGGGCAGACCGTCCTGTGGTGCGCGGCCGAACTCGACGCCGATCTGGTCCTGGTGGCGCCCGGGCGGCAGATCCCCGCACAGCGGATCCGTCGCCTGGCGTGGGCGTTGCATGACGAGGGCCGGGATCTGGCCATTCTTCCCGGCCTGATCGACGTCTCGCAGCACCGGATAAGACTGGCCAAGGCGGCGGGCCTGACGGTGATGCACATAGATCCGGCGGCGCGGCGGGGGCTGCCGGCGGTGCTGAAGGAAGTCACCGACCGGTTGGGGGCGCTGCTCCTGCTGGTGCTGCTCGCCCCCGTCTTCGGCGTGGTGGCCGCGGCGATCCGGCTCTCCTCGGCCGGCCCGGTCTTCTACTGGCAGGTGCGCGTCGGCCGGGCCGGGATGCCGTTCCGGATGTGGAAGTTCCGCACCATGGTCGTCACCGCCGACCGGATGCGGCCCGCGCTGGAAGCGGCGAACGAACACGACGGGGCGATGTTCAAAATGCGCCGGGATCCGCGGGTGACGGGGGTGGGGCGCTTGTTGCGCCGCTGTTCCCTGGATGAGCTGCCGCAGCTCTACAACGTCCTGATCGGCCATATGTCGCTGGTGGGCCCGCGGCCCCCGCTCCCCGAGGAAGTGGAGCGGTACGACCGGACGGAGATCCGCAGGCTGGCCGTCAAACCCGGCATGACCGGCCTGTGGCAGGTCAGCGGACGCTCGGATCTGTCGTGGGACGAGACCGTTTCCCTGGATCTGAGCTACGTCGACAACTGGTCCTACGCCCGCGACATCGATGTGCTGGTGCGCACCCTGCGTGCCGTGGTGGACGGGCGCGGTGCGTACTGAGTCCGGTGGGCCGCGGTCTGCGGCCGGCGCCCCGCCCCTGGGCGGAGTCCGGCCGCACGCCGCGGGCCCGGCGTCAGACCGGGGCCGGCTCCGACCTCCAGGAGCGGTAGGTCTGTGCGATGCCTTCGGCGAGCGGGATGGTCGGGGACCAGCCCAGTTCGCGGATGCGGCTGATGTCGAGGAGCTTGCGCGGGGTGCCGTCGGGGCGGGAGGGGTCGAAGCAGACGCGGCCCTCGTAGCCCACGGCGGTGGCGACGCGGGCGGCGAGTTCGGCGATGGTGAGGTCCTCGCCGCATCCGACGTTGACCGTGCTCTCGCCGTCGTAGCGGCGCAGCAGCAGCTCGCAGGCCGCGGCCAGGTCATCGACGTGCAGGAATTCACGCCGGGGTGTTCCGGTGCCCCAGAGCGTGAGCTCGGCCTGCTTCTGCTCCTTCGCCTCGTGGAATCGGCGGATGAGGGCCGGCAGGACGTGCGAGGTTTCGAGGTCGAAGTTGTCGCCGGGGCCGTAGAGGTTGGTGGGCATGGCGGAGATGAAGGAGGCGCCGTACTGGCGGCGGTAGGAGCGGATCTGGACGAGGCCGGCGATCTTGGCGATGGCGTACGCCTCGTTGGTGGGCTCCAGCGGGCCGCTCAGCAACGCGTCCTCGGTCATGGGCTGTTCGGCGTGCTTGGGATAGATGCAGCTCGATCCGAGGAAGAGCAGCCGGCGCACTCCCGCGTGGTGGGCGCCGGCGATCACGCTGAGCTGAATGCTCAGGTTGTCCTCCAGGAACTGCACCGGAGAGGTGCTGTTGGCCATGATGCCGCCGACCTTCGCCGCGGCCAGTACGACGGCGTCGGGCCGGGCGGACCGCAGGTAGGCGGCGGTGGCCTCGCCGTCGCGCAGGTCGAGTTCGGCGCGGGTGCGGGTCAGTACGTCGTAGCCGCTGCGGGCCAGGCGCCGGGCCACGGCGGAGCCCACCAGCCCTCTGTGGCCTGCGACGAAAACACGTGCGGGAGTGGGCAGCAAGTCATCCATGGGGCGGATTGTGCCAGTGAACGCGATACGCCCACCGGCTATTTCAGGAAATTCCCGCCCCGGTTCGCTCTCGACCGCCGGGCACCGAGCGGGTAGCGTCCACGCCCCGAGCCCTTTACCCGGTGGGGAATTCACCGGCCCCGTCAATTCCAAGGCTCGTCGCCGTTTTCACGGTACGTCGTCAGTTCAAAGGCTCGTCACTTCTCGTGGGGGGAAGCGCATGTCAAAAACCGCGGTCATCACCGGTATCACCGGTCAGGACGGTTCGTATCTCGCGGAATTTCTGCTGGGTAAGGGCTACACCGTGCACGGGCTGATGAGACGCTCGTCCAGTTTCAACACCGAGCGCATCGACCACATCTACCAGGATCCGCACACCCCGGACCGGCGGCTGGTGCTGCACCACGTCGATCTCTCCGACGGGGTCGCGCTGGTCAACCTCCTGCGCGACGTCCAGCCCGACGAGGTCTACAACCTCGGCGCGCAGTCCCATGTCCGGGTCTCCTTCGACGCCCCGCTCTACACCGGGGACGTGACCGGGCTGGGCGCCCTGCGGCTGCTGGAGGCGATCCGGGCCAGCGGCGTGCGGACCCGGCTCTACCAAGCCTCGTCCTCGGAGATGTTCGGGGCCACCCCGCCGCCGCAGAACGAGTCGACGCCCTTCCACCCGCGCAGCCCGTACGGCTGCGCCAAGGTCATGGCGTACTGGTCGACGGTCAACTACCGTGAGGCGTACGGGCTGTACGGCGTCAACGGCATCCTCTTCAACCACGAGAGCCCCCGGCGCGGCGAGACCTTCGTCACCCGCAAGATCACCCGTGCGGTGGCCCGTATACAGGCGGGGCTCCAGGAGCATCTGTATCTCGGCAATCTCGACGCCGTCCGGGACTGGGGGTACGCGCCGGAGTACGTGGAGGCCATGTGGCTGATGCTCCAGCGTGACGAGCCCGACGACTATGTGGTGGCGACCGGAGTGGCCGCGACCGTACGGGACTTCCTGGGGGCCGCGTTCGACGCGGTCGGCCTGGACTGGGAACGCAGTGTGCGCTTCGACCCGAAGTACGAGCGCCCCTCCGAGGTGGACGCGCTCATCGGCGACGCCTCCAAGGCCAAGAGCCTGCTGGACTGGTCCGCGAAGGTGCGGTTCGACGAGCTGGCCCGGATCATGGTCGAGTCGGATGTGCGCGAGCTGGAGGACGAACTCGCCGGTCACCGGGTGCGGGTGGACCGATGACCACTCCCGCAACGGCCCGTCGGCTGCGCGGCTTCAGCGGCGCCGGCTACGACAAGGGCCGCGGTCTGCTGACGCAGGCCGCCTGGTTCGCCGCCCTGAACCTGCTGTTCGTGAAGTGGTGGTTCCCGCCGCGGCTGCGACCCGCACTGCTGCGCGCCTTCGGCGCCCGCGTCGGGGAGCGGGTGCTCATCCGCCACCGGGTGCGGGTGCAGTGGCCGTGGAAGCTCACCGTCGGCGACGACGTGTGGGTGGGCGAGGACGCCTGGCTGATCAACCTCGAACCGATCACCATCGCCGGGGACGTGTGCGTCTCCCAGGGCGCCGTGCTGTGCACGGGCAGCCACCAACGGCGCTCGCCCACCTTCGAGTTCGACAACGCGCCGATCCGGCTGGAGGCCGGTGCCTGGGTCGCGGCGCGCGCCATGGTCCTGCGCGGTGTCACCGTCGGGGCGGGCGCGGTGGTCGGCGCGGGAGCGGTCGCGCATCAGGACGTGCCGGCCGGGCGGGTCCTCACCACCGGAGGTGGCGGGTGAAGATCACTCATGTCGTGACGCTGGTCAGCGACGACGGGGCGTACGGCGGGCCGGTGAGTGTGGCCACCGGGCAACTGGGCGAACTGGCCGCGCGCGGGCACGAGGTCGAGCTGGTCTCGCTGTGGCGCGGGCGGACCGCACCTCCGCGCGCGGTGGACGGTGTGCCGCTGTGCGCCCACCGGGCCCGCACGCTGATTCCGGGGCAGGGGTTCCTCGGCCTGTTCCATCCCGCGCTGCTGACCTCGCTGTGGCGCCGGGCGGGCCGGTCCGATGTGTGGCACCTGCACGCCGGACGTGACCTGGTGTCGCTGACGGCGCTCGCGGTGGCCGTACTGCGGCGGCGGCCCTTCGTGGTGCAGACGCACGGCATGGTCCAGCCCCGCCGGTCGGCCGTGGCCACGCTCTTCGACCGGGTGTACGTCCCGCTGCTGCGCCGGGCGCGCGCCGTCCTGGTGCTGACGGAGGAGGAAGAGGCCGGACTGCGGCGCGTACTGAGAGGTCGCGGGCCGCGCCTGGTGCGGCTGCCCAACGGCGTCCGCCCGCGTCCGGAGAGCCCGCAAGGACCGGAAGGCACGAGCAGCCCGGAAGGCGCGGCAAGCCCGGAGAGCGGCGCGGGCGATCCGGCCGACGTGCTCTATCTCGCGCGGCTCCAGGCCCGCAAACGCCCCGAGGCGTTCGTGCGGATGGCCGCGCTGGTGCACGCGAAACGCCCCGATGCCTCGTTCACGCTGCACGGGTCGGACGAGGGGCGGCTGGCCGAGGTGCGGCGGCTGATCGCGAGCGAGGGCCTGGCCGACGTGGTGACGTACGGCGGCGCGCTGGACCATGACGCCGCGGTGGAGCGGACGGCCCGGGCCACCGTGTACGTCCTGCCCAGCGTCGACGAGCCGTTCCCGATGAGCGTGCTGGAGGCGCTGGCGGTGGGCACGCCCGTGGTGTGCACCGAAAGCTGCGGCATCGCCGGTGAACTCCAGCGGCGGCACGCGGCATTGGTGACCGACGGATCACCGGAGCGACTGGCCGACGCGGTGCTGCGGCTGCTGGAGGACCGTCCGCTGCGCCGGCGCGTCGCGCGCGCCGGCCGGGACGCCGTCGACACCCGGTTCTCGCTGGTGGCCGTGGCCGACCGGTTGGAGGAGTGGTACCGGTTCGCCGTCCGGTCCCGCGGGTGACGGTTCCGCCGGCGGCCGCCGGGTGCTCGCCCCGCGGCCGCCGGCACCTCACGCGTCGCCCGTGCGGCGGCCGCGCCACGCGACGTGCAGCAGTTCGGTGATCCGGTCCAGGCCGGCCCCACTGCTCAGGCACCGCTCGGCGTACGCCGGGCCGCGGGCTCCCAGCCGGGCGGCGCCCGCCGGGTCGTCGGCCAGCGAACGGATCCGCGCCAGCAGCGCCTTGGGGTCCTCGGGTGCGACGACCGCCCCGGCACCCGACCGCAGGACCTCCTGGGCGGTGCCCCCCTCGGCGGCCACCGACGCGACCACCGGCCGGCCCGTCATAAAGTAGGACGTCAGCTTGGACGGAAGGCTCATGTCCAGCACGGACGCCTTCTGGGTCACCGCGAGCACGTCAGCGGCGGCCAGCACCTCGGGGAAGTCGTCGGCGTCGGCCGGCGGCAGGAACGACAGGGTGGGGACGCCGGCGCCGAGCCGCTGGAGCCGCTCGCGCTGGTTGCCGTCCCCCATGAGCACGACGCGCAGGGCGGCGCCCTCCTGATCGGCGAGGCGGGCGGTCTCGACCAGGACGTCCAGACCCTGCTTGAGGCCCATGTTCCCGGCGTGCAGCACGACCGTCTCCCCCGCAGGCCACCCCAGTTGGGCCCGCGTCAGCTCCCGGTCGCCGCTCGGCCCCTTCACGTGCGCCCAGTTGGGCACCACGTGCACGCGTTCGCGCGGCACGCCCATCGCGGTGACCCGGTCCACGAACGACTCGTGCACCACCCCGACGACGGCGGCCCCCCGCAGCACCCTGCCCTCCACTCCCCCGGCCAGCGCGGCCACCCTGCCGCCGCCCTGGATGCCGCTCTGCTCGGCGGCGGCGCCCATCAGATCCTGGACGACGACGACATGCGGTACGCCGGCCCGCCGCGCCAGCCGACCGCCCAGCACGCCCCCGGCCAGGCTGGGCATCTGGGTGAGCACCACATCGGGACGCACGCGCGGCGGCGCCAGGGTGCCGTGGGCGAGGATGCTCGCCTCGAACAGCGCCCGCCGCACGGCCGTTTGGCGCGGCGGCACGGTGTGCCGCCGGCGGTGCACCGTCACCCCACCGCGCACCTCGCACATCCGCCACCGGCCGGCGTACCCCTCCGCCACCCGCCAGGCCGGGTAGTGCGGCATGCCCGCCAGGACGTGCGTGTCGGCTCCGGCCGCGGCCAGGTGCTCGGCGATCTGTGTCGAGTACGGGCCTATGCCCGTGTGTTCGGGTGCGTAGTTGGTCGAGACGACCAGCACGCACCGGCCCGCTAACGCGTTTTCCACGACTGCCCCCTCCGGCTGTGCGGTCATCGTAGGAGCCGGTGGACGGCGCCGGTCGCGAATTGGATTGCGATTGTGTCCCGAAGACGACCTTGTGACCCGACGTCCCTTAGATTGTGGATATTGGTGGGGAGTTGGGGGTGGCCGCTCATGCCCGAAGGGGGGCCGCGCGGTGTCGCGCGCGTACGCGGCGTCGCCGCGCTGTGCTGCTGGACGCTGCTGTTCGTGGCGCTGCTGCCGGTGCTGATCCTGCATTCGACCGACACCCGTCTCGGGGCCGCGCTCGCCGTGCAGTGTGTGGTGGTGGCGCATACGGGCACGGCGCTGGCGCGGGTGCTGACCGACGTCCGGGGACGGGTGATCGCCCTGGGCTTCTGGCTGTTCTCCTACGTGTGGCTGGGCCTGGCCCCGTTGGCCATGCTCGCCACGGACGCGTATCCGCGGGGCTTCATGGTGGACGGGCCCACCGCGTTCTGGTCGACGGTCGTGGTGGAGACCGGGCTTCTCGCCTACAGCGCGGGCTCGGCGATCGGTTCCTGGCGCTCGGCCCGCGCCTCCACCTTCCTCGAACCGGTTCTGGCCCGGCGGCCGGCGCCCGGTCGGGTACTGCTGCTGTGCGGGCTCGCGCTGCTGCTGGCGGTCGTGCTGGTCCCCGGACAGGGCGGGCTGTCGGCGTTCTTCCTCAGCCGGCAGGCGGCCAACGAAGCGGCGGCGCAGGCGGCTCCGGCCGGGTCGGCGGACCGGGCGATGGCGGCCTGGGCGCTTTCGGTGCCGGCGTTCTGGGCGCTCGTCGCGCTGCTGCACGTGCCCCGCTCCCAGGCGGGCGACCGTACGCTGCGCGGCATGCGGTGGATTCTGCTGCCGCTGCTCATCGCGCTGAACGCGGTGGTCAACAACCCCATCAGCCAGCCGCGTTTCTGGGCCGGGACGGTGCTGCTGGCGCTGGTCTTCAGCGCCCCCGCGCTGAGGGGGCCGCGGGCCTTCCGGATCGGGGCGGCCGCCGTGACGGCCGTGGTGCTGGTGGTCTTCCCCTACAGCGACTACTTCCGCTACGACAAGCGCGAGCCCGTCCGGGTCGTCTCGCTCGCCGAGCAGTTCACCGCCAACGGCGACTACGACGCCTTCCAGCAGATCGAGACGGGCATGGACTACGTCCGCACGCGCGGGTTCACCCCGAGCGCGGCCCTGGGCCCGCCGCTGTTCTTCGTGCCGCGCGCGGCGTGGCCGTCCAAGCCCGACGACGCGGGCATCCTGCTGGCGCGGCACGCGGGGTACCGGTTCGAGAACCTCTCCGCGCCGCTGTGGATCGAGACGTACATGTGGGCCGGATTCCCGTCGGTGATCGCCGTCTTCGCGCTGATCGGCGCGGTGGGCCGGCGTATCGACGACATCCGGCACCGGCTGCGCAGGCGGCGTGGCACACTCGCGGCATTGCTCGTGCCCGCGTTCGGCTTCTACCAACTCGTCCTGCTGCGCGGCAGTCTCATGGCCATCGTGGGCCCGCTCGCGCTCCTGTTGTTCATCCCGCTTCTGATCACCCGCAAGCCCGGGACCACCCGCGCACCGGAGCGGCCCGCCGCGGCCGCCGCCCCGGCCGACGCACGCCTCGACGCTTTGCCCGCACCCACAGGAGGAGCCCGTACGTGAGCGTCTTCGACGAGCCGACGGAGGAGCCGGACCAGCTCCGCGACCAACTGCGCCAGCTCTTCCGCTACCGCGCCTTCCTGCTGCTCGGCCTGCTGCTGGGGGTGCTGGGCGGTGGCGCGGTGTTCTTCTTCGGCGGCGCGACCTACACGGCGACCGGCGAGGTCGTGGTGCACGCGATCAGCACCGCTCCCTTCGAGGCGGGCGGCGTCTCGGTGGACAAGCAGATCAGCATGGGCACGGAACGGCAGATCGCGCAGAGCGCGTCGGTCGCGGCCGGCGCCGCCAAGGCGCTCAAGGTCACCACCGAGCCGGCCACGCTCCAGCGGGATCTGCGGGTGAGCAACCCGCCCGAGACCCAGACGCTGATGTTCGAGTACAGCGCGGACTCCCCGGAGAGGGCGGCCCGGCTCGTCAACGCCTTCGTGCACTCCTATCTCGCCTACCGGCAGAACGCGGCGACCCAGCGCATCGACACGACCGTCAGCAAGCTGCGCGACGAACTGCGGCCCCTGCTCGATCAGCGCAAGGTGCTGGACCGGCGGATCGCGAACGCGGGCGGAGGGCTGAGCAAGGCCACCGACGAGTCCGAACGCAGCAACATCATCTCGGAGATCGGGGATCTCCAGGGCCGGATCTCCAGCCTGAAGTCCCTCGACACGACGCCCGGTGACGTGGTGCGCAAGGGCGACCCGCCGGCCTTCCCCTCCAGCCCGGGCCTCGCCGTGCTCCTTCTCGCGGGCGCGGTCGTGGGCCTGGCTCTCGGCGTGCTGGCGGCGTGGATCCGCTCGGTGCTGGAACCGCGTGTGCGGTCGGTGGCGGACGTGCAGGACAACCTGCGCGCGCCGGTGCTCGGCATCCTGCCGCGCCGGCGGGGCGGGGAGGAGTTGCTGGAGGTCGGGCGGGCCGGTCGCGGCAACCGGGCGGAGGCATACCGGACGATCGCCTTCCGGCTGGTGCACGACCAGCGCTTCACAGGGCGGGGCAGCCTGCTGATCGTCTCCCCCCGCGAGAACGCCGAAGCCGTGTCCGTCGCCGTCAACCTGGCCGGTGCGTTCGCGGAGATCGGCAACGACATACTGCTGGTCGAGGCGAATCTGCGCACACCCGAACTCGCCGGGCGGCTCCCGCTGCGCCCCGGCCACGGCCGGCCGGTGCCGGGCGGCTGGGCGGACGGCGAGCGGCTGGCGGTGGACGCGGGCGTCGACGGGCGCTTCGACCTGCTGCCCGGCCGGGAGGTGCCGAACCCGGCGCGCGCCCTGTCCGCCCCCGGCTTCGCCCGGCTGCTGGGCGCGCCGTCCGGCCCGTACGAATACGTCTTCGTCGTCACCGGCCCGCTGCTCTCGCACGCGGACGGTCTGGCCGTCGCGAAGCGGGCGGCCGGTGTGGTGGTGGTCTGCGACCTCAACGAGGTGCGCCGGGACGACCTGGACCGGGTGTGGGAGCTGATCACCGGGGCCGGCGGCCACGTCCTGGGCGCGGTGCTGGACAAGGGCAGTCGGCCGCGGCCGCTGCGGCGGCTCGCCGACGGGGGCCCGACGCAGCGCAAGCACGGCCGGGGCCTCCCGCGGGCCGCGGCGCCCGCGACGCCGCAGCCGGCTCCGGGCCCGTACGCGCCGCCGGCCGGCCGTGCCCCGGTGGACGGCACGTCCGTCGACGACGCCTCCTCGCTGCGCGGATGACGGCCCCCCACGGCAGCGGCGAGGACGGTGGCGGGCCGGTCATACCGGTGCCCGCCGCGGACGGCGGGCGGCGGGGGGTCGGCACGACCGCGCGCGGGGGCGCGTTCGGCTTCGCGGGGTCGGCCGCGAACGCCCTGTTCGGGTTCGCGCTGGTGGCCGTCGTCACCCACGGTCTCGGAGCGCGCGGGGCCGGTGCGGTCTTCACGGGCGTGGCGGCGTTCACCATCTTGAGCAACGCCTTCAAGCTGGGGGCCGACACCGCCCTGGTCCGCTTCGTCTCCCGGGATCTGGAGCTGACCGGTGGCGCCGGGGTGCCGGGGCTGCTGCGGACGGCGGTGCCTCCCACGGTGCTGGCGAGCGGTGCGGGGGCGGCGGTGATGTTCTTCTCCCCCGGCCTCGCCGGATGGCTGCTTCCCGACCTGGCGCCAAGTCAGGCCACGCTGCTGATGCGGCTGTTCGCGGTGTTCCTGCCGGTGGCCACCGTCTCGCTGGTGCTGCTCGGCGCGACCCGGGGCTACGGCTCGGTGGTGCCCTTCGTCGGGGTGGAGCAGATCGGCAAGCCGGTGCTCCGCGTCCTGCTCGCCGTGCCGCTGGTGCTGCTCGCGCCGAGCGTGGCCGGGCTCTCCGCGGCGTGGCTGGCGCCCTCGGTGCTGGGAGCGGTCGCCGCCTGCCTGTCGTTGCGCACCTCCCGCCGGGTGTGTCCCGGCGGGCGGCGGCCGCCGTCCCAGGCCCGGGAGTTCTGGGCGTTCGCCGGGCCGCGGGCGGTCTCCTCGGTCTTCGACATCACCGCCGTGTGGATCGGCGTGATCTTGCTGTCGGTGCTGGGCACGAGCGCCGAGGCCGGTGTCTACACCGCGATCGGCCGTCTGGTCACCGCCGGGACGCTTCTCCAACTCGCGCTCAGGCTGGCGGTCGCGCCGCAGATCAGCCGGCTGCTCGCGGGCGGCGACAAGTCCGGGGCCGAGCACCTGCACCGGGTCTCGACGCGGTGGATCGCGCTGTTCTCCTGGCCCGTGTTCGTGGTGCTGGCCGCCTTCCCCCGTACGGTGCTGTCGCTGTTCGGGCCCGGGTTCGGCGGCGGGGCGGCGGGGCTGGTGGCCCTGTGCGCGGCGTGCGTGATCAATGTCGGTGTCGGCAACGCGCAGACCGTGATCCTGATGGCGGGGCGGAGTGTCTGGAATCTGGCGGTCGCGGGCGCGGCGTTCGTCGTGCAACTGGGCACCGGTGTGTGGCTGGTGCCGCGCTACGGGGTGCTGGGTGCGGCGCTGTCGTGGGGCGCGGCGATCGTCGTGGACAACGTCGCCTCGGCCCTGCTGGCCCGCTACCGCCTGGGCTTTCGTACCGTCGACCGCGGTTATGTGTGTGCGGTGCTGGTCGGCGTGGTGGTAGTGGTGCCACCGGTGTCCGCTATGCGGATGATTTTCGGGGACACTTCACCCGGTGCGTTCTTGGGAATTGTTTTGGCCATTATGGCTTTCGGTGCCGCCGTGTGGCGCTATCGTTTGCCGCTGGGGGTCGGGGAGTTCTTCGGAGCACTGCGCAAGCGCAGTTCGGGAAACTCGCGATGAACGCTGAGCCCATTTCCGCACAGAAATCGTCGCGGTTCCGCTGCCCGTCCCGACAATTCCGCTCGCGCTGTGCTTCCAGGGGGGACCTGTGCGCAAAAGAAGCAGACACGTCAATCTCATCGTCGCCGCCGCGGTACTCGGTACCGCTTCCACGGTGCTCGCCGCCGGCCCGGCTCAGGCCGCCGGAGAACCCACACTGACCGCCGATCCGCTGAGCACCTGGCAGACCGACGGCGTCGTGTGGGCCATGGCCTACGCCAAGGGCGTCGTCTACGTGGGAGGCACCTTCGATCACATCCGGCCGCCCGGGGCGGCGCCCGGCACCGGTGAGCTGGCCCGCACCAACTTCGCGGCGTTCGACGCGGCGACCGGCCAACCCCTGCCGTGCGCCCCGGCGTTCACGGGGGGCACCGGCACCATCCGGGCGATGAAGCCCTCGCCCGACGGCTCGCTCCTCTACATCGGCGGGTCGTTCGGCAAGGCCGGCCCGGTCGGACGGTCCAACACCGCCAGCCTCAACACCGCCGACTGCACGATCGGTTCGGCCTGGCAGCCGACGGTCAGCTCCACCGTGCGGGCCATCGACGTGACCGCCGACACGGTCTACGTGGGCGGCGGCTTCGGCACGGTCCAGGGGCAGACCCGCGAGCGGATCGCCGCGCTGCGCCCGAACGGCACGCTGCTGCCGTTCAAGGCCACGATCCGCGGCTCGTCGGTCTCCAACGACCCGACGCCCGCGGTCAACGCGATCACGGTCGCGCCCCAGCTCAACAAGGTCATCATCGGGGGCCGGTTCACGTCGGTGAACGGGAGTCTGTTCACCGTGCACGCGCTGGCCGGGCTGGACGCGACCACGGGGAAGGTCGTCAACTCCTTCACCGGCTGGATTCCCAACCGGTCCGCGGTCAAGTCGCTGGTCAACGACGGCACCAATTTCTATCTCGGCGCGGAGGGCACCGGCGGCGGGGTCTTCGACGGCCGCGCCACGGGCCGGCTGTCCGACGGCGCCCAGGTCTGGAAGGACACCTGTCTGGGCGCCACCCAGGCCGTGCTGCCGTACAAGGGCGTGCTCTACAGCGGCTCGCACGCGCACAACTGCTCCTCCACCCCGGGTGGCTTCCCCGATATCGGCAACCGCCAGCACTTCCTGGCGCAGTCGATCTCCGACAAGACGATCCTGCCGTGGTTCCCGGACACCAACGACGGCATCGGCGAGCAGATCGGCCCGCGGGCGCTGACCATGGCGGACGGCATCCTGTGGGCGGGCGGGGAGTTCACCACCGTCAACGAGAAGCCGCAGCAGGGCCTGACCCGGTTCGCGGCCGCGCCGGACACCGGGGCGCCGCAGGTGCCGCTCCTCGGCGGCTCCAGCGCCTACCGGGGCAAGGTGACGCTGAACTGGAAGGCGTCGTGGGACCGGGACGACGGCGTCCTGACGTACCGCATCTACCGCGACGGCGTCTACCTGACGTCGCTCAACCAGGATTCGCGGTACTGGAACCGGCCCGACATGAGCTTCACCGACACCGTGGAGCCCGGTTCGCAGCACCGCTATTCGCTGGAGGTCACCGACGGCACCAACGTCTCCGGGCGCAACGGCCCGGTCTACGTGACCGCCAAGAGCTGACCGCACCCAGTGGGGGGTAAATGACGCACCGAGTAGGTTACGCGCCCGGGGTCTACGACCTGTTCCACGTCGGGCACCTGAACATCCTCCGGCACGCGAAGAGTCAGTGCGACTATTTGGTGGCGGGTGTGGTGTCGGACGAAATGGCTTTGCAGGCCAAGGGAAGGGCACCGGTCATTCCGCTCACCGAGCGGCTGGAGATCGTGCGCAGTGTGCGGTTCGTGGACGCGGCCTTCGTCGAGACCGTGCCCGACAAGCTGGAGACGTGGCAGCAGGTCCGGTTCGACGTCCTGTTCAAGGGCGACGACTGGCGGGGGACGGAAAAGGGCGCCAAACTCGAACGGGATTTCGCGACAGTGGGGGTGGACGTGATGTATTTCCCGTACACCGTGCACACCTCCAGCACCCTGTTGCGCAAGGTGCTCGACGGGCTCGCGGCCTCCGCGTGATCCGGCGGACTGTCCGCCCCCGGCCTCAGCGTCCGGGGGCGGACAGTTCGCGGTACCACTTGACGTAGAACGCCACCATGAACAGGACGTGGGCGGCGAGCAGCAGGCAGTACAGCGTCAGGAAGAGGTCGCGGCTGCCGAACACCAGGAACAGCGCGCAGAAGACGCCGTAGTCGACGGGCAGCAGCGCGACGGAGCGCAGCGTGGAGGCGGGGGCCGCGGGCGCCGCCGGACCGCTAGCCGTCTGCCGGAGGCGTTCGGCGCGCTTGAGCTGTTCGGTGAGGATGCCGCCGAAGAACACCATCACCGCGGTGAACTGGAACGCGACG
The DNA here is from genome assembly GCF_055570395.1 of Streptomyces sp. NPDC031210. Classification (NCBI taxonomy): domain Bacteria; kingdom Bacillati; phylum Actinomycetota; class Actinomycetes; order Kitasatosporales; family Streptomycetaceae; genus Streptomyces; species Streptomyces sp. NPDC031210. The sequence continues at coordinate 504,598 of NZ_JBVIHH010000003.1, forward strand.
GGGACGAGCAGGTACACGGGGTCGGAGAGGCCGAAATGGCGGTAGAACGAGACCAGGACAGCCATGTGGAGGGCCAGCATCTTCCCGCAGTCCACCACGTGGTCGAGCCACTCCCCCGCGGGGCTGCCGGTGCCGGTCAGCCGGGCCAGTTGCCCGTCGGCCGAGTCGAGTGCGAAGCCGAGCACCAGCGCCGCGAACACGCCGCACGCCACGGCGGGCGAGGGACGGAGCGTCGCGATCATGACGATGCCCACGAGGGAGAACGCCGCGCTCAGGAGGGTGATCTGATTGGGCGTCAGTTTTGCGGTGTAACCCGCCGCGGCGAGTATCCGGCCGGCCGGCCGGTTGACGTACCGCGAATACAGGGACACGCCCTTCGCCGTTTTCTGGGCCGCGGAGAGTTCTCTGATCGCGTATCCGAACTGGCTCATGTCCCCCACCTGATGACTGGACCCCCCGAAGGAGCAACATCATGGCAGGCAGGCTGTCCCCGTCAACCGGCGGTGCCGCGCGCAGGACGGTGCTGGCGGGTGCGGCCGCCGCGCTGGCGGCCGGTCTCACCGGGTGTGACGCGCAGGATTCCGCTTCCTCCCCGGGCGCGCGGGACGACGCGAAGGCGCCGCTGGTGACGGGCCGCAGGCCCAAGGGCAAGGATGTCGTCGACGTGATGGTGGATTTCGGCGCCAAGGGCGACGGCCGCACCGACGACAGCCGGGCCTTCGCCCGCGCCTACGCCTACGCGGCCGGCCGGGTATGGGACCACGTCGGCCGGACGGTGATCGACGTACCGGCCGGGATCTACCTCGTCCGTGAGCCCAACGCGCTGATCAACGCCCCGGGAGGCAAGCTCAAGGCCAACGGTCTGCGCTTCCGGGGGGCGGGCAAGCGGATGACGCAGATCGTGTTCGCTCCCCGCAAGGCCGAGGACGCCTACCTGTGCCGCAACGAGGACAGTTGGGCGAACCTCGTGTTCGAGCAGATCGGCTTCCGCTCCGGCACCCCCGGCGCGTCGTTCTGCTACTCGTACTCGACCGGCCAGGCGCAGGACTACCGCTTCAGCGACTGCGAGTGGACCGGTGAGTGGACCTACGGACTCGCCCTCGACGGCAGCAACACCAACTCGGAGATGCGCTGGGACGCCTGCCGGGTGGGCGGGGCCTACCGCAAGGCGTTCCTGTACTCCGGGCTCTCGCAGAAGTCGCCGAACCCGCAGCAGCAGGACCAGTTCCTCAACTACTGGTTCAACGACATGAAGGTCGAGTACGAGTGGGGCAACTTCCTGGAGTTCCCCTACGGCGGCTCGCTCACCTGCCGCGGCGGCTCCTACATCATCACCGGTCGCCGCCCGCAGAACTCCGCGCCCTACGGGCGCACGAGCACGTTCTTCCGTTTCCCGCGCGGACCGCACCACGACTCCGTACAGCGCTTCCACGCCGAGGACATCCGCTTCGAGGTGCGCGGCCCGGACACGCTCGTGATCGACTGCGCCTGGGACAGCGGCACGGTCCATTTCAACGACTGCGACGACACCGCTCACGCCTTCAGGCCGTTCGCGAAGAACAGCAGCCCCCACCGCTACGACCTCGGCTCCCGCGGCCCGCTGGTGCGTTACGACTCCTGCCAGCTCTCCGGCCGGCACGTCTACCGGCGCGACTCCTCCGACTCCGGTGCCGGTACCCGCGCCCGCTACGACATGTGCCTGCTGCGCAACCACGCCCAGAAGGACTTCGCCGCGGGCGGGGGCGGCCGGGTGCGGTTCGTCGACTGCGTGGGGGCGTGAGCCACCGGCACCGCGCGCAGGAAGACCTGCCCGGTGCGACGGGGGATGCACACCGGGCAGGTCCCACGACGTTTCTACCGCATGTCGCGGCGGAGCGCCTCAAAAACGTGTTCGTTTGCCCGCTACCAGGTGACGGGGAGCGAGATCAGGCCACGTGACCGCAGGGAACGGCGGTGCCGCACGGCCTCGCGGGGGCCGTCGAGCCGCAGACCGGGGAAGCGGCCCAGGAGCGCGTCGAGGGCGGTGACGGTTTCCATGCGGGCCAACGGGGCGCCGAGGCAGTAGTGGATGCCGTGGCCCAGGGCGAGGTGCCCGGAGAGGTCCCGGCCGTGGTCGAGCGTGTCGGGGGCGGGGAAGCGGGCGGGGTCGCGGTTGGCGGAGGCGATCGACAGCAGCACACTCTCCCCGGCCGGGACGCGGACGCCGCCGATGTCGAGGTCCTCGGTGGGGAAGCGGCGGATCGCCAGCGGGGCGGGCCCGTCGTGGCGGAGGAACTCCTCGACGGCGGCGGGCAGTTGCGCGGGGTCGCCGCGCAACTGGTCGAGCAGGTCGGGGTGGTCGAGGAGGGTGAGGACGGCGTTGCCGATGAGGTGGACGGTGTTCTCGTAGCCGGCGAAGAGGATGAGGAAGGCCAGCGAGGTCAGCTCGTCCTCGGTGAGCCGGTCGCCGCCGTCCTCCACGTCCGCGTCATCGCGTACGGCGATCAGGTCCGAGAGCAGGTCGTCGCCCGGTGCGGCCCGCTTGGCCGCGATCAGACCGGTGTAGAACTCCAGCATCGCGCCGACGGCCTGCTTCATCGCCTGGGGGCGGCTCGGATCCGGCGTGATCAGCGCGTCCGACCAGGCCAGGAAGTCGCGGCGGTCGTGGTGGGGGATGCCGAGCAGATCGCAGATCACGGTGATGGGCAGCGGGCCGGCGTAGTCCGCGATGAGGTCGGCCCGGCCGCGCTCCTCCATCGCGTCCAGCAGCTCGTCGGCGACCCGCCGTACGGGCACGCGCAGCGCGTCGACGCGGCCGGGGGTGAACGCCTTGACCACCAGGCGGCGGACGCGGGTGTGGTCCGGCGGATCCATGTTCAGCAGATTGGCGTCCAGCGCGGGCGGCAGCGCGAAGCCGCGGTAACTGCCGGGAGTGGCATGGCGTTTGTCCAGCGCGAGCCGCGGGTCGGCGAGTGCGCGCCGGACGTCGTCGTAGCGGGTGACCAGCCAGGCGGGCTGCCCGTCGGCGCCGGTGATCTTGTGCACCGGGCCGGCTTCGCGCAGCGCGGCGTAGGCGGCGTGGGGATCGTCGAGGAGGGGGGTCACGTCGACGGTGGCGTCGGGGCCGGTCTCGGCGGTGTTCTGCATGGCTTCGACTGTAGAGGGCACGGACATCGGCGCCGGTCGCCCGGCCCCGTCCGGCGACTTCCCGGCCGGCCCCGTCATCCGGTGACGAACAAGGAGGCGGCACCGGCCCGAACGGACCGGTGCCACCTCCTTGCCGCGGGCGGCCCGGACCCCCGTGCCGGGCCACCCCGTCTGTGTGGTCGTGCTCAACCGCGCGCCAGGGAACTGCGCTGGCGCAGTTCGGCGAGCACGGTCTCGGTCAGCGGCGAGTGGTAGACGTCCGCGACCAGTGCCAGGTGTTCGTATTCGGCGGCGAGTTCGGCCGGTTCGGTGCCGGTGGTGACGACCACGCTGTCGGCGGCGTGGGCGGGGACATGGCCCACCGCGCGGTTCTCCAGGCCCCGGCGCAGCGCGGCGGCCTCCGTCACGGCCGCCATCTGCCGGTCGTCCAGGGAGAGGGCGCGGGCCCGTTCCCGGGCGACATCGAGGGCGTCGGACTCGACGTGGCGGCGGATGCCGCGCTGTACGTCCCGGATCTCGGCCATCTGGCGGTTGGCCCGCCATTCCAGGTCGGCGAACGGCCATCGCCCTGCCCAGGCCGAGGTTTCCATGGTCACCTCCGGGGCCTGGGCGGTGACGGCCCGCCAGAGCGGGGAGAGGCGGCGCAGCCGGCGCCAGGCGGCGACCCGGGGGCCGGCCGCGGGGAGGGCGAAGCCGGCGAGGACCAGGATCGCCGCGACCGAGGCGCTGAGCGGTGCCACGCCGTTGGACAGCCACGGCGCCGGGTGGCCGGTCCAGGACAGGACGAAGCCGGTCACCTTGCAGGCGCAGTAGAGCAGGCCGAGCCAGCACCCCGCGGCGAGCACGCGCAGACCGCGCGCCAGGTAGGTGGTGCCCAACTGGGCGGCGTAGCGCGGGCAAAGCGTGCCCAGGCCCGCCAGGCTCGATCCGAAGATGGCCAGATACAGCACCAGGAACAGCATCACTCCGGGGGAGCCGGTGTAGGCGGTGCTGAAGTCGCGGGGGTGTTCGACGGTGTCCGGCCGGCCGACGGCGAAGCCGGTGACCGCGACCGCCCACAGGGCGGCGACCGCGCCGACCGTGGCGCGCGCACGTGCCCGGGCGCGGGCCCGGGCGGCCGCGCCCTCGCCGGCCGTCCAGCGCAGCAGCAGCACCAGGGCGCCCGCGGCGAACACCACGACGGAGGAGTAGAGGAAGACCATGGCGAGGTTGGCCACGCCCACGAGGCGGTCGAAGGCGCGGTAGAGGCTGGGCGCGGAGAAGAGGAACACCGTCGCCACACCGCCGGTCATCACGCAGGCGAGCCCGAGGTCGGCGTTGCCGCGGTCGCGGAACCAGGCGACCGCCTTGTATCCGACGATGGTCCAGGCGGCGGCCGCGAAGCACAGGTAGACGAGGTCAAACACGTCGCTCTCCGTCCTCCGTCGCGCCCACCGGGTCGCCGTCGGCCGAGGTCTCCCGCGCCCGCCGGATGTGGCGCAGCGCGGGGCCGAGTGCCGCGGCAAGCTGGGCCGCCTGCTCCTCGAGGGGCAGTTCGCTCTCGGCGGCGGACGGCGCCACCCGCTCCATCAACAGCGTGCCGAGGACTTCGGTCTCCCGCTCGGCGAGGTTGTCGTAGCCGTGGTGCCGGGCGAAGCCCATGGTCAGGCCCATGCGCCGCATGGCGGTGGCCACGTCGACGGTGGGCGTCCAGACCTTCAGCGCTTCCTCGGTGACGGCCGGGTCCTGGCCGTGCCCGAGCAGCAGATGGCTCACTTCGTGGAGCACGATGTGGGCCTGGTGCCAGGGGGAGGTCTTGAGTTCGTAGAAGATCCAGTAGCCGTCGTCGGTGACGGCCGTCATGCCCGAGATCACGCCGTCCAGGCTCATCGGCACCAGATGGACGGGCCGTGCCACGCGGGTGGCGACGATGGCGCACATCCCGCGCAGGTCGGTTGCCTCGGGCAGTGCCAGCTCCTTGATGAGGCGCTTGCACCGCCTGCGTATCTGCCCCACTCGCATGCTCGTCCCGTCCTCGTACCCGGTCCGCTTCCAGAAGACGAAGATCTCGTCGCGTTCAGCGGTCCGTGTGGCGTCACTCACCGGGCCGCTCACCGCCCGGCTCGGGCGGTCCGTCCGGCAGGTTCATCTGCTGCCGGAACTGGGAGATGATGGTCGTCAGACTGTCCTGCACCTCCGGCGGCAGCCCCACCGAGCGCAGCGCGATGGCGCGCACCCGCTGGTCCCGCATGGCGGCGAGGAAGCGGACCTCTTCCTCCACCCGCGCGGCCTGGGGCTGCGGGAGGTCGCCCAGCAGGTAACCGACGGGCACGGCGAAGAACTTGGCCAGGGCGCGCAGCAGTTCCGGGCTGGGGTTCGTACGCCGTCCGTTGCGCAGCATCGACAGATACTGCTCGGTGACCGTGACCCCGCCGTACTCCTGCGCCCCGCCGCTGATCTCCTCGGCGACGAAGGCGTTGGTGTACGGGGATCCGGGCGGGTGCATGTGCGCGAAGAGGTGGTTCAGCCGCTCCGCGAGCGCGCCGCCCGCCCCCTTGGACCGGCTGTCGTCCCCCGCGCTCATACCCGCCGTCCCCTATCGATCAAGCCCAACGAACAGTTAAGGCAACCGCAATCGCCGCGCTCATCCTGTCATGTGACGAACGGGCCGCACCAGCCCATTTACGGATAGTGTCGCGTATCGACTTAACCGAGAGTTGAGTGAAAGCGGGACAGGCGCCTCACCTCGGGCGATGCGGTACGGGGGGCGGAAGCCTTCCTGGCGCGGGTGACGCAGCGCGACCGGGCGGCCCGTCGCGCTGCCAATCGCGTGGTTGATGGATCACCCCTGCGACTCTCCGGTAGCGTCAAGGTATGAGTCACCCACACCCAGAACTGAAAGCCGCCCCACCTCTGCCCCCTGGAGGGCTGAGGATCGTCGCCCTCGGCGGCCTGGGTGAGATCGGCCGCAACATGACCGTCTTCGAGCACGCCGGCAAGCTGCTGATCGTCGACTGCGGCGTGCTGTTCCCCGAAGAGACCCAGCCCGGCGTGGACGTGATCCTGCCGGACTTCACCTCGATCCGGGACCGCCTGGACGACATCGTCGCCGTGGTGCTGACGCACGGCCACGAGGACCACATCGGCGCCATGCCGTACCTGCTGCGCGAGCGGGCGGACATCCCCGTCGTCGGCTCGAAGCTGACGCTGGCTTTCCTGGAGGCCAAGCTCAAGGAGCACGGCATCAAGCCGCGTACGGCACGGGTGCGCGAGGGCGACCGGCGCGGGTTCGGGCCGTTCGACTGCGAATTCGTGGCGGTCAACCACTCCATCCCGGACAGCCTCGCGGTCGCGATCCGCACCAGCGCCGGGATGGTGCTGCACACCGGTGACTTCAAGATGGACCAGTTCCCTCTCGACGACCGCATCACCGACCTGCGCGCCTTCGCCCGGCTCGGCGAGGAGGGCGTCGATGTGTTCCTCACCGACTCCACCAACGCCGAGGTGCCCGGCTTCACCACCTCCGAACGCGAGCTGAACCCCGCGATCGAGCAGGTCCTGCGGACCGCGCCGCGGCGCGTCATCGTCTCCAGCTTCGCCAGCCATGTGCACCGCATCCAGCAAGTCCTGGACGCGGCCCACCAGCACGGCCGCAAGGTCGCCTTCGTGGGCCGGTCGATGGTCCGCAACATGGGTATCGCCCGCGAACTGGGCTATCTGAAGGTCCCGCAGGGGCTCGTGGTCGGCATGAAGGAACTGGAGAAGCTGCCCGACCACAAGATCACCCTGGTGTGCACCGGGTCCCAGGGCGAGCCGATGGCGGCGTTGTCCCGCATGGCCAACCGCGACCACATGATCCGCATCGGCAAGGGCGACACCGTCCTGCTCGCCAGCTCGCTCATCCCGGGCAACGAGAACGCCATCTACCGGGTGATCAACGGACTGACCCGGTGGGGCGCCAACGTCGTCCACAAGGGCAACGCCAAGGTGCATGTCTCCGGACACGCCAGCGCCGGTGAGCTCGTCTACTGCTACAACATCGTCAAGCCCCGACACGTGATGCCCGTGCACGGCGAGTTCCGGCATCTGCGGGCCAACGGCGATCTCGCGATCCGCACCGGCGTCGACCCCGACCGGGTGGTCATCGCCGAGGACGGCGTCGTCGTCGACCTCGTGGACGGCCGCGCCTCCGTCACCGGCAAGGTGCCCGCCGGCTACGTCTACGTGGACGGCATGACGGTCGGCGGCGCCACCGAGGCGTCCCTCAAGGACCGTCTCACGCTCGCCGAGGAAGGCGTGATCACGGTGGTGGCCATCGTTGACGCCGACACCGGCGCGCTGGCCGAGGCCCCGGACTTCCTGGCCCGCGGGTTCGTCCACGACGACACGACCTTCGAGCCGGTCATTCCGGTGATCGAGAAGACGCTGGCGACGGCGGCCGAGGAAGGCGTCGGCGACGCGCACCAGCTCGAACAGCTCATCGCCCGCGCCGTGGCGGCCTGGGCGTTCCGCACCCACCGGCGCAAGCCGCTGATCATCCCCGTCATCATCGACGCCTGAGCGTCCCTCCGGGGGCCGGGCACGAGCCGGGCCGGGCGCGGTCACCCGTGCCCGGCCCGCCGCGCCGCCCGCCGGTGGCGCGCCTCACCAGACGTGCGCGACGTCCACGATGAGCTGGTGGCCCGACCGCAGCACCCGGAACGGCAGCTTGGCGCGTACGCCCAGGCCGACCTGGGTCTGGCCCTCGAAGCTCGCCCCGAACTTGGTGTCCTTGAACGTCTTGTAGCCGGCCAGGCGCACGCCGGGCAGCGACTGTCCGGCCTTCGCGGTGTAGGTCGCCTTCCCGGTCGCCGGGTCGTAGCTCGGCGCCGACACGTAGATCTGCAGGATCGCGCCACCCTTGACCGGTATGCGCTCACCGGAGCCGTCCTGGTGGAACGTGCTGACGTAACCGACGTGGTAGCCGACGTCGCGGGTCGCGCCACCGACCTCGAAGACCATCCGGTCGTAACAGGCGTTCCGGCTGGTCTTGATGGTCTTCAGCGGCTTGGCGCCGGCGTCCGTGGCGGACTTGTCGCCGCTGCCCCAGACCGTCGAGCAGGCCGCGGCGGTGGCGGCCTTGCCCGCCGTCCCGGTAGCGGCCCCGGCCGCTCCGGCCGTACCCGCCACGCCGGTCCCCGCCAGTACCAGCACCGCGGCCGCGGTTCCCAACCGTCGCATGACATACCTCCGAATAAGCGTGAAGTACAGGTGTATGCGGTAGGACGGGCGGGTTCAGGGCTCGGTTGTGCGCCGGTCGGTAATTGGCCGACAGTGGGCGAAGTTGTCGCGAAGAGCGGGGTGGAGCGGGGCTCCGCGCCGGCCTGGACGGTGTGGGCGTAAGACCGTTCCGGCGGGCCGGCGGCCAGTTCGCCGGGCCGCCGGCGGGGAGATACTGACGGCCCGTTTGGAGCGCGGGGGAAATCTCAATACGATCCGGCGATGATCATAAGAAAACGGCTGGCGGCCGGGGTGTGCGGGCTGCTTGCCGCACTGAGTGTCGGGCTGCTCCCCACACCCGTCGCCGCCGATGAACCAGAGACCGGGTCCGCTCCCAAGGTCGAGTTGACGCTCGACGTCAGCGGCTCGATGCGGGCCCGCGACATCGACGGCAAGAGCCGGATGGCCGCGGCGAAGCAGGCGTTCAACGAGGTTTTGGACGCCGTGCCGGACGAGGTCCAGCTCGGCATCCGCACGCTGGGCGCCAACTACCGCGGCGAGGACCGGAAGGTCGGCTGCAAGGACACCCGCCAGCTCTACCCGGTGGGGCCGCTGAACCGCACGGAGGCGAAGACGGCGGTGGCGACCCTCGCCCCCACCGGCTGGACGCCCATCGGCCCCGCACTGCTGGGCGCGGCCCGCGACCTCGAAGGCGGCGACGCGCCCAGCCGGATCGTGCTCATCACGGACGGCGAGGACACCTGCGCCCCGCTCGACCCCTGCCAGGTGGCCCGCGACATCGCCGCGAAGGGCATCCACCTCACCGTCGACACCCTCGGGCTGCTGCCGGACGCCAAGACACGTAACCAGCTCAGTTGCATCGCCGAGGCGACCGGCGGCACCTACACCTCCATCCAGCACACCGCCGAACTGCGCGACCGTGTCCACCAGTTGGTGGACCGGGCCGCGCATCCCGTCGTCACTCCGGTGGCGACCAAGGGAGCACAGGAGTGCGCCGGCGCCCCGACACTGAAGGCCGGTCTCTACAGCGACCGGGAGAAGTTCGCCGAGCACCGCTGGTACCGGGTGGAGGTCATGCCGGGCCAGGAGCTGCGCGCGTCGGTGAGCGTCGCCGCCGACCGGGCGGTGAACGACGACTACGGGGTTCTGCTGCAAGCCTCCACCGTGCACGGCCGGGAGATCGTCCGTGGCTCGGAGGCCGGCGACGGCCGTACCGACGTCATCTCCTCGGGGCTGCGCTACCCCAAGGCACAACTGGCGTCTGAGGACGGGGACGCCAAGCCGGCGGCCGAGACCGTCTGCCTGCGGGTCAGCAACTCCTTCTCGGCGCCCGCTTCCGTCAAGACCGACCCGGGCCTGCCCGTCGAGCTGACCATCGACGTCGTGGACGGGCCCGACGACGCCTCCGACGCGGCGTCCTTCGGTCTGGGCCGCGGTGGGTGGCTGCTGGGCGCGCTGGTCCTCGCGGGACTGGTCGCCGGTCTGCTGTGGGGCTGGATTTCCCGTTGGCGTGTCACCGTCTGGAGGACCAACTGATGCGGATCGTAAGCGCGGTGACGACCGCTCTTGTGCTGAGCGCCGGCCTCTTCGGCGTGGCGGCGGGAACGGCGTTCGCCGACAGCCCTTCACCGGACCCGAGTGCGAGCGCGAGCGCCGCGGAGGGCGAGGGTGAGGCGGCCGCTCCGACGGAAGCCGGCACCTCGTTCCGTACGGCGACCGCCATCAAGCCCGACCAGCGGGCCACGGCGAGCGCCTCCACCGGCGACTACCTCTACTGGGTGCTGCCCGTGGACGCGGGGCAACGCGCCACGGTCAAGGCCGAGGTGACGCTGCCCGAGGCCGCCCGGCACGGTGCGGCGACCTGGCGGCTCGACGTCTACGACGGGCTGCGCCGCCGTCAGCCGTGCGTGTACGGCGCGCAGACCAAGGCCGCGGCCAAGGACGCCGGCTCGGTCGAACTGTCCTGCACCCTGCGGACGGTCCGGGCCTGGGCGGAGCCCTGGTCGAACGATCCGCTGCCGGGCAGCTACTACCTGCGCCTGACGGTCGCCGACCTGCCGCAGGACGACCTGGGGCTGCCGATCCGTGCCGCGGTCGAGGTCTCGGCGGCGGACGCGGGCGGCGCCCACGCGGTGGACGGCGCGCTCGCCGCTCCCCTGGTGCCCGGCGTCGCCACCGCGACGCCGGAGCCCTCGGCGAGCGCCTCCGCCCCGCGGTCCGCGGCCCTGAGCGAGCCGGAGGGCGGGTGGTCGTCGGGCCGTTGGTCCGACCGCTGGATCTGGACCGCGGCGGGCGGAGTCCTCGCGGCTCTCGCCGGCATCGGGGGCTACCGCCTCACCCGCGGGTCCGGGCGGCCGTCGCGGGTGCCGCCGGGCGCCTGATCCGGCGAACGGGCGGTCACGGCGGGTGCCGTGGCCGCCCGTTCGTCCGCCTCCCCGCCCTGGGGAAGGATCGGCGGGGTGACGGTCCGGACCGGCGGTTATCGGCAAAGCCTGTGAGGAATCGGACAGATGTCCTCCACGAGGCAACCCGACGGCGCCCGGCGCGATCAAAACAAGCGCGGCGCCGTACAGCGCACCCAGCGCGGCGCGGCGACCGAAACCCACCAGCCAGAACAGAGGAACCCACCAGTGAAGCCGTCTCGCCTCAGCCACCGTGTCACCGGCACCGCCGTCGCCGCCCTCCTGCTCACCACGGGCGCCGTCGCCGCGGCCTCCCCGGCCGCCGCCAAGGCCAACTCCATGGCGCTGGGCAAGGTCACCCTCGACACGCGGCACGCGCCCGTCATCAAGGCCGTCATCACCTACTCCTGCGACCCGGGTTCGGATGTGCACGTGGCCACCACCGCGACGAACCTCGACTCGCCGGACGCCACCCGTCCCGCCACCGCCAGTGCCACCCTCGCCAACGGCAAGCTGGTGTGCGACGCGGACCGGCACGTCGAGCGGCTCGTCCTGCGCCCGGCGCCGGGGGCTTCCTTCCGTAAGGGCGAGGACGTCAAGGTCGTCGCGAGCATCGTCACGCCGGCCGGCGACCACTACGCCGACGCGGAGAAGATCGTCACTCTCTGACGGCTCCGACGGCCGGGAAGGCCGGGCGGGCTAGGGGGCCACGGCTGTGCCGAGGGAGTCGGCTCCCATGGGCTTCGGGGCGCCCTTCTCGTAGAACACGTCGAGTTCGGTGATCGTGAAGCCCGCGCCCGTCACCAGGTCGGCGATCGGCCGGGTGAGGTGGCAGCCGTCGAAGAGCCGTTTCTCCATCGGCTCCAGGCGGCGTTGCCAGCGGCGCACGGTTTCGTCCTCTTCGGGCGCCAGCCCGTGTTCGATGAAGTGCAGGGTGCCGCCGGGTTTGAGGACGCGGCGGACCTCGCGCAGGGCGGCGTCGGCGTCGGGGATGGTGCACAGCGTCCAGGTGGACAGGGCCGCGTCGAAGCTGTCGGCGTCGAAGGGCAGGGACTGCCCGTCCAGCGCGGCGCGGCGCACCGGGACGCTGGACGCCGCGATGCGCTCGCCGGCGAGTTTCCAGCCGAGGTCGGACGGCTCGACCGCGGCGACGCCGGTCACGGCCGGCGGGTAGAAGGGAACGTTGTGCCCGGAGCCGAAGCCGATCTCAAGGATCTCGCCGCGCAGGCCCTCGCAGACACGCCGGCGTAGCGGGTGCGTCGTCTTGACCCCGCAGGCGGCGTTGACGATCCGCGGCACGATGCGTTCGGTGTAGAAGCCCATGGCGCCCGACCTCCGTGTCTCCCCTCCAGGATGGCACCGCGGTGGGAGGGGCGCAGCGCCGGCGGGTGGGGGGGGGGGGGGGGGGGGGGGGGGGGGGGGGGGGGGGGGGGGGGGGGGGGGGGGGGGGGGGGGGGGGGGGGGGGGGGGGGGGGGGGGGG
>NZ_JBVIHH010000004.1:0-129153 GCF_055570395.1 Streptomyces sp. NPDC031210
CCCCCCCCCCCCCCCCCCCCCCCCCCCCCCCCCCCCCCCCCCCCCCCCCCCCCCCCCCCCCCCCCCCCCCCCCCCCCCCCCCCCCCCCCCCCGCGACCGAGAAGGGTCTCTCCCGCACGAGCGATTGCGGGAGAGGCCCCTGCCGTGTCCCCGCCGCGTCCGTCACGCCGCGGCGGGGACCTCCGGCGCGGCACCGGCCGTGGCCGGCGTCAGCGCCAGCTCCAGGACCTGCCGGACGTCCGCGACCGGGTGGACCTCCAGCTTCCGGAGGATCTCCGCCGGCACGTCGTCCAGGTCCGGCTCGTTGCGCTTGGGGATGATCACGGTCGTGATCCCGGCCCGATGCGCGGCCAGCAGCTTCTGCTTCACGCCGCCGATCGGCAGCACCCGCCCGGTCAGCGAGACCTCGCCGGTCATCGCCACGTCCGGGCGCACCTGGCGGCCCGACAGCAGCGACGCCAGCGCGGTCGTCATCGTCACGCCCGCGCTCGGGCCGTCCTTGGGGACGGCGCCGGCCGGTACGTGCAGGTGCACGCCCCGGTCCTTGAGATCGGCGACCGGAAGCTCCAGTTCCGCGCCGTGCGAGCGCAGGAACGACAGCGCGATGTGCGCCGACTCCTTCATCACGTCACCGAGCTGGCCGGTGAGCTGGAGCCCGGACGCGCCGGTCTCGGGGTCGGCCAGCGACGCCTCGACGTAGAGGACGTCACCGCCGGCGCCGGTGACCGCGAGCCCGGTCACCACACCGGGCACCGCCGTGCGCCGCTCGGTCGGGTCCTGTGCCGACTCGGGTGTGTGGTGCGGGCGCCCGATCAGCGGCCGCAACTGCTCCACACCGACGGTGAAGGGAAGCTCGCGCTCGCCCAGTTCGTGCTGGGCCGCGACCTTGCGCAGCAGCCTGGCGACGGCCCGCTCCAGGTTCCGTACGCCCGCCTCACGGGTGTACTCGCCCGCCAGCTTGCGCAGCGCCGGCTCCTGGAGCGTCACCTCGCCGGGCTCCAGACCGGCCCGCTCCAACTGGCGCGGCAGCAGGTGGTCCCGCGCGATGGTGACCTTCTCGTCCTCGGTGTACCCGTCGAGCCGGACCAGCTCCATCCGGTCCAGCAGCGGCTCGGGGATGGCTTCGAGGACGTTCGCGGTGGCCAGGAAGACGACGTCGCTGAGGTCGAGTTCGACCTCCAGGTAGTGGTCGCGGAAGGTGTGGTTCTGCGCCGGGTCCAGTACCTCCAGGAGGGCGGCGGCCGGGTCGCCCCGGAAGTCGGAGCCCACCTTGTCGATCTCGTCCAGCAGCACCACCGGGTTCATCGACCCGGCCTCCTTGATGGCGCGGACGATCCGGCCGGGCAGCGCGCCGACGTAGGTGCGCCGGTGGCCGCGGATCTCCGCCTCGTCGCGCACGCCGCCGAGCGCGACCCGGACGAACCGGCGCCCCATGGCCCGGGCGACGGATTCGCCGAGGGAGGTCTTGCCGACGCCGGGCGGCCCGACGAGCGCCAGCACCGCGCCGCCGCGGCGCCCGCCGACCAGCCCGAGGCCGCGCTCGGCCCGCCGCTTGCGGACCGCGAGGTATTCGGTGATGCGCTCCTTGACGTCGTCCAGGCCGGAGTGGTCGGCGTCCAGCACCTGCCGGGCGCCGGAGATGTCGTAGGCGTCCTCGGTGCGTTCGTTCCAGGGCAGTTCCAGGACGGTGTCCAGCCAGGTGCGGATCCAGGAGCCCTCGGGGCTCTGGTCGCTGGCCCGCTCCAGCTTGTCGACCTCCTTCAGCGCGGCCTTGCGAACGTCCTCGGGCAGCGCGGCGGCCTCCACCCGGGCGCGGTAGTCGTCGCTCTCGTCCTCGGGATCGCCGTTGAGCTCGGCGAGTTCCTTGCGGACGGCCTCCATCTGGCGCCGCAGCAGGAACTCGCGCTGCTGTTTGTCGACGCCCGCCTGGACGTCCTTGGCGATGGATTCGGCGACGTCCTGCTCGGCGAGGTGCTCGCGCAGCGCCTCGGTGGCGAACTTCAGACGCGCGACCGGGTCGGCGGTCTCCAGCAGGCGGATCTTCTGGTCCGTCGTCAGGAACGGTGAGTAGCCGGAGTTGTCCGCGAGCGCCGAGACGTCCTCGATCTGCTGCACGCGGTCCACGACCTGCCAGGCGCCGCGCTTCTTCAGCCAACTGGTGGCCAGGGCCTTGTATTCGGTGACCAGCTCGCCGACCGCCCCGGGCAGCCCCTTCCCGTCGGGCGCGGTGGGCACCGTCTCCTCGACGGTGGTCCCCTCCACCCAGAGCGCGGCACCCGGCCCGGTCGTCCCCGAACCGATCCGCACTCGGCCCAGGCCCCGGATGAGCGCCCCGGGATCGCCGTCGGAGAGCCGCCCCACCTGCTCGATCCGCCCCAGCGTGCCGATGGCCGCGTACGTCCCGTCGACCCGCGGCACAAGAAGCACGCGGGGCTTGTCACCTGACTCGGCGGCGGCCTGCGCCGCTTCGACCGCGGCCCGTACCTCCGCGTCGGACAGGTCCAGTGGCACCACCATGCCGGGCAGGACGACCTCGTCGTCGAGAGGCAGCACGGGCAGGGTGAGCGGTGTGGACGTGGAAGCCATGATCTCCCCTTCGGCAGGCAAGTTGAGCTGTACCCACTCAATGCCTGGGCCTCGGGAGATGTTCCCTTCGACGCGTTCGCTGTCAGCGATCACAAGGGGAGGGCGTCGGACGCCGGTTCACCAGTGCGCGGGCCGGTCCAGGTGCGGCGGCAGCTTCGTGGCCGCGTCGCCCTTGGCGGCGTTGACCTGGGGCTGGGTGAGGAACAGGGCGCCGGTGAGGTCGGCGGCGGTGAGGGAGGCGTCGCGCAGGTCGGCGCCGATCAGGTCGGCCGTGCGCAGGTCGGCGCCGTGCAGGTCGGCGGCGATGAGACAGGCCCCGCGGAGGTTGGCGCCGCGCAGGCCCGCGCCTCGCAGGCGGGCACCGATCAGGTCGGCGCCCCGGCGGTCCTTCTTGCGGCCGGGCACCCCGGCCCGGACGAGTTCGCTGGTGCGCAGCAGCAGGGTGTTGACCTCGCCCCGGTGGGCGGGCACGTCGAGCCGGGAGAGTTCCTCCGCGCCGGAGAGGGTGAGGAGTTCGGTCTTCTCCCGGGCCTCGCGCAGCGCGGCGTGGACCGGGCGGGCCGCCGGCAGGTTCAGCGCCTCGGTGACGTACCAGAGCAGTTCGTGGAGCTGCCGCACGACGGGGAAGACGTCGAACATCTGGCGGGCGGTGCCGGGGGCCCGCCGCCAGTCCTGTCCGCCGAAGGTGACCTGGGAGACCTTCTGGCCAGCGCCGAAGCAGTCGAAGACGGTGCAGCCGGAGAAGCCGCGCTCGCGCAGGTCGGCGTGGATGCCGCAGCCGAAGTCCGGGCCCAGGTTGGGGCAGGGCCGGCCGGCGGCCTTGTCGATCGCGAAGTCCGCGGAGGCCGCGAACGGCAGCGCCACGCAGCACAGCCCGAAGCAGTCGCCGCAGTCGGCGCGCAGGGCGGGGTCGGCGAGGCCGGGGGCCTGCTGGGCGTGGTCGTGGGACACGGTGGGGTACTCCTGCTACCGGCGGGCGCGGCGGCGTGCCGCACCCGGAAGGGAGGGCCATTCTCCCAGGAGCCGCGCGTGCGCCGGGCGTTGTCAGTGGCCGCCCCTAGCATCCGGAGCATGAGCATGATCGGAGAGTACGCACGCGTGACGGCCGCCGAACTCGACCGGGCGCTCGGTGATCCCGAGTGGGCGCTGGAGCTGGTCGGCGAGCGGATGGACGCGGAAGCGGCGGGGACGGATCCGGCGCGGGCCCGCTGCCTGGACATCGACAAGGCGTGGGACGCGCTCGGTTTCCTGCTGCGCCGTTCGGCCTTTCCCGTGGACGTCGTCCACGGCGAGGAGCGGATACCGGACTGCGAGGACTGGGGTTACGGTCCGCCCGGATACCTCACCCCCGAGCGGGTGCGGGTGGCCGCGGAGGCGATGGAGGACCTCTCCGGCGCGCGCCTGACCGCCAGTGCCACCCCGGGCGATCTCGCCACCGCCCAGGTGTATCCGGCCATTGTCTGGGAGCGCGGGGAGTCGTTGGACTACGTGCGCGAGCACTACGACGCCCTGCGGCTGTTCTTCCGGGCCGCGGCGGGGGACGGCGACGGAATGCTGATCTGGCTCGGCTGACCGGCGGGCGGGCTCCCGCTTACGGCTGTGCCCTGTCGTCACGGCTGCGCCCTGTCGTTACGGCCGCGCCCTGTCGTTACGGCCGCGCCCTGTCGTTACGGCCGCGCCCTGTCGTTACGGCTGCGCCCGGTGGGCTGGCCGGCAGGTCGCGCCGGTGTCAAAGGGTGCGGGCGCCGCGCAGCGCCGGATGTCCCAGATCGCCGAGGAGGGCGGGGGCGCAGGCGTGCCGGGAGCGCCAGCGGCGCAGCAGCGGCCGGCTCGCCACCCCCAGGGCGAGCGAGAGCAGATGGCCCCAGTCCGACACCGGGTCGGCGTAGGCGAGCAGGCCGGTGACGACCAGGTAGCCGGCGCCGGCCAGCAGCGTCCGGCCGGACCAGGCCGGCAGCAGGCCGGCCAGGGCGCCGGCGCAGGTCATCACGCCGAAGCTGATGCCGTAGTCGAGACGGTGCAGGGAGGTCTCCGGCAGGCCGCCGGCGGCGACCGCGAAGCCGACGGGCAGTTCGGTGGCGAGGGTGGCCAGCGCGTGGCCGCCGAAGAAGACCGCGGCCGCGCGCAGGCCGCCGATCCGCCGCTCCAGGGCGGTCAGGACGAAGAGCAGGCCGACGGCGTAGGCCGAGGTCAGTCCGCCGGCTATCCACAGGGCGCTGGCGACGAGCACCAGCAGCGGGGTGTGCGCGAGGTGGACGACGTCGGTGCTGGAGCCGCGCAGCAGATCGGAGACCAGCGCGGGGTCGGCGTACTCGGCGAAGAGCGAGGTCCCGGCGAGGAGGGCGGCGTAGGCGAAGGTGAAGGGGGCGCCGACAGGAGTGGGCAGCAGCCGCCACAGCCGCGCACCGGCGGCCCGCTTCCCGTTCACCATCGGTGCCCCTTCCGTCCGTGACCCGTCTGACCCGTCGTCCTGACCAACGTGCGCGCCCAGCCTGCACGCTCAATCCATGAGCCCGCTGTGAGAGTGAGGTGCCTCACATGGAGCAACCTTCATGAGATATGCCACGTCAGCGCGGAGCGCGGACGGCTCGCTCGCCAAAAGGTTGGACCGGCGCCGCGCTGTTGGCCAAAATGGCCACATGGCTTCCGTTACTCCTGTCGCCCCGCGCACGCTCGACCGCCGCGAGGGCCCGTACGGCGAGGTGGTGCTGCGGCAGCGGGGCGGGACCGGCGAGGGACCCGACGGCCCCGGCGCGCCGGTCTACGAGATCATCGCCAACGGCTGTTTCCTGATGGACACCTCCGACGGCCGCTCCGAGCGGCTGCTGATCGACGCCGCGCTGGCCGAGCTGCCGGCCGGCCGGCGGCGGCCCGCCGTCCTGATCGGCGGCCTGGGCGTCGGCTTCTCCCTGGCCCGGGCGGCGGCCGAGCCGCGCTGGGGCCGCATCGCCGTCGCCGAGCGGGAGCAGGCCGTCATCGACTGGCACCGCGAGGGCCCCCTGTCGGCCGTCTCGGCCGCGGCGCTGGCCGATCCGCGCACCGAGATCCTGCACACCGACCTGGTCGCCCATCTCCGCGGCGGAGCGGGCGGCGACACCTTCGACGCGCTGTGCCTGGACATCGACAACGGCCCGGACTGGACCGTCACCCAGGACAACGACGACCTCTACTCCCCCGCCGGCCTCACCGCCTGCCGGGACCGGCTGACGCCCGGCGGCGTGCTCGCCGTATGGTCCGCGCGGCCTTCGCCGGCCTTCGAGCGGGCCCTGCGAAATGCCGGGTTCAGCGGGGTACGGACGGAAGAGATCCCCGTTGTCCGAGGCGTCCCCGACGTCGTCCATCTCGCGCGCAAGGGCGCGTAGCCGACAGTCACACCGTGCCCTTACGCTGCTGCCCAGCAGTACGCGACCACGCAGGGACATGCAGGGGCGGGCGATGGACCAGACTCAGACAACCCAGGGCGGCACCGCCGCGGCCACGCCGGGCGCCCAGCGCCGGGTGCTGGTCGTGGAGGACGACCCGACGATCGTCGACGCCATCGCGGCCCGGCTGCGCGCCGAGGGATTCCAGGTGCAGACCGCCACGGACGGTCCCGCCGCCGTGGAGACCGCCGAGGCGTGGCAGCCCGATCTGCTGGTCCTCGATGTGATGCTGCCGGGCTTCGACGGCCTGGAGGTGTGCCGCCGGGTGCAGGCCCAGCGACCGGTGCCGGTGATGATGCTCACCGCCCGCGACGACGAGACCGACATGCTGGTCGGCCTCGGGGTCGGCGCGGACGACTACATGACCAAACCGTTCTCCATGCGGGAGCTGGCCGCCCGGGTGCACGTCCTGCTGCGCCGCGTCGAGCGCGCCGCGCTGGCCGCGCACACCCCGCGCAGCGGCATCCTGCGGCTGGGCGAGCTGGAGATCGACCACGCGCAGCGCCGGGTGCGGGTGCGCGGCACGGACGTGCACCTGACCCCCACCGAGTTCGACCTGCTGGTCTGCCTGGCGAACACGCCCCGCGCGGTGCTCTCCCGCGAGCAGCTCCTGGCGGAGGTGTGGGACTGGGCGGACGCCTCCGGGACCCGTACGGTCGACAGCCACATCAAGGCCCTGCGCCGCAAGATCGGCGCCGAGCGCATCCGCACGGTCCACGGCGTGGGGTACGCCCTGGAGACCCCGCCCGCATGACGCGGCGGTGGCGCGTGCCCGCCCACGGGCTGTGGGAGCGGGTCTGGGAGGGGCTGCGGCCGCTGGACCCCTACCGCTCCGTCAAGGCCGCGCTCGGCGCGCTGGTGATCATCTCGGTGATCCTCACGACGCTGCTGGTCTTCGTCGCGATGCACTCGGCGACCGAGCTGCGGGTGATCACGATCTTCTCGATCATCGCGTCGCTGCTGGTGACGCAGTTCGTGGCGAACAATCTCACCGCGCCGCTCGGCGAGATGACGGACGTGACGCGGTCCATGGCGCACGGTGACTACACCCGCCGGGTGCGCTCCGGGCGCCGCGACGAGTTCGGCGACCTGGCCGACGCCTTCAACCGGATGGCGGCCGACCTGGAGGCGGTGGACACCCATCGCAAGGAACTGGTCGCCAACGTCTCGCACGAACTGCGCACCCCGATCGCGGCGCTGCGGGCGGTGCTGGAGAACGTCGTGGACGGCGTCTCGCGGGCCGATCCCGAGACGATGCGGACGGCGCTGAAGCAGACCGAGCGGCTGGGCCGGCTGGTCGAGCACCTGCTGGACCTGTCCCGGCTGGACAACGGCGTGGTGCCGCTGCACGCCCGCCGCTTCGAGGTCTGGCCGTATCTGTCCGGGGTGCTGAAGGAGGCCAACATGAGCCGCGGCGCCTCCACGCTCTCCGGGCTGGCGGGACTGGCCGGCTCCGGGACCCACAGCCGTACGGACGTCCATCTCCACCTCGACGTCTCGCCGCCCGAGCTGACCGCGCACGCCGACGCCGAGCGGCTGCACCAGGTCGTGGCGAATCTCATCGACAACGCGATCAAGCACAGCCCCCGGCACGGCCGGGTCACGGTCCGCGCCCGGCGCGGTGAGGGCCCCGAGAGCCTGGAGCTGGAGGTGCAGGACGAGGGGCCGGGCATCCCGAAGTCGGAGCGCTACCGGGTCTTCGAACGCTTCAACCGCGGCGGTCCGGTCCCCTCCGGCCCCGGTGCCGACGGCGGTACGGGCCTGGGCCTGGCCATCGCGCGCTGGGCGGTGGATCTGCACGGCGGACGCATCGGCGTGGCCGAATCACCCCGTGGGTGCCGCATCCGCGTCACCCTTCCGGGGATCGAGTCAGCTCGCGGTTGACGTCTCGTGGCGTAGGGTCGCTGGTGGAAGCACTCACTCCGGGGGTGCGACGGCGATGAGTTCTACCTCACGTAGTCAAACTCCGTGTGTTTCCCGCCAAGTCATGCCCCGAAACACTCCGGTGAATGTGACGTGCGCGACGAGTGGCCCTCCCGGACTGCACCGAAGGTCACAAGAGGCGTAGCCTTTATTCCCGCTGTCCACCACCTTAGGAAGCGGAAGAGGGCGGTTGCCGCCGTGTCGCTACAGTCCCCCAACAGCTCGAGCATCTCGACCGACCAAGAGGGGCAGGGTAAGAACCCTGCCGCCGCGTTCGGTCCCAATGAGTGGCTCGTCGACGAGATCTACCAGCAGTACCTCCAGGACCCGAACTCGGTAGACCGAGCCTGGTGGGACTTCTTCGCCGACTACAAGCCGGGCGGCGTCACCACGCCGACCCAGCCGGCGGAGGGCTCCGCCCCCGCGCCGGCCGCCCCGGCCGCGTCCCAGCAGGCCCCGGCTCCGCCGCAGGCCACCCCTGCCGCCCCGGCCACCCCCGCACCGGCCACGCCGGCGGCCGCCACCCCGGCGGCCCCCGCGGCGCCGGCGAAGCCCGCCGCGAGCGCTCCGGCGCCCGCCAAGCCGGCTCCTGCGGCCAAGCCCGCGGCGAAGGACAAGGCCAAGGCCGACGGCCAGGTGCCGTCCGGTCCGGAGCTGGTCACGCTGCGCGGCCCCTCGGCCGCCGTCGCGAAGAACATGAACGCCTCCCTGGAGCTGCCGACGGCCACGTCCGTGCGCGCGGTCCCGGTGAAGCTGCTGTTCGACAACCGCATCGTCATCAACAACCACCTCAAGCGCGCCCGCGGTGGGAAGGTCTCCTTCACCCACCTCATCGGGTACGCCATGGTGCAGGCCCTCAAGGCCATGCCGTCGATGAACTACTCCTACGCGGAGAAGGACGGCAAGCCGACGCTGGTCAAGCCCGAGCACGTCAACCTCGGTCTGGCCATCGACCTGGTGAAGCCCAACGGCGACCGCCAGCTCGTCGTCGCCGCCATCAAGAAGGCCGAGACGCTCACCTTCTTCGAGTTCTGGCAGGCCTACGAGGACATCGTCCGCCGGGCCCGCGACAACAAGCTGACGATGGACGACTTCACCGGAGTCACCGCGTCGCTGACGAACCCGGGCGGCATCGGCACCGTCCACTCCGTGCCGCGCCTGATGCCCGGTCAGGGCCTCATCCTCGGCGTCGGCGCGATGGACTACCCGGCGGAGTTCCAGGGCACCAGCCAGGACACCCTGAACAAGCTGGGCATCTCCAAGGTCATGACGATGACCAGCACGTACGACCACCGCGTGATCCAGGGCGCCGCCTCCGGCGAGTTCCTGCGGGTCATGAGCCAGCTCCTGCTGGGCGAGAGCGACTTCTTCGACGACATCTTCAAGTCGCTGCGGATTCCGTACGAGCCGGTCCGCTGGCTGCGCGACATCGACGTCTCCCACGAGGACGACGTCACCAAGGCCGCGCGGGTCTTCGACCTGATCCACTCCTACCGGGTCCGCGGCCACGTCATGGCCGACACCGACCCGCTGGAGTACCACCAGCGCAAGCACCCCGACCTCGACATCATCGAGCACGGCCTCACCCTGTGGGACCTGGAGCGCGAGTTCGCGGTCGGCGGCTTCGCCGGCAAGTCCATGATGAAGCTGCGCGACATCCTGGGCGTGCTGCGTGACTCCTACTGCCGCACCACCGGCATCGAGTTCATGCACATCCAGGACCCCAAGCAGCGCAAGTGGATCCAGGACCGCGTCGAGCGCACCCACAAGTCGCCCGAGCGCGAGGAGCAGTTGCGCATCCTGCGCCGGCTGAACTCCGCCGAGGCGTTCGAGACGTTCCTGCAGACGAAGTACGTCGGCCAGAAGCGCTTCTCGCTGGAGGGCGGCGAGTCCGTCATCCCGCTGCTGGACGCGGTCATCGACTCCGCGGCCGAGTCCCGGCTGGACGAGGTCGTCATCGGCATGGCCCACCGCGGCCGGCTGAACGTCCTCGCCAACATCGTCGGCAAGTCCTACGCGCAGATCTTCCGGGAGTTCGAGGGCAACCTCGACCCGAAGTCGATGCACGGCTCCGGCGACGTGAAGTACCACCTGGGTGCCGAGGGCGTCTTCACCGGCCTGGACGGCGAGCAGATCAAGGTCTCGCTGGCCGCCAACCCCTCCCACCTGGAGGCCGTCGACCCGATCGTCGAGGGCATCTCGCGCGCCAAGCAGGACATCATCAACAAGGGCGGTACGGACTTCACGGTCCTGCCGGTCCAGTTGCACGGTGACGCGGCGTTCGCCGGCCAGGGTGTGGTCGCCGAGACGCTCAACATGTCGCAGCTCCGCGGCTACCGCACCGGCGGCACGGTGCACATCGTCATCAACAACCAGGTCGGCTTCACCGCCGCGCCGGAGTCGGCCCGCTCCTCCATGTACGCCACCGACGTGGCCCGCATGATCGAGGCGCCGATCTTCCACGTGAACGGTGACGACCCGGAGGCCGTGGTGCGCGTCGCGCGCCTCGCCTTCGAGTTCCGCCAGGCGTTCAACAAGGACGTCGTCATCGACCTGATCTGCTACCGCCGCCGCGGCCACAACGAGTCCGACAACCCGGCCTTCACCCAGCCGCTGATGTACGACCTGATCGACAAGAAGCGCTCGGTGCGCAAGCTCTACACCGAGTCGCTCATCGGTCGCGGCGACATCACGCTGGAAGAGGCCGAGCAGGCGCTCCAGGACTTCCAGGGCCAGCTCGAGAAGGTCTTCACCGAGGTCCGCGACGCCACGACCGCGCCGGCGGCGCCCGAGGTGCCGCAGCCCAAGGCGGAGTTCCCGGTCTCCCTGGACACCGCGATCTCCCAGGAGGTCGTCAAGCGGATCGCCGAGTCGCAGGTCAACATCCCCGACCGGGTCACCGTCCACCCGCGTCTGCTGCCGCAGTTGCAGCGCCGCGCGGCCCAGGTGGAGGACGACACGATCGACTGGGGCATGGGCGAGACGCTCGCCATCGGCTCGCTGCTGATGGAGGGCACCCCGGTCCGGCTCGCCGGCCAGGACTCCCGCCGCGGCACCTTCGGCCAGCGCCACGCGGTGCTGATCGACCGCGAGACCGGCGAGGACTACACCCCGCTGCTCTACCTCTCCGAGGACCAGGCCCGCTTCAACGTCTACGACTCGCTGCTGAGCGAGTACGCGGCGATGGGCTTCGAGTACGGCTACTCCCTGGCCCGCCCGGAGTCGCTGGTCATGTGGGAGGCGCAGTTCGGTGACTTCGTCAACGGCGCCCAGACGGTCGTCGACGAGTTCATCTCCTCCGCCGAGCAGAAGTGGGGCCAGACCTCCGGCGTCACGCTGCTGCTGCCGCACGGCTACGAGGGCCAGGGCCCGGACCACTCCTCGGCCCGGATCGAGCGCTTCCTCCAGCTCTGCGCGCAGAACAACATGACGGTCGCCATGCCGACCCTGCCGTCGAACTACTTCCACCTGCTGCGCTGGCAGGTCCACAACCCGCACCACAAGCCGCTGGTCGTCTTCACCCCGAAGTCGATGCTGCGTCTGAAGGCGGCGTCGTCGAAGACGGAAGAGTTCACCACGGGCGGCTTCCGTCCCGTGATCGGTGACACCAAGGTGGACGCGAACGCGGTCCGCAAGGTCGTCTTCTGCTCCGGCAAGGTCTACTACGACCTGGACGCCGAGCGGGAGAAGCGCGGCGCGACCGACACGGCGATCGTCCGGATCGAGCGGCTCTACCCGATTCCCGGCAAGGAGCTCCAGGCGGAGATCGCCAAGTTCCCGAACGCCGAGAAGTACCTGTGGGCCCAGGAGGAGCCGGCGAACCAGGGTGCCTGGCCGTTCCTCGGTCTGAACCTGATCGACCACCTGGACCTGGCCGTCGGTGCCGACGTCCCGCACGGTGAGCGCCTGCGCCGCATCTCGCGGCCGCACGGCTCCTCGCCCGCGGTCGGCTCCGCCAAGCGCCACCAGGCCGAGCAGGCACAGCTCGTCGCGGAGGTCTTCGACGCCTAGGCGCCGGGACCGCCGGGATCGACCGGCAGCACGCCGAGGGCCCGTTCCCGCTGTCGCGGGGGCGGGCCCTCGGCGTCGGCCCGCCGCGGGCCCGGCCCGTGTGGCCCCGGCCCCGGCCACCGCCCTGCCCCGCCTCGGTCCCGGCCGCCGAGGAGGGGGCCGCGCGCGAGGTCCGCGCGCCTGCCTATCCTGGCCGGAATGTCCCATGACCCCTGGTGGAGAGCACGTGTATTTCACTGACCGCGGCATCGAGGAGCTGGAGAACCGGCGCGGCGAGGAGGAGGTCACCTTCGGGTGGCTGGCCGATCAGCTCCGCACGTTCGTCGACCTGAACCCGGACTTCGAGGTGCCGGTGGAGCGGCTGGCCACCTGGCTGGCCCGGCTGGACGACGAAGAGGACGAGTAGGCGGGGGCACCGGCGCCGCGGCGTCGCGTGCTTGACTTCCCGCAGCCGCGATATATCGTGTCTTACGAGACGCGATATGTTGCGTTGCCCGCCTACGCAGGGAGGCCAGGTATGCCCGCCCGGACCAAGTGGTCGATCTCCGAGCCACGCACGCTGGAGATCGAGGAGCCCGTCAGCGCGCTGACCGTGCGCGTGGCCGGCGGGACCGTCAACGTCGTCGGCACCTCGGACGGCGGTCCCGCCCGCGTGGAGATCAGCGAGCTGCACGGCCCGCCGCTGACCGTCTCCCACTCCGGGGGCACCCTGTCCGTCGCCTATGAGGACCTGCCCTGGAAGGGCTTTTTGAAGTTCCTCGACCGCAAGGGGTGGAACCGCGGCGCGGTGGTCTCGGTGACCGTGCCGGCCGCCACCCGCGTCGAGGTCGGCGTGGTCGGCGCGAGCGCGGTGATCTCCGGTATCTCGGGGCCCACGGACGTGCGCGGGGTGTCCGGCGGCAGCACCCTCGTCGGGCTGACCGGGACGGTGCGGGCCGACACCGTCTCGGGCGACGTCGAGGCGCAGGCCGTCACCGGCGATCTGCGGTTCAACTCCGTCTCGGGGGACCTGACCGTCATCGACGGCGCGGGCGGTTCGGTGCACGCCGACTCCGTCAGCGGCGACATGGTGCTCGACCTCGACCCCTCGGCGAAGGCCGCCGACGTCACCTTGACGACCGTCTCGGGCGAGGTCGCCATCCGGCTGCCCGACCCCGCCGATGCCAGGGTCGACGCCAACACCACCAGCGGCACGGTCACCAACGCCTTCGACGACCTGCGGGTCAGCGGCCAGTGGGGCGCCAAGCGCATCACCGGGGCGCTCGGCGACGGCCGCGGCACCCTGAAGGTCACCACCGTCTCGGGGAGCCTGGCCCTGCTGCGCCGCCCGGCCTTCGACGGCCCGCGGGACACCGCCCGGACCGGCGCCCCGCCAGAGAAGAAGGTGCTCTGAGCATGCCCCCCGTCTTCGCCCACGGCCGCCTGCGCCTGTACCTCCTCAAGCTGCTGGACGAGGCGCCCCGGCACGGCTACGAGATCATCCGCCTCCTGGAGGAGCGGTTCCAGGGCCTGTACGCCCCCTCCGCCGGCACGGTCTACCCGCGGCTGGCCAAGCTGGAGGCCGAGGGCCTGGTCACCCACGCCACCGAGGGCGGGCGCAAGGTCTACTCCCTCACCGACGCCGGGCGTGCCGAACTCGCCGACCGGGGCGGCGAGTTGGCGGATCTGGAGCTGGAGATCCGCGAGTCGGTGGCGGCCCTCGCCTCCGACATCCGCGAGGACGTCAGCGGTTCGGCGCGCGCTCTGCGCCGCGAGATGCGCGAGGCCGCGCAGCAGGCTCGCCAGGGCGCCCGCGACCCCGCCGGGGGCGCGGCGGCCGGCGGGGCCACGAACGGCGCCGGGCGGCCGTTCCCGGAGGCCGCGGAGTATTTCGACGGGGCCTTCGGCGACACGGAGTCCTGGCGGCAGGCGAAGGAGGAGTTCCGGCGGGCCAAGGAGGAGTGGAAGGAGCAGGCCCGGCGGGCCAAGGAGGAGAGCCGCCGGGCCCGGCAGGACGCTCAGCGGGCCCGTAAGCAGGCCAGGGACGCGCAGGTGTTCGCGCGCGAGGAGGTCCAGCGGGTCATCAAGCGCGTCCAGGAGCAGACGCAGGGGCATGTGCGCTCGGGCGACTGGTCGGGGGCGGTGCGCGAGGCGCTGGCCGAGGTCTCGCGCGAGGTCGGCCGTTTCACGGCCGGGCGGCCGGAGACGGTCCCGGGCGGCGCCGACCCGATCACGGTCGAGTGGACCGACCTGGGCAAGGACGCGCCGGCGGCCGACGCGCCCCGCGCCCCGGAGTGGGCGGGCGAGGCGCCGAGCGGCGATCCGGCCCGCGACTTCGACCGGCTGCTGGACCGCTTCCGCGACGACCTGCGGGACGCGGCCCGGGACCACGGCGTCACCGGGGATCAGCTCAAGGAGTCCCGCCGCCATCTGTCCGCCGCCGCCGCCCACATCGGCGCCCTGCTCCGCGACCCGGCCGGCCGGTCCTCGTCCACGGGCGCACAGGAGCGGCCGTGAGGCGCGAAGCCGGTGCCCCACCGCGGGCCCGGGTCCGGCGGGCCCGACCAGGACGGGCCGCCCGCCATGTCAGTGACGGTGTCGGTGGCGGTGACGACTCCTCGGAAGACCAGCACGCCGTTCATCGTCAGCGTCAGCGCCCGCGTAGCCGGCAGGGCAGGTCCGGCAGCCCCCGCGCCCCTCGGCCCCGGTGATCCGCGCCAAGGCGGCCGGCTCCTCGAAGGTCGGCTTCCGCTCGATCGGCGGGATTCCGGCGGTGTGGGCGAGCACCATGCCCGGCGCGATCCGCTCCTTGGACGATTCTTCCGCGCACGGGGACGGCCCAGGTACGGCCCAGGGGACGGCCCGGTGAACGGCCGGGGTCGTCTCCGGACGCGGCATGCGGGGCGCCGACGGCCGAAACGGAATCCTCCAACCCGCCTACCGTTACCCAGAGTTGTCGTTCGCCGTCTGGATTCACGGCGCGTAATCGGGGAAGTGAGTCCTACGCACGGTTTTTCGCCCGGCACCGGCCTCCGGGGTGCCCCGGCCCACCGATTCCGCGTACCGGCGGCCGACTTCCGGACTACGGTCAACTCTCCCCGTCTGCAAGCGTCGTGAAGGGCATGAGGTAAAAGCGATGTCCGAATACCTGCCGGTCGCCCGCCGGATGTGGCACCAGCTTGAGCCCCTGCACGCCACGCTGTACTTCGCCCCCGAGGCCCGGCAGGTCGCCTCGGACCTCGGCTTCGACGTCGCCTCCCGCTGGCCCAGCTACTTCGCCTGGCGGACCGCCCCGCTGGGCGCGGCCGGACCCGAGCTGGTGTCCGCCACGTATTACACCTTCAGCCCGCGGCTGGTCGCCCGCCACGTCCCGGCGATCTGGACCACCGCCGAACCGGACAAGGTGCTCGACGCGCGGCTGATAGCCGTCGACCGCGCGCTGTCCGCCCTCATCGGCGACCGGCTGAGCGCCGCGCAGCTCCGCGAGGCGGCGCGGCTGGCCCGGCAGGCCGCCGAGAACGCCGGCACCGCGGCCCGTCCGCTGGCCGCCGCCAACCTCGACCTGCCGTGGCCGGACGCGCCGCATCTGGTGCTCTGGCAGGCCGCGACGGTGCTGCGCGAGCACCGCGGTGACGGCCATCTGGCGGCGCTGCTGACCTCGGGGCTCGACCCGTGCGAGGCGCTGGTGTCGTTCGCCGCGATCGGCGCGGCGCCGGCGGCCGGACTCGTGGGGCGCGGCTGGAGCGCGCAGGAGTGGAGCGACGCCCGGCACCGCCTCGCCGCCCGTGGCTGGATAGGCCCGGACGGCAGCGCCACCGATCTCGCCCACAAGGAGCGGGACGCGATCGAGCGGATGACGGACCGGCTGGCCGCCGGCCCGTGGCGGGCGCTGGGCCACTCCCGCGCCGAGCGTCTCGCCCAGCTCCTGGGCCCGGTGGCCGGCGCGGTCTTCGAGGCCGGATATCTGCCCCGGCACGGCACGCTGGGCATCGGCACGGTGAAGGTCAGCTATCCCTGAGGGCGCGCGCCGCCCGGCCGGTCTCCTCACCACCCGGCCCCCGGGTGCCCGCTTCGTCGCCGCACGTCAGGGTGATCACGGCCGCGACGCCGTCCGTCCACAGCTCCAGCGGTGGCTCCGCGCCCCGCCCGTCCGTCACCAAGGCCGCGTCGAACCGCCCCAGCCGCACGGTGCGTTCGGCGACCGCCCCGGCAGGGCCGAGGCGCGTGTGCCCCTCCAGCGCGAGGACCAGCGTCGCACTTCCGGGCGCGCCCCGGCCCGCCCGCGGAAAGGCGGGCACCCGCCGGTCCCGGACGAGGTCCACCGTTGCCCGCGCGCGCCCCTCACGCAGCATCACATTGAGGTTGACGACGGGGCCGTACGGCAGCCG
This sequence comes from Streptomyces sp. NPDC031210, assembly GCF_055570395.1. Lineage (NCBI taxonomy): Bacteria > Bacillati > Actinomycetota > Actinomycetes > Kitasatosporales > Streptomycetaceae > Streptomyces > Streptomyces sp. NPDC031210. The sequence continues at coordinate 16,310 of NZ_JBVIHH010000004.1, forward strand.
GCCCTCGGTGGCGGCGTCGCCGGGGAAGGCGAAGGGGCGCAAGGGCTCCACCAGGTGGGGCGCGGCGCCGTCCACCGTCAGCTCCGTGCCCGCGCCCTCGACGACCGTCAGGACGCGGCGCACGCCGGGCAGCGGCGAATACGGGCCGTCCCGCGTCACGTCGGCCAGGCTCACCCGCCAGGCGAAGGTGTCCCAGCCGGCGCCCGGCGGGTGGACGGCGACCTCGCGGGTCACCCCGCCGCCGTTGCTCCAGGGCGCGGCCGGGCGCCCGGCCGCGCGCAGGATCCCCACCTCCGCCATACCGCCGCCGCCCGTCCTCGCCGCGTCTCAGACCGTCAGCACGATCTTGCCGAAGAGGTCGCCCTGCGCCATCCTCTCGAAGCCCTCGCGCGCCCGGTCCAGCGGCAGCGTCGAGTCGATGACCGGCCGGATGCCCTTGGCGGCGCAGAAGCTCAGCAGTGCCGCCAGCTCCTCCTTGGTGCCCATGGTGGAGCCGACGACCTTCAGCTCCAGGAAGAAGATCCGGTTCAGTTCGGTGCGCTCGGGGTGGTAGCCGCTGGTGGCGCCCGAGATGACCAGGGTGCCGCCGGGGCGCAGGGACTTGACGGAGTGCGACCAGGTGGCGGCGCCGACCGTCTCGATCACGGCGTCCACCCGGTGCGGCAGCCGCTCCCCGCTCGCGAACGCCGCCTCGGCGCCCAGCTCTTCGGCGCGCTTGCGCTTGGCCTCGTCGCGGCTGGTGGCGAAGACCCGCAGTCCGGCCGCGGCGCCCAGCACGATGGCGGCGGTCGCCACCCCGCCGCCGGCGCCCTGCACCAGGACGCTGTCGCCGGGCCGTACGCCGCCGTTGGTGAAGAGCATGCGGTACGCGGTCAGCCAGGCCGTGGGCAGGCAGGCGGCCTCCTCGAACGACAGCTCCGCCGGCTTGGGCAGCACGTTCCAGGCCGGGACGGTGACCTGTTCGGCGAAGGTGCCCTGGTAGTGCTCGGTGAGGATGGAGGGCTTCTCGCGGGGGCCGACGCCGTGGCCGGTCTGGCCGATGACGGAGTGCAGGACGACGTCGTTGCCGTCCTCGTCGGTTCCGGCGGCGTCGCAGCCGAGGATCATCGGCAGCGCCTCCTCGGTGATCCCCACCCCGCGCAGCGTCCAGAGGTCGTGGTGGTTGAGGGAGGCGGCCTTGACGTTGACGGTGGTCCAGCCGGGGCGGGTCGCGGGGGCCGGGCGCTCCCCCAGTTCGAGGCCGCTCAGCGGCTGGTCGCGGTCGATGCGGGCGGCGTAGGCAGCAAACATGATCCCAAAGTAGGCCGCCGCCGCGCGTCGCGGTACCGGGCGCGGGTGTGACACGCACCGCGCCCGGGCCGCCCGAACGCGCCGGGCGGCCCGCGTCAGAACGGGCCGGGCCCGCACCCATGACAGGTGCGGGCCCGGCCCGTTGGCGCGTGTCGCCCGCCGGATCAGCGGCGCGCGACGCCCTCGGCGCGGGCGGCGGCCGCCACGGCGGCGGTCACGGCCGGCGCGACGCGCTCGTCGAACGGCGAGGGGATGACGCAGTCGGCGCTGAGCTCGTCGGCGACGACGGCGGCCAGCGCCTCGGCCGCGGCGAGCTTCATACCCTCCGAGATCTGCGAGGCCCGCACCTGGAGCGCACCGGCGAAGATGCCGGGGAAGGCGAGGACGTTGTTGATCTGGTTGGGGTAGTCGCTGCGCCCGGTGGCGACCACGGCCGCGTACTTGTGCGCGACGTCCGGGTGGATCTCCGGGTTCGGGTTGGCCATCGCGAAGATCATCGAGTCCTTCGCCATCTTCGCCACCGCCTCCTCCGCGACCGTGCCGCCGGAGACTCCGATGAAGACATCGGCGCCCTCCAGCGCGCTCTCCAGCGAACCGGTCAGGTTCGCCTTGTTGGTGAAGCCGGTCACCTCGCGCTTGACGTCCGTGAGGTCCTGGCGGTCGGCGGAGACGATGCCCTTGCGGTCGCAGACCGCGACGTCGCCGATGCCCGCCTCGACGAGGATCTTGGCGATCGCGACACCGGCCGCGCCGGCACCCGAGATCACCGCGCGCAACTGACCGAGCGAGCGGTCGGTGAGCTTGGCGGCGTTGCGCAGGGCGGCCAGCGTGACCACGGCGGTGCCGTGCTGGTCGTCGTGGAAGACCGGGATGTCCAGCCGCTCCTTGAGCTTGCGCTCGATCTCGAAGCACCGGGGAGCGGAGATGTCCTCCAGGTTGATGCCGCCGAAGGACGGCGCCATCCGGACGACGGTCTCGACGATCTCGTCGGCGTCGGTGGTGCCGAGCGCGATCGGCACCGCGTCCACACCGCCGAACTGCTTGAAGAGGATGGCCTTGCCCTCCATCACCGGGAGGGAGGCCTCCGGGCCGATGTCGCCCAGGCCCAGCACCGCGGTGCCGTCCGTGACCACGGCGACGACCTGGGACTTCCAGGTGTAGTCGTGGACGAGCTCCGGCTGCTCGGCGATGGCGCTGCACACCTTGGCGACGCCCGGCGTGTACGCGAGGGACAGGTCGTCCTTGTCGCGGACCGGGACGGTCGCCTGGATGGCCATCTTCCCGCCGCGATGCAGCGCGAACGCCGGATCGAAGACTTCATCGGGAGCGCCGGCCGAACCCGCGCTCGTATTGCTGTCGCTGCGAGGATTGACGATCTCCGCTGCCACTTGTCCAACCCCTTTAATCGTTTATCAGTTGAGGGTGACCACTCCCTGGTTAAGGGGTGGGCGGGCACCGCGTCCGCGCCCTGCGAGACGGATAGCCGCCGCGCGGGGGGAGGTACGGACGCCGGGCGCGCCGCACACGCGCCCTGAGCCCCGGATGAGGGGTGTAACCAACCTTTCTACCGGACGGGCGCGGAACCCGACGAGTCAGATTCATTACCCTCCGGTTCAGAGGTGTGACAATAACGGCGGAATACGCAAAAAGGCCGAAGCGTCCCGAGGGACTGTCCGGATTCCGAGACGCCCGGGGTCGGGCCGGACGCCGCCCGCACACTGCTGTCAGGCGGCTCGGCCGTGAGTCGTCAGATCGTCGAGTGATCCCTCGCGTCCGTTATCCGATTTTGACCTCTTCAGCAGTCCGGATTCCGGATGCCGGATGGCAAGATTCCGTAACCAACCGAGGTCGCGACGCTCAAGGGGTGTATCCGACCCCTGCAAGTCGGTACGCCCATCCGCAGGAGGATCAGCATGACCGCAAGCACCACCCGTCGCCCGGTCGCCGGCAGGTCGCGTTCGGCCGTGGCCGCCGTGGCCGCGGTCACCGCCTCGCTGCTCCTGCTCAGCGCCTGCGGCGACCAGACGGACGCGGCCATCGCCAAGCGCGAGGCGCAGAAGAGCCGTGACACCAGCGCGCCGCTGTTCAAGATGCTCCCCAAGGACGTCCAGGAGAAAGGTTTCCTCCAGGTCGGCTCGGACATCACGTACAAGCCGGTGGAGTTCCGCACCAACGGTGTGGTCGAGGGCATCGACCCGGACCTGGCGGCGGCGATGAGCAAGCAGTTGGGGATCAAGCTCAACTTCAACAACGCCACCTTCGACACCCTCATGGGCGGCCTGAAGTCCCGGCGCTACGACATCGCGATGTCGGCGATGACGGACACCAAGGAACGCCAGGAGGGCATCGACGGCTCCACCGGCAAGAAGATCGGTGAGGGCGTCGACTTCGTCGACTACCTCAACGTCGGTGTCTCGCTCTACACGCAGAAGGGCAAGACCCAGGGCATCGATAGCTGGGACGCCCTGTGCGGCAAGAAGCTCGCGGTGCAGCGCGGCACCGTCTCGCACGACCTGGCCAAGGACAAGTCCAAGAAGTGCGAGTCGAACGACCAGCCGGCCATCTCCATCGAGGCCTTCGACAACGACTCCGAGGCCCAGACCCGGCTGCGCACCGGCGGCGTGGACGTCGTCTCCAGCGACTACCCGGTCGCGGCGTACGCGGTGAAGGTCTCCGGTAAGGGCAAGGACTTCGAGATGGTCGGCGGTGAACCGCTCAAGGCGGCGCCGTACGGCATCGCGGTTCCCAAGGGCAAGGAAAAGCTGCGCGACGCCCTCCAGGCGGCCCTGAAGAACGCGATCAAGAACGGCTCCTACGCCAAGGTCCTGGACAAGTGGGACGTCAAGGACGCCGCGGTCGAGGAAGTGAAGATCAACAGCGGCTCCTGAGCCCCGCGCCCGCCGCCCTCCCCTCATTCCTTCCGCGCCCCTCCCGCCGAACGCTGAAAGGCATCACCCGTGTCAGTTGACGTCGACAAGTCGGCCCAGCCGCCGGCAGACGCTCCGCCGCCCCACCCCGAGCCCATCAAAGCCATTCCCGTCCGCCACTACGGACGCTGGGTCGCGGCCGTCGTCGTCCTCGCCGTGCTCGCCCTGCTCGTCCGGGCGTTCGCCTCCGGGAACGTCAACTGGGACGCCATCCCGCAGTACCTCTTCAACGCCGACATCCTCAAGGGTCTGCGCAACACCCTGCTGATCACCGTCCTGTCGATGGTGATCGGCGTCGTCGGCGGCGTGGTCCTGGCGGTCATGCGGCAGTCGAAGAACCCGGTGACCTCGACCGTCGCGTGGTTCTACGTCTGGTTCTTCCGCGGCACCCCGGTCTACGTCCAGCTCTTCCTGTGGTTCAACCTCGGCCTGGTCTTCCGGTACATCGACATCATGCCGATCTACAAGGACGAGTGGTCGGACTTCATGACCCCGTTCCTGTGCGCGCTGCTGGGCCTCGGGCTCAACGAGGCGGCGTACATGGCGGAGATCTGCCGGGCCGGCCTCAACGCCGTCGACGAGGGCCAGACCGAGGCGGCGCACGCGCTGGGCATGAGCCACGGCAAGACGCTGCGCCGGATCGTCGTGCCGCAGGCGATGCGGGTGATCGTGCCGCCGACCGGCAACGAGGTCATCAACATGCTCAAGACCTCCTCGCTGGTCATCGCCGTCCAGTACTACGATCTGCTGCAAGCCGCACAGAACGTCGGACGGGACTCCGGCGTCGTGGTCGAGATGCTGATCCTCGCCGCCGTCTGGTACCTGATCGCCACGACCGTCCTGAGCATCGGCCAGTACTACCTGGAGCGCTACTACGCCCGCGGCTCCAGCCGCGCCCTGCCGCTCACCCCGCTCCAGCGCGCCAAGGCGAAGCTGTCAGGCGGCTTCAACCGCCCCGGAGGTGTCGCATGACCGCCGTCAAGACCACGAAGAGCGCCGCCACGTCCGGTGGGCCGATGGTCAAGGCCGAAGGGGTCCACAAGTCCTTCGGCGCCGCCCACATCCTCAAGGGCATCGACCTGGAGGTGGCGCCCAAGGAGGTCTTCTGCCTGATCGGCCCGTCCGGTTCCGGCAAGTCGACGTTCCTGCGCTGCATCAACCACCTGGAGAAGGTCAACGCCGGCCGGCTGTCCGTCGACGGCGAGCTGGTGGGCTACCGCGAGCACAACGGCAAGCTCTACGAGCTGCGCGACCGCGAGGTCGCCGCCCGCCGCCGCGACATCGGCATGGTCTTCCAGCGCTTCAACCTCTTCCCGCACATGACCGCGGTGGAGAACATCATGGAGGCGCCGATCCAGGTCAAGGGCGAGTCCAAGGCCGTCGCCCGCGAGCGCGCCACCAAGCTGCTGGACCGCGTCGGCCTGTCCGACAAGGCCGGCAACTACCCCTCGCAGCTCTCCGGCGGCCAGCAGCAGCGGGTGGCCATCGCCCGGGCGCTCGCCATGGAGCCGAAGCTGATGCTCTTCGACGAGCCGACCTCGGCGCTGGACCCGGAGCTGGTCGGTGACGTCCTGGACGTCATGAAGGACCTGGCCGCGGACGGCATGACGATGATCGTCGTCACCCACGAGATGGGCTTCGCCCGGGAGGTCGGGGACTCGCTCGTCTTCATGGACGACGGCGTGGTCGTCGAGACCGGCCACCCGCGCGACGTGCTCGGCAACCCCCAGCACGAACGCACCAAGTCGTTCCTGTCCAAGGTGCTCTAGGGCTCCGGCCCACCTCGACGCCGTGCGAAGGCGGTACGCGCCCCCAAGGGGCCGTACCGCCTTCGCACGTGCGGAGAGCGGCGGGCGGAAGGCGACCCGCCTCGGCTCACTTCAGGCCCAGCACCAGCGCGTCCGACGGCGAGCACCACACCGCGCGGGCCTCGGCGAAGCCGGACTCGCGCAGCACCTGGGCGTGCCAGCGCGCCGACGGGGTGTCGCCGTCCGCGTGCTCGCCGTAGATCGCGAAGCGCTCGGCGGTCGGGCCCGGCCAGCCGCGGATCGGCGGCCGCCAGCCGCCACCACCCGGCCCAGTCCACCGCCCCGGCCTCCCTGGCCGCCGCCCTGCGCGCCCGCTGGAGGGCCTCGTCGGCGGCGTTGATCCGCGGGGTGGCCTCCTCGGGCATGTGGTCGGCGTTCATGAAGACCCCGCCGTCGCGCACCAGGGCGCCGAGCTGCCCGTAGAGCCCGCGCAGGTCCTCGCTGTGCAGCCAGTGCAGCGCGGTGGCGGTGAGCACCGCGTCGTAGGAGTCGTGCGGCAGCCGGTCCGTCCAGCGCGGGTCCTTCAGGTCGGCCCGTACGAAGCGGAACCGGTCCTCGCCCTCGAAGTACCCTTCCGCGATGGTCAGCAGCGCGGGATCGAGATCCACGCCCACACTCTCCGCCTTCGGGAACCTTTTCAGGAGCCGGTCGGAGATACTGCCCGTACCGCACGCGAGATCCAGCACCCGTGGCTCGGGACCCACCAGCGCCTCGACCTCTCCCATAGCCTTCAGGGCATGGGGGGACCCCCACCGAGCATGACCCGGAACCGCTCCTCGCGGTCGGGGAGGTACCGCTCCTGCTGCCGGTCCCAGCTCTGTTGCCAGGCCCGCCAGTCGGTGCCGACGCCGTTCTCCGTCACGCTACCCCCTCAGCCGTAATACCCTCTTAGTGACAACGCCCATTACGCACGAGGGGCACTCCGCACCTTAAGCCCGCCCGGTAAGGACTACAAGTGGAACTGGCCTATTACTCGGACTACGCCGTGCGGCTGGTCAACACCGAGCAGCCCGAGCGCGGCGGCGACAGCCTCACCTCGGTCGAGGCCGTACGCGAACTCTTCGGCGTCGCCCAGCAGGCCGCCCGGCGCGCCACGGACAGCGACGTGACCCGGCTGCGCACGGTCCGCGCCCGGCTGCGCGCCGTCTTCGAAGCCGCCGACGAAGGCGACGAGGTGCTGGCCGTGGACCTTCTCAACGCCCTGATGATGGAGTTCCCCGTCAGCCCGCAGATTTCCGGCCACGAGTTCCGCGACGATGGGGGCACCTCCCGCTCGAGCGGAGCCGAGAGGGGGGGAGGCCGCCCGAAATGGCATCTGCACATCGCCGACCACGCCGCCAACGCCACCGCCGGCTTCACCGCGACCGCGTGCATGGGCCTGGCCTTCCACCTCACCGAGCTCGGCGTCGACCGGCTGGGCATCTGCGAGGCCCGGCCGTGCCGCAACGCCTACCTGGACACCTCCACCAACCGCTCCCGGCGCTACTGCTCCGACCGCTGCGCCACCCGCGCCAACGTCGCCGCCTACCGCGCCCGCAAGCGCCTGGAGAGCGAACGGTCCGCGGGCAGCGGCCGGACCGCCGTCAGCGCCCAGGAGAGCGCCGCACGCGGCGACCGCTGAAGCCCGCGCGGGGGCCGCACCCGGAGCAGGGCGCGCGCGAGGACCAATTCGTCCGGTACCGCCCCGAATTCACGGCTGTCGTTATGGACGTACGGATTGTCGCCGCGCACCCACCAGCCGCCGTCCCGCCGCTCGACGGCCCGCTTGACGATCAGCAGGTCCTGGCGGAACGGATGCCGCAGCACGACCACGTCGCCGGGCCGCACGGCGGCGCCGTAGCGCACCAGGAGCTGGTCACCCGGTCGGAGCGTGGGCACCATCGACGGGTTGTAGACCTCGGCCAGCCCGAACGCGCGCAGCGGTCCGCCGCGCCCGCTCCCGGGATCCGCCCCGTCCGCGCGCTCCGGCCCCCGCTCGTCCACCCGCTCCGGCATCCCGTACCTCCCGGTCCAGCCCCGGTCCGACCCGTTCACCGGCCCATCCTCCATCAGTCCCACCTCGGCACTGGACTTTTGCCCTAAGACCCCCGGGCCGCCCGAGAAAAGCCTTCCCATACCGAGTAATCTCGCACCTGAGAAGACGATCACGAGGAAGGACTGAACATGCTCTCCCGCCTGTTCGCCCCCAAGGTCAAGGTCAGCGCGCACTGCGACCTGCCCTGCGGCGTGTACGACCCCGCCCAGGCCCGCATCGAGGCCGAGTCGGTCAAGGCCGTCCAGGAGAAGTACCAGGCCAACGAGGACGCGGACTTCCGCACTCGCGCCGTCCTGATCAAGGAGCAGCGCGCCGAGCTGGCCAAGCACCACGTCTCGGTGCTGTGGAGCGACTACTTCAAGCCGCCGCACTTCGAGAAGTACCCGGAGCTGCACCAGCTCGTCAACGACACCCTCAAGGCCCTCAGCGCCGCCAAGGGCTCGAACGACCCGGCCAGCGGTCAGAAGGCCCTGGACCTCATCGCCGAGATCGACAAGATCTTCTGGGCGACCAAGAAGGCCTGACCCGGTCCCAGGCGCGGTGACCCGCACCAGCGGGTCCTCCTCGCCGCCTTGTCCGCACCCGCTCCGACACCCGGCCGCCGCTCGGCGGTGGTGGTGACGGACGGGTGCGGTCTTCGTTGACGGCCGGAGCGCGGGGGCGAGGAACGCGCTAGGTGGCCACCGGCAGTGGCCCGTCGTGCCGGATGAGCCAGGCGCGGTAGGCGGCGCTCGCCCACGCGACCTCCATGTAGGCGGCGGTCAGGTCGGCGAAGAGGGCGTCGGCGGGGGCGGCGGGGGTGCCTTCCGGGCGGGAGGCCATGAAGAGGCGGACGGCGAGCGGGTCGCCGTGCAGCGGGCGGACGGCCATGCCGGGACGGGGGCGGGCGGAGGGCTGGCAGGGGGTGACCACCTCGCCGGCCGTGACCAGGTCGATGGTGGTCAGGTAGTCGCCGTGCATGACCCGGGGGTTGATGCCGGCCGCGGCCCATACGCGGCGCAGCCCGGCCCATTCGCCGTCCACGGCCGGGTCGACCATCCACTGGTCCTCGGCCAGGTCGGCGACGTGGACGATCGCCTGGGCGGCCGCCGGGTGGCTGTCCGACAGGGCGATGAACTGCGGCTCGCGGGCGATGAGTTCATGCTCGGCCAGACCGTCGGGCACCCGTAGCGGCGCGCCCTCCACCTCGTGCACGAACGCGACGTCGAGCTGGCCCATCGCGACCATCTGAAGCAGCGCGTTGGCGGACACATCGGTTCTTATCGTCGTGTCCGTATCCGGCAGGCGGACCCGCAGCCGGCGCAGCCAGCCGGCGACGGCGCGGCTGTTGGTGCTGCCGATGCGCAGCCGCGCGCCCCGTTCGCGAACCGAAACCGAAGCGATCTCGTCGACCAAGGCCCGCATTTCGGCCACTATCGGGCGGGCCCGGCAGAGCACGGAGTGCCCCAGCGGGGTGGGCCGGCTGCCGGTCGGTTCGCGGAAGAAGAGCTGGCCACCGAGGGCTTTTTCGATGCGGTGGAGCTGGGTCGTGAGGGAAGGCTGGGTCATCCCCAGCTCCCGGGCCGCTTTGCGTACGCTGCCGGAGTCGGCGATGGCACACAGTGCGCGAAGATGCCTTACCTCGAGCTCCACGACCGGAGCATAACGATGCGGGCATCCGTCACACCAGACTCATGGGCCTGCCCGAACTCCTTCAATTTTCACGGGGTATTGCCTGGTGCTATCACCACCTGGCATCTCCGCCCCGCGGGTGAACTCCGTCCAGACTCGGCGGCACCAAGAAATCCGCAGGGCCCCGGCCGCCGCCCCACACGGCGGCCGTACGGCCCTCGGAGATGAAGGAGCCCCCACATGAGATCTCCCAAGAAGGCGCTGTCGGCGGCGCTCGGACTGGGCCTCGCCGCCGTGCTGGCAGCCGCCACGCCCGTCTCGGCAGCTTCCCCCTCCTCTCTCGCCTCCTCCTCCCCCGCCAACTCCTCCCTCAGCACCCCCGCCTCCATCGCCGCCTACACCGGCTCGGCCGCCGAGAAGGCCGACACCCAAGCGTTCTTCGAGGCCGTGCTGAAGTCGGCCAAGGCCAAGATGAAGGCCCACCCGGGCGCGGCCTCGGTCACCGTCACCTACGACGCGAGCGCCGCCCCGACCTTCGCCAACCAGATAGCGCAGAGCGCGTCGATATGGAACAGCGCGGTGGCGAACGTCAAGCTGCAGGCGGGCAGCGGCGGCGACTTCCAGTACCGCGAGGGCAACGATCCGCGCGGGTCGTACGCCAGCACCGACGGTCACGGGAGGGGCTACGTCTTCCTGGACTACCAGCAGAACCAGGAGTTCAACTCCACCCGCGTGACCGCGCACGAGACCGGTCACGTACTGGGCCTGCCGGACCACTACGAGGGTCCGTGCAGCGAGCTGATGTCCGGCGGCGGCCCCGGCACGTCCTGCCAGAACGCCCAGCCGGACGCGAACGAGCGCGCCCAGGTGGATCAGATGTGGGCGGGCGGCCTGGCGAGCCTCGGCTCGGGCAAGGCCGCCTGACGAAACGGCGGCCGCCCGCACCAACCCGGTCAGGCTGATGAGGGCCGGGGGCGGCGGACGGCCGGTGGCTGACGAGGGCCGGAACCTGGCGGCCGGTCCTCTCGGCAGCGCGGTTCACGCGCCCGCGAACGCGGTGGGACTCTTCCCGGGTCCCACCGCTTCGCATGTCTGGGGAGACCGCTGAGCGCCCGGGGCGGTCCGTCCGCGTCCCGCCCGGTCCGCCCGCGTCCGCCGGCTACCGCAGCGTGCGGCTCCAGACCTCCCGTACGGCCTCCCCCACGGCCTCCCCCTCGTCCGGCCGCGGCGCCGGCTGCCAGCCCCAGGAGCGGAACGCGGCCCGGGCCGCTTCGTCGTCCGGCGGGAGGAAGGTGACCGCGACCGCGGCGCCCGTGCGCATCAGCAGCGTCTCCAGCAGGCGGGTGGCCACCCGGGCGCGCCGGTGGGTGGGCAGCACCATCAGCTCCGCGACGAGGAACAGCCGCCCCGCCGCTGCCGCCTCGCGCAGTTCTTCCGGGAGGCCGGCGAGCGCCTCCCGGTCCCGGCCGGCGTCGCGGTCGGCGGGATAGCCGTAGCAGCACCCCACCAGCGCCGGGTCGCTGGCGATGACCATCTCGAAGCCGGGCCGCTGGACGTCGTGTTCGGCGAACCGGCGCAGGAAGCGCTCCCGCCCCGGATCGTCACCGGCCGCCGGGCCGCGGTGGGCCGCGGCGTAGAGGTCGGCGACGGACTCCCGCTGGGTCTCCGCCTGCCACCTGGTCAGCCGCCGTAGGAACACCTCTGCCATGGGCCCTCCCGCTCCACCGGTTACGCCGCCCCCGCCCGTGCCGCGCGGCCTGTGGCGGAACGCCGGCGGGGACACCGGAAGCATAGAGCCTGGCCGATCACCGGTTCCGCTCTCCGTGGCCGGGCCTACAGCCAGCCGTTGCGCTTGAAGCCGCGGTGGATGACGCAGCAGATCACCACGATCACGGCCATCACGAGCGGGTAGCCGAACGTCCAGTGCTTTTCCGGCATATGGTCGAAATTCATGCCGTACACGCCGCAGACCATGGTCGGTACGGCCAGGATCGCCACCCAGGCGCTGATCCGGCGCATGTCCTCGTTCTGCGCCACGGTGACCTGGGCGAGATGCGCCTGGAGTATCGAGTTGAGCAGCTCGTCGAAGGCGGTGATCTGCTCGGTGACCCGGTCGAGGTGGTCGGCCACGTCCCGGAAGTAGGTCTTCGTCCGCGGCTCGACCAGCGACATCGGCTGCGTGGCCAGCGCCTGCAGCGGCCGGGCCAGGGGCGCCACCGCCCGCTTGAGTTCGAGGAGTTCGCGCTTGAGCTGGTAGATCCGGCCGGCTCCGCCGCCGCCCCCGGCGAAGACCTCGCTCTCGACCTCGTCGATGTCGTCCTGGACCGCGGCCGTGGCGTCCAGGTAGTCGTCCACGACGAGGTCGGCGATGGCGTGCAGGACGGCGGACGGACCGAGCGCCAACTGCTCGGGGACGGACTCCAGTTGCTCGCGCAGCGGGCCCAGTGAGCCATGGCCGCCGTGCCGTACGGTGATCACGAAGTCGGCGCCGGTGAAGACCATGATCTCGCCGGTGTCCACGACTTCGCTGGTCTCGGTGAGCAGGTCGTGCTCGACGTAGCGGACGGTCTTGAACACGGTGAACAGCGACTCGTCGTAGCGCTCCAGCTTGGGCCGCTGATGGGCGTGCACGGCGTCCTCGACGGCGAGCGGATGCAGCCCGAACAGCTCGACGATTCCGGCGAATTCCTTCTCGGACGGCTCATGCAGCCCGATCCAGACAAATCCGTCACCGGACTCCCGCACGCGGCGGATCGCCACATCGGCGGGGTGGTTGCCGCTCTGCCGGACACCCGCCACATAGACGGCGCAGTTGACGACGGCGGTGCCCAGCGGCGAGCGGGCCGGGTGGCTGAGGTCGACCCCGCGGGTGCGCGGCTGCGGCAGCCGGACGGCCTTGCGGAGGTTGCTGATCACTGACACCGGTCCAGTATGGCGTGCGAGGCCCGCGAGCGATATGGCGGTGGCGGGCCCGCCCGCTCAGGAGACCAGCGCCGGCCGCTCCCGGCCGGCCGCGTCCGCCGCCGGCGCCGTCACGTCCTTCGTCGCGCGCGGGCCTACCCGGGCCGGCAGCAGGAACAGCAGCCCGAAGACGACGACCAGGCCGCCCGCCACCCACCACAGGGCGGACGTCGTGGCCGCGACGAACGCGGCGCCCCCGGCGGTCGCCGTCCCGCCGGTGTCCCCGACGACCGTGAAGAACGCCACCGACGACAGGCCCAGACCCAGCGCCATGCCCAGTTGCCCGGTGGTGTTGAAGATGCCGGACGCCGACCCGGAGTGCGCGGCGGGCACCTCGGAGAGCACGGTGTCGGTGAGGGGGGCGACGATCAGGCCCATCCCGGCGCCCATCAGCACCATGGCCGGCGCCATCTGCCAGGAGCGCATGTCGGTGCCGTAGCGGTCGGCCTCCCACAGGAACAGCAGCGCGCCGGACAGCATGATCAGCGCACCGGCCTGGAGGACCTTGCGGCCGAACCGCGGCACCAGCTTCTGTACGGACATCCCGGCGGCGGCCGAGCAGGCGAGGGAGAAGGGCACCCCGGTCAGGCCGGCGCGCAGCGCGCTCCAGCCCAGCCCGAGCTGCATGTAGAGCGTCCACACCAGGAAGAACAGGCCGCTGAGTGCGCCGAAGGTGAGCTGGACGCCGGTGCCCGCCGCGAAGGTCTTGAGCTTGAAGAGGGAGAGTTCGACGAGCGGCGAGCCGTCCTTGCGGGTCTTGGCGCGCTCGTAGCGGACGAAGACGGCCAGCACGAGCGGGCCCGCCGCCATCGACACGAAGCCCCACACCGGCCAGCCCGACTCGCGGCCCTGGGTCAGCGGGTAGAGCACCAGCAGCAGGCCCGCGGTGGCCAGCGCGGTGCCGACGAGGTCCAGGCGCAGCGCGCCGGCGGTCGCCCTGGACTCGGTGATGAAGCGGCGGCCGAGCACGATCCCGGCCAGCCCGACCGGCAGGTTGATCAGGAAGATCGGGCGCCAGGCGAGGCCGAGGAGGTCGCCCTCGGTCAGCAGGGCGCCGATCAGCGGCCCGCAGACCGCGCCGAGGCCGATCACCGCGCCGAACATCCCGAAGACCTTGCCGCGCTCGTCGGCCGGGAAGGTGACGTGGATGATCGCGAGCACCTGCGGCACCATCAGCGCGGCCATCGCGCCCTGCGCCACCCGCGCGCCCACCAGCATCCCGGGGTCCGCGGCGAGGCCGCACAGTGCGGAGGCGAGCGTGAAGCCGGCCATGCCGAGCAGGAAGAGGCGCCGGCGGCCGTAGATGTCGCCGAGCCGGCCGCCGGTGATCAGGCCGAGCGCGAAGGCGAGGGCGTAGCCGGCGGTGACCCACTGGACGGCGCTGAAGGTCGCGCCGATGTCGCGCTGGATGCTCGGGATCGCGATGTTGACGATGGTCGCGTCGACCAGGTCCATGAAGCTCGCGGTCAGCACGATGGCGAGGGCGATCCAGCGCCGGCGGCCGGCGGCCGTCCCGGAGGGCGCGGGGTGGGTGGGGGTCATACGGGTGCTCCTGGTGGACCGGTGGGTGGGGAAGGGAAAGCGGAGGCGGAAGGGAGAGAGGGGCGGTGGGAGAGAGGGGCGGCGACGTCTTCGACACTAGATCGGATGTAGGACAGCTCCGGTCCTACTTCGGGGCGCATCATCGGTGGCATGAGTGAGACCTCGGCGCGTCTGTTGAATCTGCTGTCCCTGCTCCAGACCCCGCGCGAATGGCCGGGCAGCGAGCTGGCCGCGCGGCTGCGGGTCACCTCCCGCACCATCCGCCGGGACATCGAGCGGCTGCGTGAGCTGGGCTATCCCGTGCACGCGACGATGGGCTCGGACGGCGGCTACCGGCTGGCCGCCGGGACGGCGATGCCGCCGCTGCTCCTGGACGACGAGGAGGCGGTGGCCATCGCGGTCGGCCTGCGCTCGGCGGCCGGGCACACCATCGCGGGCATCGAGGAGGCGTCCGTACGGGCGCTGGCCAAGCTCGAACACGTGCTGCCGGCCAGGCTGCGGCGCCGGGTGGGCACCCTGGGGACCGCGACCGTCCCAATGCCCGCCGGTGACGGCCCGACCGTGGATCCCGAGCATCTGACGGTGCTGGCCGCCGCGATCACCAACCACGAGCGGGTGCGGTTCCGCTACCGGGCGGGCGCCGGTGCGCGCACCAAGCGCCTGGTGGAGCCGCACCGTCTGGTCGCGGCGGGCCGCCGCTGGTACCTGGTGGCGTACGACAACGACCGCGAGGACTGGCGGATCTTCCGGGTGGACCGGCTGAGCGAGCCGTTCGCCACGGGCGCGCGGGCCGCGCCGCGCGAGCTGCCCGCCGCCGACGCCGCGGCCTACGTCCGCGAGCGGATGCAGGGCGC
Organism: Streptomyces sp. NPDC031210; assembly: GCF_055570395.1. NCBI lineage: Bacteria > Bacillati > Actinomycetota > Actinomycetes > Kitasatosporales > Streptomycetaceae > Streptomyces > Streptomyces sp. NPDC031210. The sequence goes on from NZ_JBVIHH010000004.1 coordinate 31,338, forward strand.
GAGCACCGGCTGCCGGGCGGTGGCGACGGTGTACGCGCCGGCCGCGGAGGTGAGTGCCCAACTGGGCGGGCCGGCGGCGGGCGAGGTGGAGCCGGTCGGCGAGGACGTGTGCCGGTGGCGCAGCGCGCCGGACTCGGTGGAGTGGCTGGCGCTCCGGCTGACCCTGCTGGGCCGGGAGTTCACCGTGCACGAGCCGCCGGAGCTGGCCGGCTACCTGCGCGCGATGGCCGGCCGGGCGGCTCGCGCGGCGGGTCCGGCGGAGGCGGGCGGCGAGGAGGAAGGGGCGGAAGGGGCGGGCGCCGGGGTGTGAGGGGACGCCCGACTGTCGGGCGCCGGGTGTGACGGCACCCCTGGTGTCATACCCCCTAGGGGTATATCGTGGCGTCCGTGGACGCGGCCGCTCGCCGTCGTCCCCCGGTATCCGGGAGACTCGCGCCCGAGGAGTTACGCCATGACGACCCTGACCACCCCGGCCAAGCTCGGCGGCTACGCGCTGATCCTGCTCGCCGTCCTCGCCGCGGGCTTCGGCCTCGGCCGGGCGGCCGGCGACGACCGTGGCGGCCCGGCCCGCCACGGCCCCGTCCACCGGGCCCCCGCACCGCCTGACGACCCCGCCCCTTCCATGGGACACTCGCAGCACACCGAGGAGCAGTCATGACCACCGCGATCGGAGACCAGCGCGTCGAGCTGGAGATCGGCGGGATGACCTGCGCGTCGTGCGCCGCCCGCATCGAGAAGAAGCTCAACCGCATGGACGGCGTCACCGCCACCGTCAACTACGCCACCGAAAAGGCGCGGGTGGAGGTCGCCGAGGGCAGCGGCATCGCGACCGCGGACCTGATCGCCACCGTCGAGAAGACCGGCTACACCGCCGCGCTGCCCGCGCCGCCACCCGCCGAGCCGCCGCCCGCCGGAGCGGAGGCGCCCGAAGCGGCGCCGGACGCCCTCCGCGCGCTGCGCCACCGCCTCCTGGTCTCCCTCGCCCTCTCCGTCCCCGTGGTCCTGATGGCGATGGTGCCGGCCCTGCAGTTCACCAACTGGCAGTGGCTGTCGCTGACCCTGGCCGCCCCGGTCGTGGCCTGGGGCGCCTGGCCGTTCCACCAGGCCGCCTGGACCAATCTGCGGCACGGCTCCGCCACCATGGACACGCTCATCTCCATGGGGACCCTCGCGGCGCTCGGCTGGTCCCTGTGGGCGCTGTTCTTCGGCACCGCCGGCATGCCCGGTATGACGCACCCCTTCGAGCTGACCATCGCCCGCACCGACGGCAGCGGCAGCATCTACCTGGAGGCGGCGGCCGGCGTCACCACCTTCATCCTGGCCGGCCGCTACTTCGAGGCCCGTTCGAAGCGGAAGGCGGGCGCGGCGCTGCGGGCGCTGCTGGAGCTGGGCGCCAAGGACGTCGCCGTGGTGCGCGACGGCCGCGAGATCCGGGTGCCGACCGGTGAGCTGAGCGTCGGCGACCACTTCGTCGTACGGCCCGGGGAGACCATCGCCACGGACGGGCGGGTGGTGGACGGCTCCTCCGCCGTGGACGCCTCGATGCTCACCGGCGAGTCCGTGCCCGTGGAGGTGTCGCCCGGCGACGCCGTCACCGGCGCCACCGTCAACGCCGGCGGCCGGCTGGTCGTCGAGGCCACCCGGGTCGGCGCGGACACCCAGCTCGCCCGGATGGCGCGACTGGTGGAGAACGCGCAGAACGGCAAGGCGGCCGCCCAGCGGCTCGCGGACCGGATCTCGGCGGTGTTCGTACCGGTCGTCATCGCCCTCGCCGTGGGCACGCTCGGCTACTGGCTGGGCACCGGCGAAGGCGCGGTGGCCGCCTTCACCGCGGCGGTCGCGGTCCTGATCATCGCCTGCCCGTGCGCCCTCGGGCTCGCCACTCCCACCGCGCTGATGGTCGGCACGGGCCGCGGCGCCCAGCTCGGCATCCTCCTCAAGGGCCCCGAGGTGCTGGAGTCGACCCGCCGGGTGGACACCATCGTCCTGGACAAGACCGGCACGGTCACCACCGGCGTGATGACGCTGACCGGCGTCCACGTCGCCGACGGGGTGACCCGCGAGGAGGCCCTGCGGCTGGCCGGCGCGCTGGAGCACTCCTCCGAGCACCCGATCGCCCGTGCCATCGCCACCGCGGCCCGGTCCGAGGCGGAGGCCGCCGGGGAGTCCGGTGACCTGCCCGTCCCCGGGGGCTTCGCGAACGTCCCCGGCCTGGGCGTACGGGGTGTCGTCGACGGGCACGCCGTGCTGGTCGGCCGGCAACGGCTGCTGGACGTCGAGGGCCTGCCGCTGCCACCCGCGCTGAGGGCCGCCGAGGACGCGGCGGAGGCGGCGGGCCGTACGGCGGTCGTCGTCGGCTGGGACGGGGCGGCGCGCGCCGTCCTGGTCGTCTCGGACGCGGTCAAGCCCACCAGCGCCGAGGCGGTCCGCCGGCTCCGCGCGCTGGGCCTGACCCCGGTGCTGCTCACCGGCGACAACCAGGCCGTCGCCGATGCCGTCGCCGCCGAGGTCGGCATCGACGAGGTGATCGCCGAGGTCCTGCCCGAGGACAAGGTGGCCGTCATCGAGCGCCTCCAGGCAGAGGGCCGCTCGGTCGCGATGGTCGGGGACGGGGTGAACGACGCGGCGGCGCTGGCCACCGCCGACCTCGGACTCGCCATGGGCACCGGCACCGACGCCGCCATCGAAGCCGGCGACCTGACCCTCGTCCGAGGTGATCTGCGGGCGGCCGCCGACGCCATCCGCCTGGCCCGCGCCACCCTCAGCACGATCAAGGGCAATCTCTTCTGGGCCTTCGGCTACAACGTCGCGGCGCTGCCGCTGGCCGCCGCCGGCCTGCTCAACCCGATGATCGCGGGGGCCGCCATGGCCTTCTCGTCGGTCTTCGTCGTCAGCAACAGCCTGCGGCTGCGCCGCTTCCGGTCCCTGACGCCGGAGTCGGCCGCGGCGGGCACGGACGCCTGACCGGCACGTGGACGCCCCCGGTCCCCCCGGGCCCCCCGCGGGGACCGGGGGAGGTCGGATGTCTCCAGTTATGACGGCGGAAGATTGGCGGATCGCGCAACCGTCGCCCGGCGCCGACGGGTGAGACTGGTCGGGAACCGTCCGTCCACGCACCAGGGGGAACTCATGACCGGGTCACGCGTCCTGGCTCTCGGCCATTACCAGCCCTCCAACGTGCTCACCAACGACGATCTCGCCAAGATCGTCGACACCGACGACGCCTGGATCCGCAGCCGCGTCGGTATCCGCACCCGCCATGTCGCGGCGCCGGACGAGACGGTGGACGCGATGGCCGCCGCGGCGGCCGCCAAGGCGCTCGCCGCGAGCGGACTGGACGCGCACGAGATCGACCTGGTCCTGGTCGCGACGTGCACGAACACCGACGTCAGCCCCAACACCGCGGCCCGGGTCGCCGCCCGGCTCGGCCTCGCCGCCCCCGCCACGATGGACATCAACGTCGTCTGCTCCGGCTTCACCCACGCGCTGGCCAGCGCCGACCACGCCATCCGCGCCGGTGCCGCCACGAACGCGCTGGTCATCGGGGCCGAGAAGTTCACCGACGTGGTCGACTGGACGGACCGTTCGACGTGTGTGCTGGTCGGCGACGGCGCCGGCGCCGCGGTCGTCACCGCCTCACCGGAGCCGCTGATCGGGCCGGTCCTGTGGGGCTCGGTGCCGCAGATGGGCGACGCGGTACGCATCGAGGGCGAGCCGGCCCGCTTCTCCCAGGCGGGCCAGACCGTCTACCGCTGGGCGACGACCCAGTTGCCGGCCATCGCCCGCAAGGTCTGCGAACGCTCCGGGATCCTGCCCGAGGACCTGGCCGGCGTCGTCCTGCACCAGGCCAACCTGCGGATCATCGAGCCGGTCGCGCAGCGGATCGGCGCGGTCAACGCGGTCGTCGCCCGGGACGTCGTGGACTCGGGCAACACCTCCGCGGCTTCCGTCCCGCTCGCCCTGTCCAAGCTGGTCGAGCGCCGGGAGATCGCCGCCGGCGCCCCCGTGCTGCTGTTCGCCTTCGGCGGCAACCTCTCCTACGCGGGGCAGGTCATCCGCTGCCCGTGAGGCGGAGCCCGCCCCGGCCGCACGCGGGCGGGGGCCTTTTCGCCCCGCCGCCCTGGCTAGCCGATGTCCTGGGGGTGCTCGCGCAGGTAGAGCGCGCCACAGGTGTGGCAGAACGGCTCCGCTCTGGGCGTGCCCCAGGCGTCAGCCGTTTGGGTGGCGGCGGCCGGGGCCAGCTCCCGTCCGCACATGGCCGTGGTGCCGTCCAGCCGCACCATGTGCCAGATCTTGACCGGCGTGTCGCGGTGCGGCAGGACGCCTTCCTGGTACTCGGCGCGCATCTCGTGCTCCATGGCGGTGCACCTCCTACGCCCACGATGCGCCAGCCGGCCGGCCCCCACAACGGCACCCGCGGCGGCACGGGGGCTTCTGCGCGGGCGCGGTCAGAACACCGACCAGCCCGTGAGGGTCGTGAAGTGGTCCAGCGCCGCCGCGCCCGCCACGGAGTTGCCGCGGGAGTCCAGCCCCGGGCTCCACACGCACAGCGTGCAGCGGCCGGGAACCACGGCGATGATGCCGCCGCCGACGCCGCTCTTGGCGGGCAGCCCCACGCGGTAGGCGAACTCCCCGGCCGCGTCGTACGTCCCGCAGGTCAGCATCACCGCGTTGATCCGCTTGGCCTCGCGCGCCTGGAGCAGCCGGCTGCCGTCGGCGCGCAGCCCGTGGCGGGCCAGGAAGCCGCCGGCGGTGGCCAGATCCCGGCAGCTCATCTCTATGGAGCACTGCCAGAAGTAGTGCTCGATGACGCTGGGGACGGGGTTCTCCAGGTTGCCGAAGGACGCCATGAAGTGCGCCAGCGCCGCGTTGCGGTCACCGTGCTCGGCCTCGGAGTCGGCCACCGCCTGGTCGAAGGCGAGGTGGGGGTTGCCGCTCTCCTCCCGTAGGAAGTGCAGCATCGAGGTGCTGGCGTCGCCGGTGAGGGTCTGCAGCCGGTCGGTGACCACCAGCGCGCCCGCGTTGATGAACGGATTGCGCGGAATGCCGTTCTCCGCCTCAAGCTGGACCAGCGAGTTGAACGGCGTGCCGGACGGTTCGCGGCCGACCCGCTTCCAGATGTCGTCGTCGCCGTGGCTGCCCGCCATCACCAGGGCCAGCGAGAAGGTCTTGGAGATGGACTGCACGGAGAAGGGCACCTCCCAGTCCCCGACGCCGCACACCTCGCCGTTGATGTCGGCCACCGCGATCCCGAAGCGGTCCGCGGCCACCCGCTCCAGCGCCGGAATGTAGTCGGCGACCTGTCCCTGCCCCGCGAACGGCCGCGCGAAGGCCGCTACCTCTTCGAGAACGGCCTGGTAGTCCATGGCGGACACGCTAACCCGGCCGGGTAAGCACCCCCGGAAGCGCCCCCGGCAACGACTTCGCCCCGCACACCAGGGGCGCCCGGTCCCCGTACGGCTCACCCGTCTCGCGGTGTTCGCCGCCGTACTCCAGCCTGGCACGGGAACCCCACGGCCGTCCGCGCCGTTGATCCCTTACGACACCGACCTTCACGGAGGCAGCAATGTCAGGGTTTCTCGACCGCGCCAAGGAGCAGGCACAGCGCGGGCTGGCGCAGGGCAAGCAGAAGGTCGAGGAAGTGCAGCAGCAGCGCGGCGGCGGGGAGCTGCTGAAGAAGCTCGGTGCCGCCTATTACGCCGAGCGCGGCGGCAGCGGCTCTCCGGAGGCCACCCAGCAGGCCCTGCGCGCCGTGGAGGCCCACATCGCGGCCCACGGGGACGGCTTCCTGCGCTCCTGACCCGGCCCGCGCTCCGGCGGCCGAAACCGCTCGCACATCCCCGAACACCCGGGCCGTTTTATCCGGTTCCGCTCCCCCGGCGCCCCTCCCTCCCGTAAAAGCGAGGCAGGAGGCGGTGCGCGGCCCGCGGCCGCCGCGCACCGATCGGAGTCGGCCATGTCCGAGCCTCTGTCCGCCGCCCGGTTCCTCGACGTCCTCAAGGACGAGGGCCTGCACGTCGTCGAAGTGGGCGACTGGCGGACCCACAACCGCAACGCCAAGGGACGCTGGGGCCCGGTGCACGGCGTGATGGTCCACCACACCGCGACCGCCGGCGCCGACGCCACCGTCCGCCTCTGCTACGACGGCCGCCCGGACCTGCCGGGCCCGCTGTGCCACGGCGTGATCACCAAGGACGGCACGGTGCACCTGGTCGGCTGCGGCCGCGCCAACCACGCCGGCCTCGGTGACGGCGATGTGCTGCGGGCGGTGATCGCCGAGAAGCGGCTGCCCCCGGACGACGAGAGCGACACCGACGGCAACCGCGTCTTCTACGGCTTCGAGTGCGAGAACCGAGGCGACGGCGAGGACCCCTGGCCGCCGGCCCAGATCGCGGCGCTGGAGAAGGCCGCGGCGGCCCTGTGCCGCGCGCACGGCTGGACGGAACGCTCGGTACTCGGCCACCTGGAGTGGCAGCCCGGCAAGTCCGACCCGCGCGGTTTCACCATGGACACGCTGCGCGAGGGCATCGGCGAACGCCTGAAGTGAGGGTCGGCGCGGCGGACCGAGGTCGCGGGCGCCGCCCAACGCGTAGGGCGACTGCCGCCCGGACGGGCCCGGCCGAAGGCCGCACGCCCGGCCGGTGCGGCAGGGTGCCGCCCGGCGCGCCGCAGGCGCGCCCTTGAACAGATCGACATACGCCTTTCCCGAGTGGGTGACCACAGGCCGAACGCCTCTGCCGATGGCTTCTGAAAGGCCGAGAACGGAGAAAGCCTCCCGGATCGCTGCGGCGGCGTCATCGGCCCTCTTGCGGCCGTCTCGCCAGGTCCGCATGTCCATCACTCTCGCCCCCTGGGCTTTCGGTGCTTGGGGTGGGCAGCCAGCTCGACGTTGCAGTCGGATACGGCGGAGCGGTCCCCTCTCGCCTGAGCTTCACCCCGTTGCTTGACCAGGGCGCCGCAGACGTCACACCCCGTGACGGGTTCGGGAGAGCTCACAGGCATCATCAGTGTACGGGCCCTTGCATCGTTGTCTGGCGTTCCATGTGCCCGATAGCGGATCGCCCTTGCGGACGTATCCGCCCCGTACCAGGGACAGTTGGGCGGTTCCAGGCGTAGCGTCGAAACGGCCCAAACGTCTGAGGGGGAAGTCTTGAACGTCGCCTTACGATCAGCTATGGCAGATGCCGGTCTCTCGCCCCGGAAGCTAGCGGCCCGAGTGGGGGTGACCAGCAAGACCGTCGAGCGGTGGTTGGCTGACGCCGGACTGGTACCGCACGCAACCAATCGTGAGGACGCCTGCCGAGCGTTGGGAGTTGATGAAGAGATGTTGTGGCCCCGAGCAGTGAAGGACCGCATCAAGACCGGCAACGACCGTGAGCTGGTCCACTCGTATCCGTACCGGTCCGCCTGCCCGTCCACCGTATGGGCTGAGCTTGTCGAGAGCAGCAGCGAGGAAGTGTTCCTTGCCGGATACACGAACTACTTCTTCTGGACCCAGATGCCCCGGTTCGCCGAGACCATACGCCGCAAGGCCGAGTCCGGCTGTCGGGTCAGGATTCTTCTCGGTGACCCCGCCGGAGAGGTCACCACGCAGCGGGAAGCGATCGAAGATGTTGCCTTGAGCGTGTCCACCCGGATTCGGATCACTCTGGAACACCTGGACCGGTTGGGCGCCCTTCCTGGGCTGGAGACGCGCTACAGCAGCGCTGAGGATGCGGTGAACCACGTCTCGCTGTCGGTGTTCCGGTTCGACGGCGAAGCGCTTGTGACCCCTCACCTGGCGCGGCTTGTGGGCCATGACTCCCCCCTGCTGCATCTGCGCCGCCAGGGGGCGGGGGGCATGTTCGACCGGTTCGCGGAGCACTCCGAGGAGTTGTGGAGCCGCGCGGTACCGGTGGGCTGAGCCCGGGAGCTTCACAGAACAGCGGCCACAATGGACGGGTGAACCACCCCGTAGACCTCGCCACCGCCCTCCGGCCCCGCCCTCCCTCCCCCCTCCAGGAGATCGAGGACGATCGGTTCGCCCGCCGGGGCGTGCGGCTGCTGCTGAAGCGGGACGACCTGATCCACCCCGATCTGCCGGGCAACAAGTGGCGCAAGCTGGCGCCCAACCTGCGCGCCGCGGCCGAGGCCGGCGAGCGGACGCTGCTCACCTTCGGCGGCGCGTACTCCAACCACCTGCGCGCGACCGCCGCGGCCGGCCGTCTGCTGGGCTTCGCCACCGTCGGCGTCGTACGCGGCGAGGAGCTGGCCGACGCGCCGCTCAACCCGTCGCTGGCCCGCTGCGCGGCCGACGGGATGCGGCTGCACTTCACCGACCGCGGCACCTATCGCCGCAAGTCCGACCCGGACGTGCTGGCCGCGCTCCACGACCGCTTCGGCGCCTTCCGCCTCATACCGGAGGGCGGCAGCAACGCGCTCGCCGCCCGGGGGTGCGAGGAACTGGGCCGGGAGCTGCGCGGCGTCGCGGAGACCGTGGCGGTGGCCTGCGGGACCGGCGGCACCCTGGCCGGCCTGGCCGCCGGACTGGCGCCGGGCCAGCGCGCCCTGGGCGTCCCCGTTCTCAGGGGCGGCCGTCCGCACTTCCTCGAAGAGACCGTCGCAGGGCTCCAGCGCGCGGCATTCGGCGGCCGGCGCGGCGACTGGCGCCTGGAGGATCGTTTCTCCTGCGGCGGGTACGCCCGCCGCACGCCCGCCCTGGACGCGTTCGCGGACGCCTTCGAGGCCCGGCACGGCCTGCCGCTGGAGCGGGTCTACGTCGCCAAGCTGCTGTTCGGGCTGACGACGCTGGTCCGCGAGGGGGCCTTTCCGCCCGGCAGCGGCGTCGTCGCGGTGATCACCGGCACGCCGTAGGCCCGGAGGGGCGTGAGAGCGCCGTAGGGCACAAACCCGTGGCGCGCCGCCCGCTACGACGCGCGCTCCCGGTACGCCGCCGCCTCCTCCAGGTCCAGCCGGCGCAGCAGCGTCCGCAGCATCTCGTCGTCGATGCGGCGCGCGTCGCGCAGGGTGACGAACACCCGCCGCTCGGCGTCGATCATCTCGCGCGCGAGCCGCCGGTAGGTCTCGTCGGCGCTCTCCCCGGTCTCCTCGTTGACCGTGCCCAGCCGCTCCCACACGGCGTTGCGCCGCCGCTCCAGCACGCTGCGCAGCCGCTCCGCGAGCGGCCCGGGAAGGGCGTTGCGGTCGTCCGCCAGCAGGGTGTCCAGGCGCGCCTCGGCCGCCCGGGACGCCTCGTTCTGCGCCTGCGCCTCGGCGAGCGTCTCGGCCTGGAGGTCCCGGCCGGGCAGCTTCAGCGCGCGGATCAGCGGCGGCAGCGTCAGGCCCTGGACGACCAGGGTGGCGATGACGGTGGTGAACGTCAGGAAGAGCACGAGGTTGCGGGCCGGGAAGGGTCCGCCGCCGTGCACGGTGGCCGGGATGGAGAAGGCGATGGCCAGCGAGACCACCCCGCGCATCCCGGCCCAGCCCACGACGACCGGCGCCGTCCATGTCGTGTCGGCCTCCCGGGCGCGGATCCGGGCCGACAGCAGGCGCGGCAGGTAGGTGGCGGGAAACACCCACACGAAGCGCGCCAGGACCACGACGGCGAACACCACGGCCGCGTACCAGAGGGCCTGCGTGCCGCTGAACTCCCCCAGGCCCCGCAGGACGACCGGCAGTTGGAGCCCGATCAGCGCGAAGACCGCGGATTCCAGGACGAAGGAGACGACCTTCCAGACGGCGTCCTCCTGGAGCCGCGTCTCGAAGTCGACCTGCCAGGAGCGGTGCCCGAGATAGAGGCCGACCACGACGACGGCGAGCACGCCCGAGGCCCCGACCTGCTCCGCGGCGGCGTAGGCGACGAACGGGATGAGCAGCGAGAGGGTGTTCTCCAGGAGAGCGGAGTCCCGCAGCCGGCGGCGCAGCCAGTGCAGCGGCACCATCAGGACCACGCCGATGCCCACGCCCCCCACGGAGGCGAGGGCGAACTCCTTCAGCCCGTCGCCCCAGGTGGCGCCGACGCCGACCGCCGCGGCCAGGGCCACCTTGTAGGCGGTGATCGCGGTGGCGTCGTTGACCAGCGATTCGCCCTGGAGAATCGTGGTGATCCGGTGCGGCAGCCCCAGTTTGCGGGCGATGGCGGTGGCCGCGACGGCGTCGGGCGGCGCGACGACGGCGCCGAGCACCAGGGCGGCGGGCAGCGGCAGGTCGGGGATGACCAGATAGGCCGCGTAGCCGACGACCACGGTCGCGAAGAGGACGTAGCCGACGGACAGCAGGGCCACGGGCCGCAGGTTGGCCCGCAGGTCCAGGTAGGAGCTGTCCAGGGCGGCGGTGTGCAGCAGCGGGGGCAGCAGCAGCGGCAGGACGATGTGCGGATCGAGGGTGTAGTCCGGTACCCCTGGGAGGTAGCCGGCCGCCAGCCCGGCGGCGACCAGCAGCAGCGGCGCCGGGACGGGTGTCCGCCGTGCCAGGCCCGCCACCCCGGCGCTCACCGCGATCAACAACAACAGCGGCATCACGTCCACCGCCACCGCCCCCTCCCCGTACCCGGCGCCGCGCCGCGGCCCGGCCGGCCCGGCGTCCGGACCGCCGCCACGGCCACCGCCCGGCTCACCATTCCGGCCTCTTCGTCATCGTCCCCGCGATCTAACCTGGCCATCATGAGCGAGTGCACGCATGTATCCGACCTGCCGCGCCCCGAACCGGCGCCGCTGAGCGCCACCTGCCTGGAGTGCCTCGCGGCCGGCAGCCATCCCGTGCAGTTGCGCCTGTGTCTGGCGTGCGGCCATGTCGGCTGCTGCGATTCCTCGCCGTACCGGCACGCCACCGCGCACCACGAGCGGACCGGCCACCCGGTGATGCGGTCGTTCAAGACCGGTGCCTCCTGGCGCTGGTGCTTCACCGACCAACTCATCGTGTGAACCCGCGGGTCGGTTTAGCCTTTCGGGATGATTCGCGATGCGACCCCCGCCGACGTCACCGTCATCCTCGCCATGATCGGCGAGCTGGCCGCCTACGAACGCGCCCCGGAAGCCGCGCGGGCCACCGAGCCGCAACTGGCGGAGGCCCTCTTCGGTCCGCAGCCGGCGGCCTTCGCGCTGATGGCCGAGGTGGACGGCGCCCCCGTGGGCTTCGCCCTGTGGTTTCGCAACTTCTCCACCTGGACGGGCACGCACGGTGTCTACCTGGAGGACCTCTACGTCCGGCCCGAGGCGCGCGGCGCCGGCCACGGCAAGGCGCTGCTGGCGGCCTTGGCGGAGATCTGCGTGGCCCGCGGCTACGAGCGTTTCGAGTGGTCAGTCCTGGACTGGAATGAACCGTCCATCGGTTTTTACCGGTCGATCGGTGCGCGGCCCATGGACGAATGGACGGTCTTCCGGCTCACTGGAGAGGCACTGCGCAACCTTGCGAGCGCCTCGCGCGTCAACGCAGCGTAATCGGAATGGATTTGGCAGTGCAGACCCCTAGCCACTGTACGTACCCGTAGTCTTACAATCAGTGACAACGACGACGTCGGGCGACCGTGGCCCGGATCGCCGTCCGGACGGCGCGCGTGCTCCTTCCGGGCGACACCGGCCCGCGGATCGCGATAGCGTCGCAGCCGAACCATGTGCCGCGCCGGATCGTTCTCCTTGCGACTGACAGGGGAAACGACCGGCGTGGAGCTCGCGAACACCGCGAATACCACGCATATCAGCTCAACCAGCTTGTGCCACCTTGGAGGTGAGGGTGTCCCAGATCGCAGGCGAGCCCGGGACTCAGGACTTCGTGGAAGTCCGTCTGCCCGCTGCGGGTGCCTACCTGTCTGTGCTGCGTACGGCCACGGCCGGACTCGCAGCCCGTTTGGACTTCACCCTCGACGAGATCGAGGATCTGCGCATCGCGGTCGACGAAGCGTGCGCGATCCTGCTGCAACAGGCCGTGCCCGGCAGCGTGCTGAGCTGCGTCTTCCGCCTCATCGACGACGCACTGCAGGTGACCGTGTCGGCCCCGACGACCGACGGCCGCGCCCCTGAGCGCGACACCTTCGCCTGGACGGTGCTCTCCGCACTGGCCGGCAAGGTCGATTCCACCGTCGCGGAGGACCGTACGGTCACCATCAGCCTGTACAAGGAGCGCGGCGCCGGTCCCGGACCGTCATGACCGAACAGGGGGCCCCGTGAAGGATCTCGAACGCGGCGCGCGGATGGCGCCCAGGGTGGCCATCCCCGACCAGCATGCCCGGCCGCATCCGGTGGGTGTGGACGACCATGACGGCCGGTTGGACGCGGTGGAGCAGGCAGAGCGGGCGGACCACATGGAGCAGAGCGAGCAGCAGGGACAGCAGGCGCATCAGCATGATCCGCCCGCCGTCGGCCACCAGCCCCGGGAGGACGTGCGGACCGACGAGCCGCAGCGTTCCGGTCGGCCGCCGCAGCATGCCCATGATCCGCACGACCGCACCGGCGCGCGGGCGATGTTCTACGAGCTGCGCGATCTCCCCGACGGCTCCGCGGAGCGCGCGGAGCTGCGCAACACCCTCGTACGGATGCATCTGCCGCTCGTCGAGCATCTGGCGCGGCGGTTCCGCAACCGCGGTGAGCCACTGGACGACCTGACCCAGGTCGCGACCATCGGACTGATCAAGTCCGTGGACCGCTTCGACCCGGATCGCGGCGTGGAGTTCTCCACCTACGCCACGCCCACGGTCGTCGGCGAGATCAAGCGGCACTTCCGGGACAAGGGCTGGGCGGTCCGGGTGCCGCGCCGCCTCCAGGAGCTGCGGCTGTCGCTGACCACCGCGACCGCCGAGCTCTCCCAGCGGCACGGGCGCGCGCCGACGGTGCACGAGCTGGCCGAGCATCTGGGGATCTCCGAGGAGGAGGTGCTGGAGGGCCTGGAGTCGGCCAATGCCTACAGCACGCTCTCCCTGGATGTGCCGGACACCGACGACGAGTCCCCGGCCGTCGCCGACACCCTCGGCGCGGAGGACGAGGCGTTGGAGGGCGTGGAGTACCGCGAATCCCTCAAGCCGCTGCTGGAGGACCTGCCACCGCGCGAGAAGAAGATCCTGCTGCTGCGGTTCTTCGGCAACATGACCCAGTCGCAGATCGCGCAGGAGGTCGGCATCTCCCAGATGCACGTCTCGCGGCTACTCGCCCGCACCCTGGCCCAACTGCGCGACAAGCTGCTCGTGGAGGAGTGAGCGGGCCGGGGGGGGGGGGGGGGGGGGGGCCGCCCCCCCCCCCCCCCCCCCCCCCCCCCCCCCGGCCCGTTAGTCACTCCCGCGGCCCGATGCCGAGCGCCTCGGTGGCCGTCGGGTTGACCAGCAGGACGAGGACGACCAGCGCGGCCACGGCCAGCCCAGCACCGGCCGCGATCAGGGCGCCGCCGCCCTTGACGAGCGTCCAGGCCACCGGCAGCGCCACGATCTGGGTGATCATCGAGGGGCCGCGGCTCCAGCGGCGGCGCAGCCACAGCCCGCGCGCGGCCACCAACGGCAGCGCCGCCAGGGCCAGCAGCGTGAGGCCGCCCATCTCCGCCTGCTGCGGACTGTCGGGCGAACCGACGAGCCCCATGACCAGCATGGAGACGCCCAGGGCGGCCAATGCGGCCCCTTCGATCGCGGTGAGCGCCGCGGCGACGCTCAGCCGGGCTGGCCGGGGACCGGTCGGCTCCGGCGCGGCGGGGGCGCCTGCGGATCGGGACGCGGACTGCTTCTGCTGACTGCTCACCCCAGCAGGGTAGCGCCGGCCGCGCGCGGCGCCCGGGCCCCGGAGGCGGACGGGGATCGAGGCCGGTACCCGCACGTGGGTACGCTGCTGCACATGCGCGCACTTCTCGTGGTCAATCCCGCAGCAACCACCACCAGTGCCCGCACCCGTGACGTCCTCACGCACGCGCTCGCCAGCGATCTCAAGCTGGAGGTCGCCGAGACGCGCTACCGCGGCCACGCCCGTGACCTCGCCCGGCAGGCGGCCGAGGGCGGTGAGACCGAACTGGTCGTGGCGCTCGGCGGCGACGGCACCGTCAACGAAGTCGTCAACGGTCTGCTCACCCATGGCCCCGATCCGGACGCGCGCCCCCGGCTGGCCGTCGTCCCCGGAGGTTCCACCAACGTCTTCGCCCGCGCGCTGGGCCTGCCCAACGACGTGGTCGAGGCCACCGGCGCCCTGCTGGACGCGCTGCGCGACCGCAGCGAGCGCACGGTCAGTCTGGGACTGGCCTCGGGGACGCCCGGCAGTGAGGACGAGGGAGTACCGGCCCGCTGGTTCACTTTCTGCGCGGGCTTCGGGTTCGACGCGGGGGTCGTCGGCCGTGTCGAGCAGCAGCGGGAACGCGGCAAGCGTTCGACGCACGCCCTGTACGTGCGACAGGTCGTACGCCAGTTCATGGGTGAGGGCAACCGCCGGCGGGGCACCATCACCCTCGAACGCCCGGGCGGCACGGAGGGCTCCACGGAGCGCGTCGAGGACCTCGTGATGTCCATAATCTGCAACACCGCTCCCTGGACCTACCTGGGCAATCGCCCTGTTTACCCCTCCCCCGCGGCATCGTTCGACACGGCGCTGGATCTGTTCGCACTGAGCAAGCTCTCGGCCCCGGCGGTGACCCGGTACGCCACCCAGCTACTGACGTCAACACCGCACCGCGGGCCCCACGGCAAGCACGCGGTCTCTCTGCACGACCTGACGGACTTCACCTTGCATTCCCAGGTGCCACTGCCCTTCCAGATGGACGGCGACCACCTGGGGCTGCGTACGAGTGTGACGTTCACAGGCGTTCGCCGTGCACTGCGTGTGATTGTGTGAGCAGTAGGGCCTAAAGTCCTTTCACTCGAACGTTTAGGCTGACTTCCACCCCCTGGAAGTACGGCTGTGAGCTAGGCGACACCAAGGAATCAAAAAAAACTTTCCGGAAGGGGTTGTATCCGTCGCCGAGGTTTGCGAGTCTCTTCATGGCGATCGGGACGGCCGCTTCACCGGCCCCCTTGAGAGTCCGAATCCTCCTCCTCATTCCACAGGACCGCACCAGTGCGCAACTGGAGTTCGGCCCTTCCCTTGTGGAGGGATTCGTGAAAGCGTTCACATTCACAAGCAACGTTCCCGTCATACGAGGAGATGGAGCAGCCATGGACTGGCGTCACCGCGCCGTTTGCCGCGAGGAAGACCCCGAGCTCTTCTTCCCCATCGGCAACACCGGTCCTGCGCTCCTGCAGATCGAGGAAGCCAAGGCCGTCTGCCGCCGCTGCCCCGTCATGGAGCAGTGCCTGCAGTGGGCGCTCGAGTCCGGCCAGGACTCCGGCGTCTGGGGTGGTCTGAGCGAGGACGAGCGCCGCGCGATGAAGCGCCGTGCGGCTCGTAACCGGGCGCGCAACGCCAGCGCCTGAGCCAGACGCCCCGTGGCCCCCGAGCCGCAGCGCGCAGTACCACCCGATGCTCCCCCCGGCGCTGAATTGCCTGGCGGTCACCGCATCGCGATATGAGCTTTGAGCCCCGGACCGGATGGTCCGGGGCTTGCTGCTGTCCTGGACCGGCGCTGGTTCCCCTACGCCGCGTCTTCAGTGCTGGTGCTGCTTCTCCGGGCGGACGGGTACGTCGAGGATGACCTGGGTACCGCGCTCGGCCGCCCGCACCATGTCGAACTTTCCGCCCAACTCCCCCTCCACCAGGGTGCGTACGATCTGCAGCCCCAGGTTTCCCGCCCGGTGCGGGTCGAAGCCCTCGGGCAGACCGCGGCCGTCGTCCTGGACGGTGACCAGCAGGCGCGGCTCCGTACGCGTGCCGCCACGCACCGCGCCGACCTCGACCGTGCCGTGTTCGCCCTGGTCGAAGGCGTGCTCCAGGGCGTTCTGGAGGATTTCGGTCAGCACCATCGACAGCGGCGTGGCGACCTCGGCGTCCAGGATGCCGAAGCGGCCGGTACGCCGGGTGATGACCTTGCCCGGAGAGATCTCGGCGACCATGGCGAGCACCCGGTCGGCGATCTCGTCGAACTCCACCCGCTCATCGAGGTTCTGGGACAGCGTCTCGTGGACGATCGCGATCGAGCCGACGCGGCGCACCGCCTCGTTGAGCGCCTCGCGGCCCTGCTCGGAATCCATCCGCCGGGACTGCAGGCGCAGCAGCGCGGCGACGGTCTGGAGGTTGTTCTTCACCCGGTGGTGGATCTCCCGGATGGTGGCGTCCTTGGTGATCAGCTCCCTCTCCCGGCGTCGGAGTTCGGTCACGTCGCGCAGCAGCACGAGCGAACCGATGTGCGTGCCCTTGGGTTTGAGGGGGATGGCGCGCAGTTGGATCACGCCCTCCTCGCCCTCGACCTCGAATTCGCGCGGCGCCCAGCCGCTGGCGAGTTTGACCAGGGCCTCGTCCACCGGGCCGCGGGCGGGTGCGAGTTCGGCGGTGGCCTGGCCGAGGTGGTGGCCCACCAGGTCGGCGGCGAGGCCGAGGCGGTGGTAGGCGGAGAGCGCGTTGGGGCTGGCGTACTGGACCACGCCGTCGGCGTCGAGACGGATCAGACCGTCGCCGGCGCGCGGGGAGGCGTCCATGTCGACCTGCTGGCCGGGGAAGGGAAACGATCCGGCAGCGATCATCTGGGCGAGGTCGGAGGCGCTCTGGAGGTAGGTGAGCTCCAGGCGGCTGGGGGTGCGGACGGTGAGCAGGTTGGTGTTGCGGGCGATCACCCCGAGGACCCGCCCCTCGCGGCGGACCGGGATGGACTCGACGCGTACCGGCACCTCCTCGCGCCACTCCGGGTCGCCCTCGCGCACGATCCGGCCCTCGTCCAGGGCGGAGTCCAGCATCGGGCGGCGGCCGCGTGGCACGAGGTGGCCGACCATGTCGTCCTGGTAGGAGGTGGGGCCCGTATTGGGGCGCATCTGGGCGACCGACACATACCGCGTGCCGTCCAGAGTGGGGACCCACAGGACCAGGTCGGCGAAGGAGAGGTCGGAGAGCAGTTGCCACTCCGAGACCAGCAGATGCAGCCACTCGAGGTCGGAGTCGCTCAGAGCGGTGTGCTGGCGTACGAGATCGTTCATGGAGGGCACGACTTGGAGCCTACCGGCGTACGGTGTATCTGTTGTCCTCGCGAGAACACGCCCGGTTCGTGCGAGAACCGGTAAGAACATGGACAGATCAGAATGGTCTAGTCCACAATTGCTTGACACAGACCTCCGCTCTCCCCGCACAGGAGAGTGGAACGAGGCCCGAGCGCTCTCTGCCCTGACTGCGCCGCGGCCTCCGATCGACCGGTCCCAGGACGGGACCGTGCCCCTACCGCACATTGGGGTACGCCCCGCCCTGACACGGGGCCGGCCGATGTCAGCTCCGGGCTGCGGTGCCGGACAGGTTGAGGGTCCTGTCCCGGCGCCGCGGCCCGCGGGTGTTTCTACGGCCGGGCGGTTCCACAGCCGCGCGCGTCCAGCGGCCTTGGGTTTCCACCGGCCTGGTGTTTCTACGACCCTGGGCGCGAGGGCCCCGCGGCGCCAGCCGCCGCTACCTCCTCCTCCCTCTCCTGAGGGAACGCCCGCATCGCGAAGGCGGCGACCGCCTCCAGAGCCGCCCGGTCCGCGCCGTCCCTGGCCTGCTGTGACATGCCCTGCATCACGGCGCCCACGTAATGGGTCAGCCCGCTCGCGTCCGTGTCGGCGGGGAGCACGCCGCAGACGACATCCGCCCGGATCCGCCGCTCCACGCGACCGAGATTCGCCTGCCGCATCTCCCGCAGGTACTCGGCGACGTCGGGGGAGGCGGTGTTGAGGGCGGCGCTGATCACGAGGCAGCCACGGGGGCGGCCGGGCAGGGTGTATTCGACGGCCGCCTCACGCAGGGCCCGCCCTATGCCGCGGCAGGCGGTCGGCTCCTCGGCCACGGCGCGGGTGAGGAAGCCGCCGTAGAGCCGGACGTACGCGGCGACGGCCTCCTCGAAAAGCGCCCGCTTGTCACCGAAGGCCGCGTACAGGCTGGGGGCACTGATGCCCATGGTGTGGGTGAGGTCGGAGATGGAGGTGGCTTCGTAACCCTGCTCCCAGAAGGACCGGATCGCCTTCTCCAGGGCCGTCTCCCGGTCGAAGGACCGGGGCCGTCCGCGCTGCTTGCTGTCCTTGGCCGCCATGGAATGAATTCTATAGCGATCGGTACGGAAGGCGTGCTACGGTCTTTCTGTATCGAGCGCTACATAAAGCGTGCGGCGGAAAACCGCCGTACGGGGGGTGCACCCGCGTGCACACATTCCAAAGGAGACTGCTTTGAGCGCACTCGCCGGCAAGACGGCACTCGTGACGGGCGGCAGCAGGGGGATCGGCCGGGCGATCTCCGAGCGGCTGGCCAAGGACGGCGCGCGGGTCGCCGTGCACTACGGCCACGATCGGACCGCGGCCAAGGAGACGGTGGCGAGGATCGAGTCGACGGGCGGCGAGGCGTTCGCCATCGCCGCGGAGCTGGGCACTCCGGATGCCGCCGAGACGCTGTGGGCCGGCTTCGACGCCCAGGCGGACGGGCTGGACATCCTGGTCAACAACGTCGGCACGGACGGCAAGCGGGAGCCGATCGCGGGGATATCCGAAGCCGATTTCGACCGGGTGTTCGCGATCAACGCCAAGGCGCCGTTCTTCATCACCCAGCTCGGCCTGGACCGGCTGCGGGACGGCGGCCGGATCATCAACATCTCGACGGGGCTGACGCGGGGGCTCGCCATGCCCGAGTTGATCTCCTACGCCATGTCCAAGGGCGCGCTCGACGTCCTGTCCCTGACCCTCGCCAAGGAGCTCGGCCCGCGCGGCATCACGGTCAACGTCGTGGCTCCCGGAGTGGTCGACACGGACATGAATGAGGGCTGGCTGCGCGGGGAGGCGAACGAGGGAGCCCGCGAGGCGGTCCGGGCGGTGTCCCCGCTGGGCCGGATCGCCGACCCGACGGACATCGGCGACATAGTGGGCTTCCTGGCCTCCAACGACAGCCGCTGGGTGACGGGCCAGTGGATCGAGGCGACGGGCGGGGCGCGCGTCTGACGAGCACGGCGACGGGGGCGCGGGCGCGCGGCTCGCCATGCGGCCGCGCACCCGCGCCCCGGAGGCCGGTCCAAGGGCGCCACGGCGGCCGGGGGCAAGGGAGGTCCCGGGGGCCGGGCCAAGGGAGCCGCGGAGACCGGGGGCAAGGGAGGTCCGGAGGCCGGGGCAAGGGAGCCTCGGAGGCCGGGTCCAGGGAGCCTCGGAGGCCGGGTCCAGGGGGCCTCGGAGGCCGGGTCCAGGGGGCCTCGGAGGCCGGGGCTCGGCATCCACCCTCTGATAGATTGGTCTATACCACCACCCACCTAGACCATTCTCCAGAACGGCAGGCCAACGTGGAAGTTGTCATCGTCCCGGACGCCACGGCAGGTGGCGAGCTCATCGCGGAGGCCATCGCCGCCTTGGTGCGCCGCAAGCCCGACGCTCTGCTCGGTGTCGCCACCGGATCGACCCCGCTGCCCATCTACGAGGCGCTCGCCTCGAAGGTCCGGGCCGGCGCGGTGGACGCCTCGCACGCCCGTATCTGCCAGCTCGACGAGTACGTCGGCCTGCCCGCCGGGCACCCGGAGTCCTACCGTTCGGTGGTCCTGCGTGAGGTCATCGAACCGCTCGGCCTGAGCGAGGAGTCGTTCATGGGCCCCGATGGCACGGCCGAGGATGTCCAGGCCGCCTGCGAGGCGTACGACGCGGCGCTGAGCGAGGCCGGGGGCGTGGACCTCCAGTTGCTCGGTATCGGCACCGACGGGCACATCGGCTTCAACGAGCCCTGCTCGTCGCTCGCTTCGCGTACCCGCATCAAGACCCTGACCCAGCAGACCCGGGTGGACAACGCCCGCTTCTTCGACAGCCTCGAACAGGTCCCGCACCACGTCATCACGCAGGGCATCGGCACCATCCTGGAAGCCCGCCACCTGATACTCCTGGCCACCGGCGAGGGCAAGGCCGACGCCGTGGCCCAGTCCGTCGAGGGCCCGGTAGCCGCCCTGGTCCCCGCCTCGGCGCTCCAACTCCACCCCCACGCCACGGTGGTGGTGGACGAAGCCGCAGCCTCCAAACTGAAGCTCGCCGACTACTTCCGCGCCACGTACGCCGCCAAGCCGGGCTGGCAGGGCCTCTAGGCGCACGGACGGCTGTCCGGCCCGGCGCCGCGGGGCCGGACGGCTCCCCGAGCACGCGGGGCCGGGCGGCTCCCTGAGCTCGCGGGGCCGGATGGCTCCCGGGGCGCGCGGTCTGGACGGCTCCCGGAGGCGCGCAGGACCGGGCGGCTCCCAGGGCGCGCGGGGCTGGTCGGCTCCCAGGGCGCGCGGGCTGGACGGCTCCCGGAGGCGCGCAGGACCGGGCGACTCCCAGGCGCGTGGGGCTGGTCGGCTCCCAGGGCGCGCGGTCTGGACGGCTCCCGGAGGCGCGCAGGACCGGGCGGCTCCCAGGCGCGTGGGGCTGGTCGGCTCCCGGGGCCGCGCGTGCCCCGGCGACGTGCCCACGGCACGGGGCGTGGGCGACGTTCAAGGGCCCTTGGCACCGGGGCACTCGGGCCGGGGGACGGGGCCACGGCGCGCCCAGCCGCTCCGCCGTCCCCGACCGGCGGGTCCGACCACACGGTCGCCGCGCCCCTTGCCAACAGGCGTCGGGGTGTGGACGCCAGACCACCGGCCGCCCTCTACGAGGGCCCCTGGACGCCGCCCGGCCGTCTGTCCCCCGGACCACACCCCGCGGAGCCACACCGACCGCTTGGCCACGGGACAACCGGGCCGCCGGACCACAGGGCCGCCGGCAGCCGGAACGACCGGGCTGCCGGAACGACCGGGCTGGCGGGCTGGCGGGCTGGCGGGCTGGCGGGCTGGCGGGCTGGCGGGCTGGCGGGCTGGCGGGCTGGCGGGCTGGCGGGCTGGCGGGCTGGCGATCAACCATCTCCGGGGGCCGGGCTGCCGGGCGCATTGGGTCGCCGAGGCAGCGGCAGCCGGGGCGCCAGGCGGCGCCGCCTGCCTTCACCTCACTGCCGGCGCGACCACGCCCATCCGGCCCGTCGGTCCGCTGGCGGCCGAGCATCAACCAGCCAGCACCGAGCGCCGAGCACCAGCCCAAAAGCTCGGCCCAGCCCCAGCCCCAGCCCCAGGCCCAGCCCGAGCCAGCCCGATCCCCAGCACCAGCACCGGCGCGCGGTCGCGCCCGGGTTCGGGGCGTCGCAGGGCCGGTGGCTGGTGGTTGCTTCGTTCGTGGGTGGTTTCCTCGGTCAGGCGGGTGGGGTCATGAGGGCTTCCGCCGCTGCTTGGGCGCAGACCTGGGCGGCGCCGTGGGTGGCCAGGTGAGGGGCGCCTTGGGGTGCGGCCTGGGGCAGGCCCATTTCGATTACGGGGGTGTCGGGGCGGGCGGCGAGGAGAGCTCGCAGGGCGTCGGCCATCCAGGGGTGGCGGTGGACGTCGCGGACGACGGCGACGACGCGACGCTGGGCGGCGGCGGCGAGGAGATCGGCGATCAGGGCGGGGATGCCGGCCTCGGTGGCGGCTTCGGCGGTGTAGGTGGCGGTTTCGGTGCCCGGGAGGAGCCGGGCCAGTTCGGTGGCGACGCCCCAGGGGGTCTCGTCGCCGACGGCGATGTTGGGGAGGGGGCTGAAGGAGGCGACGTACGCGGGACCGGTCAGCGGCTCGAACGGCGTGTCCGGCGTGCGGCGCAGGGCACGGCGGGCGGCGACGAGGCCGATACCGGGTGCGGGCGCGATCCCCGCGCCCGAGTGGGTCGGAGAGGACCCGGCTCCCAGATGCGCCGGAGAGGACCCCGCTCCCGGGCGGGCCGGAGAGCCCCCCACTCCCAGGTGGGCCTGGGAGACCCCCCGCCCCCGCGCCGCGGTTCGGGTCCAGTCGGCGAGGGCGCGTACGCGTGACGCGGCGTCGGACAGGCGTTGTTCGGGGAGGTCGCCGTCGTGTACCGCTCGGACGAGGGCGTCGCGCAGGCGGAGGACGGTGTGTTCGTCGGACAGGCCGCCGCCGACGCAGATGGCGTCCGCGCCCGCGGCGATGGCGAGGACGCTGCCGCGCTCGATGCCGTAGGCGGCGGAGATGGCGCGCATTTCCATGCCGTCGGTGACGATCAGGCCGTCGAACCCGAGGCCGCCTTCGGAGGCGGGGGCGCGCAGCAGGCCGGTGAGCACGTTCGCGCTCAGTGTGGCGGGGAGGGTGGCGTCCAGGGCCGGCAGCAGGATGTGCGCGCTCATGACGGCCTTGGTGCCGGCGGCGATCGCGGCGCGGAACGGGACGAGTTCGCGTTCTTGGAGGGTGGGCACGTCGGCGGCGATGTGCGGCAGGTCGTGGTGGGAGTCGACGGCGGTGTCGCCGTGTCCGGGGAAGTGCTTGGTGCAGGCGGCGACGCCGGCGGACTGGAGGCCGTCGACGTAGGCGGCGGTGTGCCGGGCGACCAGCAGCGGGTCGGCGCCGAAGGAGCGGACGCCGATGACGGGGTTGGCGGGGTTGGAGTTGACGTCGGCGGAGGGCGCCCAGTTGAGGTTGATGCCGCATTCGGCCAGGCGGCGGCCGAGTTCGCGGGCGACGTCGCGGGTCAGGGCGGTGTCGTCGACGGCGCCGAGGGCGAGGTTGCCGGGGAAGGAGGAGCCGCCGCGTACCTCCAGACGGGTGACGTCGCCGCCCTCCTCGTCGATGGCGACCAGGACGTCCTCGCGTTCGCGGCGCAGTTGGGCGGTGAGGGCGGCCAGTTGGGCGGGGTCGGCGACGTTGCGGCCGAACAGGCCGACCGAGGCCAGTCCCTCGCCGAGGCGGCGCAGCAGCCAGTCGGGCGCGGTGGTGCCGGTGAAGCCGGGCTGGAGGACGGCGAGCGCGTCCCGGGTGAGGGTGTCGGCGGAGCGTACGGAGCCTACGAGAGGGGTCATGTCTGCGTTATCCCTTCACCGCGCCGGAGGTGAGACCGCCGACCGCCTTGCGTTGCAGGAACAGGAAGAGGAGCAGGATCGGCACCGCGAAGATCGAGGCGGCGGCCATGGTGGCGCCCCAGTCGTCGCCGAACTGGGTCTGGAACTGGGACAGCCACAGGGGCAGGGTGCCCGATTCGGGTTCCTTGTTGAGCACCAACACGAGCGGGAATTCGTTCCAGGCGGTGATGAACCCGAAGAGGGAGGTGGCCATCAGGCCGGGGGCGAGCAGCGGGAAGACGACTTTGGTGAACGCCTGGCGGCGCGAGCAGCCGTCGACCATGGCCGACTCCTCCAGTTCCCGGGGGACCGCGGCGACGTAGCCGCGCAGGGTCAGGAGGGTGAAGGGCAGCACCATCAGCATGTAGAAGCAGGTGAGCGGGAGCAGGCTGTTGAGCATGTCGGCGTCCCGGACGATCATGTAGATCGAGATCACCATGACCTCCCAGGGCGCCATCTGGGCGACCATGAAGGTCAGCAGGATGCCCTTGCGGCCCTTGAAGCGCATGCGGGTGAGCGCGAACGCCCCGCACAGCGCGATGAGCAGGGAGAAGGAGACCGCCAGGACGGTCACCAGGAGCGAGTTCCCGGCGAGTGTCCAGAAGTTGGGGGCGTTCACGGCGGTGGCGAAGTGTTCGAGGGTGCCGTGGAGCGGGAACCACACGGGGTCTTCGCTGATGATGTCCTGGGTGGGCTTGAAGGCCGTGTTGAACATCCAGTACACGGGGAAGACGAAGCCGAGGGCGAGCACGACCGCCGTGGCGTTGGGCCAGATGCGGCCGGCCAGGGAGCGCTTCACAGCTCGTCCTCCTCTTGCTTGAGCGTCAGGCGCAGGTAGTACGCGGTCATGGCGAGCAGCACCGCGATGGTCAGCAGGGAGATCGCGGCTCCCATGCCGAAGTGGAGGTTGCCGACGCCCTCGGTGAAGGCGTAGACGGGCAGGGTTTCGGTGAGCCGGTCCGGTCCGCCCTCGTTGATCGCGAAGATCTGCGGGAATGCCTTGAAGACCCAGATGACTTCGAGGAACGTCGTGGCGAGGAAGAACGGCTTGAGGAAGGGGAAGGTGACCGAGGTGAAGACCTTCCAGGTGCCGGCGCCGTCCATCCGGGCGGCTTCGTAGAGCTCCTTGGGGATGGTCGTGGTGGCGGCGTAGAGGTTCAGCGCCACGAAGGGCAGCGACTGCCACACGATCAGGACGGTGATGACAAAGAAGGTCGAGAGCTGGGTGCCGACCCAGTCGTAGTGGGCCATGGAGTGGCGGCCGAGCTTGTCGAGCAGCCAGTTGACGACGCCGTAGCGGGAGTCGAACAGCCACTGGAAGACGGTGGTGGCGGCGATCACCGGCATCGCCCAGGCCAGCACCAGCGCGACGGACAGCGTCAACCGCATCTTCTTGCCCAGGCGGGCCAGCAGCAGCCCGATCAGCACTCCGAGGACCATGATCAGCACGACGTTGACGCCGGTGAAGACGATGGTGCGCCCGGTGACCCGCCAGAACTCCTCGCTGCCCAGGATCTCCTGGTAGTTGCCGGTGCCGCGCCAGTCCGTGAGGTGCTGGATCAGCTCCTTCATGTTCAGGTTCTGGAAGGAGAGCAGGAGGTTGCGCACCATCGGCCAGCCCAGGAGGACCGCGGTGGCGATCAGGGCCGGGAGCAGCAGCAGGTAGGGGGCGCCGCGGGCGGCCCGCCGGCTTCCGGGGCCGCGGCGGGCGGGCGGTGGGCCCCCCGCACCGGTTGGCGGCGCGGTCTTGTCCACCGCGTCGTCGAGCTGCACTGCCATGGCCTGTTGTTCCCCGTTCTGCCCGTCGATGCGTTGTCGCCTTGTGAGGTACGTCCGTCCGTACGGGCCGGGGACGGCCGGCCCGTACGGTGCCGGAGCGGTGGACCGCTCGGCGCTACGGCTTGGCGAGCCGCTCGTTGATCTCGGACTCGACGTCCTTGGCGGCGTCGGCCGGTGCCTTGCCGTTCAGGACGGCGGTCATGTAGCTCTTGATGGGGTTCGGGAGGTTCTCGACGGCGGCCCACTGGGGGATCAGCGGCGTGGTGCCGGCCGACTTCTGGGCGGCGGGAGCGGCGGCCTCGGCGGCCGGGTTCCCCTTGGCGGCGTCGGCCAGGTCCGGGGACTTGGGCGTCCAGCCGACCTCCTTGACCATCTGTCCGTCGTTCTCCTTGGACAGGGCGATCTTCAGGAATTCCTTGGCGAGTTCCTGGTTCTTGCTCATTCCGGCGACGGCGAAGTTGGAGCCGCCGAGGAAGACGCCCTCGGGCTTGTCGGCGGTTTCACCGGGAATGGTGAAGAAGCCGATGTCGTCCTTGATTTTCGGGTTGGCTTTGACGGCGGTGGCGGCTTCGTAGCCCATGGCGATGAGGGCGCCGGTCTTCCCCTTGGCGAAGATTTCGGCCTGTTGCGGCTGGGCCTCGTCCTTGTTCTTCGGGGCGGTGCTGAACGCCTGGTACTGCTGGTAGATGTCCATGGCCTTGGAGACCTTGGGGTCGCCGAGGTTGGAGACCCATTTTCCGCCGCTCTTCTTCACCAGGTCGGCGCCGGTGCCGATGGTCAGGCCGTCGAAGAAGTACCAGTTCTGGCCGGGGAGGTAGAGCGGTTCGGCGTCGGTCTTCTTCTTGATGGTGTCGAAGGCCCGGAACAGCTCGTTGCGGGTCTTGGGGAGTTCCTTCAGGCCCGCGTCGGCCCAGATCTTCTTGTTGTACATCACCACGCGGTTGCCGGCGTACCACGGCAGCGCGTACTGCTTCCCGTCCGCCATGGCCGCCTTGTTGAAGGAGGCGTTCCAGTCGGCGCCGATTTCCTTCTTGAGGTCGCCGAGGTCGGCCAGGGCGCCGGCCTTGGCGTAGGCGGCGGTCTGCGTGTTGCCGATTTCGACGACGTCGGGCGGGGTGTCCTCGGAAAGGGCGGTGGTCAGCTTCTGCTGGATGCCGTTCCACTGCTGGGACTTGAATTCGACCGTGGCGCCGGTCTTCTTCTTGAACTGCTCGGAGACCTGCTTGGTCCACTGCGCCGGATTCGATCCGCTCATCACCCAGACGGTCAGCTTCTGGCCCTTGAAGCCATTCGCGCCCGCCTTCTTGCCGTCGCTGGACCCACAGGCAGCGACACTCACCAGCATTCCCGCGACTGCCGTCGCTGCTATGAGCCCACGCTTCATTGCGCTCTCCCCTAAAGGCCGGGTGTGGTCTTTAATGGTTTAGACCAGTGCCCGCAGCTTGGCCTAGACCTTTTGGGGTGTCAAGGGTGTATAAGAGTCGCTGTCGGCTCCGTTACCGGACCGACATCTGGCGGGCCGGGACCTGCGAGGGGCACGGGGATCCCTCCCGTGCCACGATGTGAGCCGCTACGTACGGAGGAGCCGGTGACGGCAGCGCGACAGGAGTCGGAGAGGCGGGTCATGGACACCGAAGGAGGCAGCGCCGAAAACGGCGGCAGCGCCACGCGCACCGCCCGGGTGCCCAAGTACTACCGCCTCAAGCGGCACTTGCTGGAGATCACCGAGACCCTGCCGCCCGGCACCCCGGTGCCGCCCGAGCGCACCCTGGCGGCGGAGTTCGACACCTCGCGCACGACGGTGCGTCAGGCCCTCCAGGAGCTGGTCGTCGAGGGCCGCCTGGAGCGCATCCAGGGCAAGGGCACCTTTGTCGCCAAGCCCAAGGTCTCCCAGGCTCTGCAACTGACCTCCTATACCGAGGACATGCGCGCCCAGGGCCTGGAGCCGACCTCGCAGCTCCTGGACATCGGCTACGTCACCGCCGACGACCGGCTGGCCGGACTGCTGGACATCACCGCCGGCGGCCGGGTCCTGCGCATCGAGCGGCTGCGGCTGGCCAGCGGCGAGCCGATGGCCATCGAGACCACCCACCTGTCGGCCAAGCGGTTCCCGGCGCTGCGCCGCAATCTCGTCAAGTACACCTCGCTGTACACCGCGCTGGCCGAGGTCTACGACGTCCGCCTCGCGGAGGCCGAGGAGACCATCGAGACCTCCCTCGCCACCCCGCGCGAGGCCGGGCTGCTGGGCACCGACGTCGGCCTGCCGATGCTGATGCTCTCCCGGCACTCCCTCGACGCCCAGGGCGACCCGGTCGAGTGGGTGCGCTCGGTGTACCGCGGCGACCGCTACAAGTTCGTGGCGCGGCTCCAGCGCCCTACGGACTGACCCGACTCCTCCCGCCCCGCCCCGCCTGGCCGAAACGCCGCGCGGGGCGGGGCGGCGCGCACCCGGGACGCCCGATTCCGTGTCCCGCGGGCCGGTTGGGCCGGTCGCGAAACGCCCGCCGTCCGGTTTCCGTACGAACCGCCGAAACTTCGTACCGATATGCGGACAGCTAGTGACGCGTGCCACGGCCCTGCCATAGATTTCCAGCCGATTGCACAGGAGTTCGCCAGGACGGAGCATCGCCCATGCCAGAGCCAGCCGAATCACCGGACAGCAGACAGATCGTCACCCCCACCCGGGTGGTGGCCGCGTTGTGCCTGGTCGCTCCGTTCGTCGCGATGCTGTGGGTGAGTTCGTACGCCAGGACCGAGCCGACGCTCGGCGGCATCCCGTTCTTCTACTGGTACCAGATGCTCTGGGTGCTGATCTCGACCGTGCTGACGATGATCGCCTACAGGCTCGTGCAGCGTGAGCGCCGCGCCCGCAAGGGCGGTGCGGCCAAGTGACGTTCGCGACGACCGCACCGGTCACCACTCCCCACCCGGCCCACC
Organism: Streptomyces sp. NPDC031210; assembly: GCF_055570395.1. Taxonomy (NCBI): domain Bacteria; kingdom Bacillati; phylum Actinomycetota; class Actinomycetes; order Kitasatosporales; family Streptomycetaceae; genus Streptomyces; species Streptomyces sp. NPDC031210. Next base: position 58,940 of record NZ_JBVIHH010000004.1, read on the forward strand.
TCGCGGCCTCCGCCACGGATGGCGTCAACGGCATCGCGCTGGCCGTCTTCGTGTTCTTCTTCCTGGCCGTGACGGTCATGGGCTTCCTGGCCGCCCGCTGGCGCAAGGCCGACGAATCCGCCAACCTCGACGAATGGGGCCTGGGCGGCCGCAGCTTCGGCACCTGGGTGACGTGGTTCCTGCTGGGCGGCGACCTCTACACCGCGTACACCTTCGTGGCGGTCCCGGCGGCGATCTACGCGGCGGGTGCGGCCGGCTTCTTCGCCGTGCCGTACACCATCCTCGTCTACCCGCTCATCTTCACCTTCCTGCCCCGGCTGTGGTCGGTGTCGCACAAGCACGGCTACGTCACCACCTCCGACTTCGTGCGCGGCCGCTTCGGCTCCAAGGGCCTGTCGCTGGCCGTGGCGCTCACCGGCATCCTGGCGACCATGCCCTACATCGCGCTCCAACTCGTCGGCATCCAGGCCGTCCTGGACGTGCTGGGGATCGGCGGCGGCGAGAACACCCACTGGTTCGTCAAGGACCTCCCGCTGCTGATCGCGTTCGCCGTGCTCGCCGCGTACACCTACTCCTCGGGGCTGCGGGCGCCCGCGCTGATCGCCTTCGTCAAGGACGGGTTGATCTACCTCGTCATCGCGGTGGCGATCATCTACATCCCGATCAAGCTCGGCGGCTTCGACGCGATCTTCGACGCGGCCGGGAAGGCGTTCGCGGAGCCCGGCCCGACCGGGAAGCCGCGCGGTGCGCTCGTGACCGGACCGGACGGGCAGTGGGCGTACGCCACGCTGGCGCTCGGCTCCGCGCTGGCGCTGTTCATGTACCCGCACTCCATCACCGCGACGCTGTCCTCGCGCAGTCGCAACGTGATCCGCCGCAACACCACGATCCTGCCGCTGTACTCCCTGATGCTGGGTCTGCTGGCGCTGCTCGGCTTCATGGCGATCAAGGCCGGTACGGACATCCAGGGCAATCCGCAGCTCGCGATCCCGCAGTTGTTCGAGGACATGTTCCCGAGCTGGTTCTCCGGCGTCGCGTTCGCCGCGATCGGCATCGGCGCGCTGGTGCCCGCGGCCATCATGTCGATCGCCGCGGCCAACCTCTTCACCCGCAACGTCTACAAGGACTTCCTCAAGCCCGACGCCACCCCGGCGCAGGAGCACAAGGTCGCCAAGCTCGTCTCGCTGCTGGTGAAGGTCGGCGCGCTGGTCTTCGTCCTGACCATGGACAAGACCGTGGCCATCAACTTCCAGTTGCTGGGCGGCATCTGGATCCTGCAGACCATGCCCTCGCTGGTCGGCGGTCTGTTCACCCGCTGGTTCCACCGCTGGGCGCTGCTGACCGGCTGGGCGGTGGGCATGCTCTACGGCACGCTCGCGGCGTACGGCGTGGCCAGTCCCACCCAGGCCCACTTCGGCGGCAACAGCAAGGAGATCCCCGGCATCGGGGAGATCGGCTACATCGGCCTGACCGCGTTCGTGCTGAACGTGGTGGTGACGGTGGTGCTGACCTTCGCCCTGAAGGCCGTGAAGGCCCCGGACGGCGTCGACGAGACCAGCCCCGGCGACTACACCGCGGACGCCGGCGACAAGGGCGTCAGCCCCGAACTGCCCCCCGCCACGGCGGGCGCCCCGGCCGGCCACTGACCCGGCCACCCGCTCCGGCGCCTACGGGCCGTCGCGCCCCCTTGGGGGATGCGGCGGCCCGTTCGCCTGTCGTGGCGCGACCGGACCGCCTGCGCGCGTCAGTTCACCCAGTCCTTCAACGGCTCGGTTTCGACCGTGATGCCCACCGGGTCCGGGAGGTGGAGGGTCTTGCCGTACGGCACCGTGTGAACGTTCTCGTAGCGGGCGCCGTCCGGCTCGCTGTAGACCGACACCTGACACGTGTCACGGTCGATCAACAGGTAGACCGGAATGCCAGTTTCCGCATAAGCACGGGGCTTCTCCACGCGGTCACGCTGCTCGGTGTCCGAGTCGTATGAGGTGACTTCGACGACCATCAACACCGGGTCCGGGTCAACCCATTCGCCCTGGCCTGCGATCACGCCGCTGTGAACAAGAGCGCCGTCCGGGCGGGCGCGGCCGCGCCGGTAGGACTGCACCCTGAGCCCTTGGTCCGGATAGAGCCACAGTTCCGGGCGCGACTGGATGCAGATACGCGTCAGCCACTCGATGATCAGCGCGTGGTCCGCGTCCGGCATGGGCTTGCTCCTGACCTTCCCGTCGATGAGTTCCAACCGCGCGCCCTCCTCCAAACGGGCGAGTATCCGGGCGGCCTCTTCGAAGTGCTCGGTGAGCATGATGTGCGGCCGGTCGGCAAGCGCGGTCATGAAGCCTTCTCCCTCTGTCATCAGCGGAGCAAGAAACGTAGAAACGACGATAGCCGAGGGCACTGACAGACACCGCCCGATCACTCACGACTCACTAGATGTGGGGGTGCACGCGCCTGGGCACCCCCACATGTATGCTCGTGCTCGCTGTCGCCGCAGGGGAATCCGGTGCGAATCCGGAACTGTCCCGCAACGGTGTATGAGCGCGCCCGGGTGGCTGTGCCACCCTCTCGCGCGCCCGTGAAGTCCGAGGACCTGCCGACGGTACGCCCGCACCGCCATCGGTGCGGACGTCGATACGTCCGGGCCTCGCGGGTTGGGCCGGTGGACGCCGCGCGGTGGTTCGCGCATCCCGGAACGGGGTGCCGCATGCCCGCGCGCGCCCGTCGCGCCCCGCCCTCCAGGCCCCCGCCGAGTGAGGGAGAGCACCACGTGACCATCGCGCCAACGGAGCCCGCGTCAGACGCCGAGGTCGGACAGCCCGCGGTGGCCGCGCACAGTGCCCCCGCCGGCCGGACCGGACGCGGTGAGGACGGGCCGGGCGTCGCCTTGCTGCGCACCCTGACCGATCTGACCGAGGACCTGACGGCGACCGACCCCGGCAAGGTGGCCGCCGCCGCCCTGCGGGGCCGGCACGCCGGCTCCGACGAGGCCGAGTTGCGGTCGCTGGCCATCGACGCCGCCGCGGGTCTGATCGGCGACGAGCCGCAGTATTCGAAGCTCGCGGCGCGCCTGCTCACCCTCGCCATCGCCGAGGAGGCGGCCGGACAGGGGGCGGTCGCCTTCTCGGCCTCCGTCGCCACCGGCCACCGCGAGGGCCTCATCGCGGACGAGACCGCCGCGTTCGTACGGACCCACGCCGCCCGCCTGGACGCGCTGGTCGACACCGCCCTGGCCGACGGCGCCGACGACCGCTTCGGCTACTTCGGGCTGCGCACCCTGCACTCCCGCTACCTGCTCCGGCACCCGATGACCCGTCAGGTCATCGAGACCCCGCAGCACTTCCTGCTGCGCGTGGCCTGCGGGCTGGCCGAGAACGATTCGGCCGCCGCGCTGGAGGACGTCGCCGAGCTGTACCGCCTCACCAGCACGCTGTCCTACCTCCCCTCCTCCCCCACCCTGTTCAACTCCGGCACCCGCCACCCGCAGATGTCCTCCTGCTATCTGCTGGACTCCCCGCTGGACGAACTGGACTCCATCTACGACCGCTACCACCAGGTCGCCCGCCTGTCGAAGCACGCCGGCGGCATCGGCCTGTCCTACTCCCGGATCCGCGCACGGGGGTCGCTGATCCGGGGCACCAACGGTCACTCCAACGGCATCGTGCCGTTCCTGCGCACGCTGGACGCCTCGGTCGCGGCGGTCAACCAGGGCGGCCGGCGCAAGGGCGCCGCCTGCGTCTACCTGGAGACCTGGCACGCCGACATCGAGGAGTTCCTGGAGCTGCGCGACAACACCGGCGAGGAGGCGCGCCGCACGCACAACCTGAACCTGGCGCACTGGATCCCGGACGAGTTCATGCGCCGCGTCGAGGCGGACGCCGACTGGTCGCTGTTCTCGCCGTCCGACACGCCCGAGCTGGTGGACCTGTGGGGCGCGGAGTTCGACGCCGCCTACCGCGCGGCCGAGGCCGACGGCCGGGCGCTCAAGCAGATCCCGGCGCGGGTGCTGTACTCGCGGATGATGCGCACGTTGGCGCAGACCGGCAACGGCTGGATGACGTTCAAGGACGCCGCCAACCGCACCGCCAACCAGACCGCCGAGCCCGGCAACGTCGTCCACTCCTCGAACCTGTGCACCGAGATCCTGGAGGTGACGGACGACGGCGAGACGGCCGTGTGCAACCTGGGATCGGTGAACCTCGCCGCGCACCTCGGTGACAACGGCGAGATGGACTGGGAGCGGCTCGACGCCACGGTCCGCACCGCCGTCACCTTCCTCGACCGCGTGGTGGACATCAACTTCTACCCGACCGAGCAGGCCGGGCGGTCCAACTCCCGCTGGCGGCCGGTGGGTCTGGGTCTGATGGGTCTTCAGGACGTGTTCTTCCGGCTGCGCCTGCCCTTCGACTCGGAAGCGGCGCGGGAGCTGTCGACGCGGATCTCCGAGCGGATCATGCTCGCCGCCTACGAGGCGTCCGCGGACCTGGCCGAGCGGCACGGCCCGCACCCGGCGTGGTCCGCGACGCGCACCGCCCGCGGCGTGCTGCACCCCGACCACTACCCCGACGCCGAGCCCCGCTGGGCGGACCGCTGGGCGGCGCTGCGCGCCCGGGTCGCGGCGACCGGGATGCGCAACTCGCTGCTGCTGGCCATCGCGCCGACGGCCACCATCGCCTCGATCGCGGGGGTGTACGAGTGCATCGAGCCGCAGGTCTCCAACCTCTTCAAGCGCGAAACGCTCTCCGGTGAGTTCCTCCAGGTCAACGCCTATCTGATCGAGGAGCTCAAGGCGCTGGGCCTGTGGGACGCGCGCACCCGCGACGCGCTGCGCGAGGCCAACGGCTCGGTGCAGGACGTCGGCTGGATCCCTGAGGAGATCCGGGCGCTGTACCGCACGGCCTGGGAGATCCCGCAGCGTGCCCTGATCGACATGGCCGCGGCCCGTACGCCCTACCTCGACCAGAGCCAGTCCCTGAACCTGTTCATGGCGTCGCCGACGATCGGCAAGCTCAGCTCGATGTACGCCTACGCCTGGAAGCGCGGCATCAAGACGACGTACTACCTGCGTTCCCGTCCGGCGACGCGGATCGCCCAGTCGGCGCGCGGCACGGCCGCCGCCGTCCCCGTACCGCAGCAGGCCACCGACCCCGAGGCGGTCGCCTGTTCCCTGGAAAACCCCGAGTCCTGCGAGGCCTGCCAGTAATGACCACCGCACCCGAGACCGCCCCGGCCGCCGGCAACGGCCCCGCGACCGGCACCAAGAACCTCCTCGACCCGGGGTTCGAGCTGACCCTGCGCCCCATGCGCTACCCGGACTTCTACGACCGCTACCGCGACGCGATCAAGAACACCTGGACCGTGGAGGAGGTCGACCTCCACTCCGACGTCACCGACCTCGCCAAGCTCTCGCCGGGCGAGCAGCACATGATCGGCCGGCTGGTGGCGTTCTTCGCGACCGGCGATTCGATCGTCGCCAACAACCTGGTGCTCACGCTCTACAAGCACATCAACTCCCCCGAGGCGCGGCTGTATCTGTCGCGGCAGCTCTTCGAGGAGGCCGTGCACGTCCAGTTCTATCTGACGCTGCTGGACACCTATCTGCCCGACCCCGAGGACCGCGCCGCCGCTTTCGCGGCCGTGGAGAACATTCCGTCGATCCGGGAGAAGGCGCAGTTCTGCTTCAAGTGGATGGATTCGGTCGAGAAGATCGACCGGCTGGAGAGCAAGGCCGACCGGCGTCGTTTCCTGCTCAATCTGATCTGCTTCGCGGCGTGCATCGAGGGGCTGTTCTTCTACGGCGCGTTCGCCTATGTCTACTGGTTCCGCTCGCGCGGTCTGCTGCACGGTCTGGCGACCGGCACCAACTGGGTGTTCCGGGACGAGACGATGCACATGAACTTCGCGTTCGAGGTCGTCGACACCGTCCGCGCGGAGGAGCCCGACCTCTTCGACGACGCGCTGGAGCAGCAGGTCACGGACATGCTCAAGGAGGCCGTCGAGGCGGAATTGCAATTCGGCCGGGACCTGTGCGGTGACGGCCTGGCGGGCATGAACACCGAGTCGATGCGGGAATACCTCCAGTGCGTCGCCGACCAGCGGCTCCAGCGGCTGGGCTTCGCGCCGGTGTACGGCTCGCAGAACCCGTTCTCGTTCATGGAGTTGCAGAACGTCCAGGAGCTGACGAACTTCTTCGAGCGCCGGGCCTCGGCCTATCAGGTCGCCGTCGAGGGCTCGGTCTCCTTCGACGACGAGTTCTGACCGGCCCGCGAGAGCGAGAACTCCGGTCACCACCCGCGACGCCCCTTCGCCTTCCCGGACCGCGCCGTCCGCCGCGGACCGCACGCCGATTATGACCATTCGGTTAGCGGTTGCGCGCGGCGGCAACCGGGGGACCCCGTCGCCCCCTCTTCGGGGGTATGAAGGGCAAGAAGGGGCGTCGCCGGTTCGTCGACTATCCGCGTCAGGGGCGCGTGGGTCCGCGCCGCTGGCTGCCGTCGTGGCGGCAGCTACTGGGCATGTTCGGGCTCGGCGTGGCCGGGCTGGCGGGGCTGTTCGCCCTGGTCTACGTCAACGTCGGCATCCCGAACGAGAACCCGCTGGCCGGGCGGGAAGCCACCGTCTACTACTGGGCGGACGGCAGCCAGATGGTCAGCGTGGGCGCTGTCAACCGGCAGAACGTCTCCCTCGCCGAGGTGCCCGACTCCGTGGAGTCGGCCGTGATCGCGGCGGAGAACGCCACGTTCTACAGCGATTCCGGCGTCTCGCTCAAAGGCATCGGCCGGGCCTTGGTCAACATGGTCGCCGGCGAGGACGCCCAGGGCGGCTCCACCCTCACCCAGCAGTATGTGAAGAACACCTATCTCACGCAGGACCAGACGGTCACCCGTAAGGTCAAGGAATTCGTCATCGCGCTGAAGGTGAACAACCAGAAAACCAAACAGGACATTCTGCGCGGTTATCTCAACACGAGCTGGTTCGGGCGCGGTTCGTACGGAATCCAGGCCGCCGCGCACGCCTTCTACGGCATCGACGCGCGGAAGGTGAACCCCAGCCAGGCCGCCCTGCTGGCCGCGTTGCTGAAGGGTTCCGAACAGTACGATCCGGGTCTGAGCGAGGCCAATCACGAACGGGCCGTGGCCCGCTGGAAATGGATACTCGACCGCCAGGTCGCCACCGGCCACATGAGCCGGGCCGAACGCGCGCGATACCGTACGTTCCCCGAGCCGCGCCCGCTGTCGAAGCCCACCAGCCAGGCCGGGCAGACCGGCTATCTCGTGGATGTCGCCAACAAGTTCATCAAGAGCGCCACCGGTCTGACCGACAAGGACCTGGGCCGCGGCGGCTACCGCATCCACACGACATTCGACAAGAAGCGCACCCAGCGGCTGGAGAAGGCCGTCAAAAGCGTCCGCGAGCGCGCTCTCGATCCCAAGAAGCGGGCGACCGACACCTTCGTGGAGTTCGGTGCCGCGTCCGTGCGCCCGGCGGACGGCGCGATCCTCGCGCTCTACGGCGGCGCGGACGCCACGAAGCACTTCAGCAACAACGCCGACACCTCCGCGGTCCCGGCCGGTTCCGCCTTCAAACCGTTCGTCCTGGCGGCCGCCCTGCAACAGCAGGCCGACGAGTTCGGCACGCAGCCCGGCCCGGACGCCGAGGAGAGCCCCTACGGTGATCTCTTCGGGGCCCTGCTGAAAGGCGAGAACCAGCCCTTCGTGCGGGCCGGGCAGAGCGTCGGTCTGGAGTGGATCAAGGAGCTGGCGGTGGCCGCGGGGCTGCGCGAGGAGAGCCTGGCCCAACTGGAGCAGACCTTCCCGCTCGGCACCTCGGCGCCCAGCGCCATCCGGATGGCGAGCGCCTACACCACCTTCACCAACGGCGGGCTGCACGCGGACCCGTACGCGGTGTCCAAGGTCACCCACAACGGCAAGCCGCTGGACGGCTTCGACCGCCCGGCGCCCCAGCAGGTCCTCTCCCCCGACGTCGCCTCGCAGGTGGCCGGTGCCCTCGAAGGGTTCGGCCGGCGCACGCTGGGCGCGATGGGCGCCGGGGGCCTCGACGACGGCACGGGCGGCGGGCGGCCGGTGGCGGCCGGCGGCACCGAGCCCGGGGACCGGATGAAGTCGGCGTGGTTCATCGGCGGCCCGGCGGGGACGTGGGCCTCGCCCGGCACCCGCCCCGACGACGCGCCGGGGGACGCGGCCGGTGCCGGGGACGGCAGCGAACCCACCACCGCCGTCACGCTCTTCCGCAACAAGCCCGGCGCGCCCGAGCTGCTGCCCCTGCAAGGCGTCGGCGGCCCCGACTCCGGGCTGGGCACGGCCCTGCCGCCCCGGATCTGGGCCGCCTACCAGGCCGCGTCGTGAGCCGCGCTCAGTCGTTGGCGACGACGGGGTAGCGGGGCTCGCCCTCGGCCATCTGCTTGAGCACGTCCTTGCGGTCGCGCTTGGAGAGCCGGTCGATGTAGAGGTAGCCGTAGAGGTGATCGGTCTCGTGCTGGAGGCAGCGGGCGAAGTAGCCGGTGCCCTCGACGGCGATCGGGTTGCCCTTGGCGTCCTGGCCACGCACCACGGCGTAGTCGGGGCGGGCCAGCTCGGCGTAGGCGCCGGGCACGGAGAGGCAGCCCTCGTTGGAGTCGTCCAGCACCCGGCGCTCGGCCGGCAGCTCGTCCAGGACCGGGTTGCAGACCGCGCCGACGTGGCGTACGCCCGAGTCGTCCAGGCAGTCGTAGACGAAGACCTTCAGGTCCACGCCGATCTGGTTCGCGGCCAGGCCCACGCCCTCGGCCGTGCGCTGGCTGGCGAACATGTCGTCGATGAGCTGGGCGAGCCCGTCGTCGAACTCGGTGACGTCCTTGCACTCCTTGTGGAGCACCGGATTGCCGACGACCGTGATGGGCCGCGACGTGCCGCGCTCGCGGTGGGCGGCCTCCCGCTGCTCCGCGTCCGTCGTGTCATCGATGAACTCTTCGTCCACGCGCTGCTCACCGTCTTGATCAAACACAGGCTGCTGGGCCATCTCCGCCGTACGCCTTCCTGAAAACCCTGATAAGTCGCCCTACAGACTACGGGGGCGGGCGGCCCGGGAACGCACGGACCGATCCGGCCGACCGGTACCGGGCGGCGCGGCCTCAGCAGACCTCTTCGAGGTCCCGCCATTCCCGGCTGTCGGGGCTGTCCGCGACCCAGCCGTCCAGCAGCCCGCGCACCAGGGCGGAGGGCGCCGCGATGCCGCATTCGCGCTCGGGCACCCACAGGGAGCCGGAGCCGGCCGTGCGGTGGCCCAGCGGCCCGGGGTGGCCCGGCTCGCTGTGGTCGTGCGGGTCCAGGTGCTCGCCGTCGCCCTCGTCGCTGGGCATCCGGCTCTCCGAGCACGTACGGCACAGCAGCCGCACGGACGACGACCAGTCCTCGGCGGCGAAGCCGGCGTCGGCCGCCAGCCGCTCCAGCGCGTCCCGGTCGGCTTCCGTGGCGGCCTCCAGCAGCACCACCCAGGTCGGGACGGGGGACGGCGCCCACAGCTCGATCTCGTCGAAGACCGGGTAGGACGGGCCGGCGGCGGTGACCCGCTCGCCGTGCGGGACGCCGTCGTGCAGGACGACCTCGCCCCAGCGGCGCCCGGAGGACGGCAGCGGGATGGACAGCACCTCGATACGCGCCGGATCCAGTCGACGGCCCCACACCACCTCCGCCTCGCCCTCGGGCGACAGCCGGACCGCGGCGCTGCCCAGCGCCATACCGGCGGGCTCGGCGGAGGGCGAGCCGTCGGCGGGGACCTTCAGGCCGTACGCCTGCCAGGCGCGGCGGGCCAGCGGCCAGTCCTGGAGGGCGGTGGCGGCGATGCCCACGTTCCACCAGTCGGGCGCCCCCGTCTCCCGGTCCAGCAGCGCGACGGCGCGCAGCCCGGCGGCCCTGGCCTGCTCCCAGTCGTGGCGGAACTTGTGCAGCAGGGCGAGGTTGAACCAGGACTCCGACAGCCACGGCTCCATGTCGGCGGCGCGGGTCAGCAGCGCCCCGGCGTCGTCGTAACGGCCGTCGCCGATCAGCGTGAAAGCGCGGTCGGTCGCCTGCCGCCACGAGGCGGAGGGCCGGTGCCGTACCTTGCCGAAGATCCTCACGATTCCCGCCTGCTGGTCGCTCTCGATGCCGCTTTCGCCGGGTCTCCCGAGCGGCGCCCGGTGTCGTCCGGGGGCCCACTCGCCAACCTGCCACAGATCGCCGCCGGGCTCAGCCTGATGCGCTGCGTCCCCCTGCGGCTCCCTTGCCCGGCGCCGACCCCCTGAATCCCCCTGCGGGGTGCTTCCTTCGCATCCAACCATGCCCATCTCGCGGGGCGCTCATTACCCGTGGGTTCCGCACAGGGGCCAGCGCTTGGCGGGCGGATGCTACGGACGGGGTGTGCGGGGCCGCCGGGGCGGCGGAAGCGTCCCAGGCGGCGCCGCCCGAGCCCTTTCGCGGCGGCGTGCGGGCCCCGGATCCGCCGGCGGCGGGCGGGAGCCGGTCGCGGGGCGGGCGGGCGTCACGATGGCCCTGCGCCGGGCCGGTGCGCGGCCGGGACGGGCCGGGGCGGCCGTTGCGCCGCTCGCGAACACCCGCCCCGCGAGCGGCCGGGGCGTCACGCCGGGCGGGCGCCGGCACCGCGCGCGAGCACGCCGGCGAGTGCCTCGACGACCCGCGGTTCGTAGTCGCCGGCGGTGGACAGCCGCAGCCGTTCCAGGGCCCGCAGCGGCCCCCCGGGACCGGCCGCGCCGCCCGCGAGGTCGTCGTAGGCGTTGACCGTGCGGACGATACGCGCGGTCAGGGGCTGGTCCCGGTAGGGGTCCGCCTGCCGTTCGACGATCACCGCGACCTCCGGCGGGACCCCGGTCTGGCGTACCACGGCCCCGCCCAGCAGGGCGATGCGGCGCTGCTCGGCAGGCGGCAGCGGGGCGGTCGCACCGGCCGGCACCGGGTCCAGGAGCGAGAGCTGGCCGATGTCGTGCATCAGGGCGGCGCATTCCAGTACGTCCAGATCCGGCTCGCCCAGGCCCAGTTCGCGGCCCACCGCACGGCTGAGAGCGGCCACCCGGCGGGCGTGGCCGTGCGGGGTGTAGCCGGCGATCTCGGTGGAGCGGGCCAGGGAGGCGATGGTCTGGCGGTAGGTGGCCCGTACGGCCGCGAACCGGCGGCAGGCGAACTGGGCCGGCAGCAGCGGCAGGCAGAAGACGGGCAGCGCCCACAGCCCGGCGACCGCCGTGCCGAGCGCGATGACGACACCGGTGGCGCACAGGGCGGGGCCGATGCCGGCCGGCGTCCGCAGCTCGTCGCGCAGCAGCGGCCCGAACGGCCAGCCGGTGCGGGCGTGGGCGAGCGCGGCGGCGAGCACCGCGTCGCACAGCGCGGTGAGCGCGAGCAGTCCGACCAGGAAGAGGGGGTAGACGGGGCCGTCCGCCACCCAGCTCGTCAACGTGCCGGTGTTGTAGAGGGGTTGGAAGCAGGTGGCGGCGAAGCCGACGGTCAGGACGCGGCGGGCGAGGTGGCCGAGCGCCGGGCCGCGACCCCGGGCGAGCTGGGGGACGAGTCCCACCAGACCGGCCGCCACGACGACGGTGACGGTCTGCGCCACGCCGTGGGTGGTCGGCCGGCCGGCGACCTCGCCGAGCAGCGCGTACGCGAGCGCCCCGGCCGCCCCCAGCGGGGCGCGCTCCCGCTCGCCGGGCGCCCGGCCCGGCCCGCCCGCCGCGGGCTCCCAGCGCATCAGCTCGCCCACCGCGATCAGCACTCCGAAGGCCAGCGCGACGCCGGGTTCGGACAGGCCGTCCCAGAGGGTGCGGCCCAGCGCCCACAGGGCCAGGGCGGCGGCCGCGGCATGGACGCAGAGGACGGCGGCGCGGCCGCGCGGGGCGGGCTCTCGGGGGCCGGCGGCGATGGCGGGGCCGTTCGCCTCCGGGTGGCGCGCGGCCCGCTCGCCGTCCGTCCGGCCCGCCGCGCCGCCGCCGGGATCGCGTGGGGCGGCCCTGCGGCCCCGTTCCGCCCGGTGCGCTCCCGGGCCGCCGCTCACCGCTCACCGTCCCGGCGCAACCGCTCGCTCCGGCCCGCCCGACGGCCCCGGCCCGGCCACCACGGAGGCGCTTGTGCCGCCGCCCCCGCCGCCTCGTTCCCGGGCGCGCCATCCGGCCGCCCGGACCCTTCCGCCCGCGCGGGAGGGACGTTTCCTCTCCCCTGTCCGGGCCGGCCCACCGCCTCCTCGGCCGCCGCGTACGGGCGCTTCTCGGCGGGCCGATCCGCGGCGGGAGACGCGGCCGCGGTGGCCGGGCCGTACGGCGACGCCGCCGGGCGCGCCGCACGCCGCGGCCCGTGCCCGGCGGCGGCGCGCACGGCCTGGGACGCCGCCGCCGGTGCCGCCGCCGCGTCGTCGTCCACCGACAGGACGGGCGGCACCACCAGGTCGGGCACCCCCGCCCACCCCGCCTCCTGGTCCGCCGCCGTGACCAGATCGGGGTGCCAGCCGTGCCGGTCCAGTGCCGCCGCCAGCGCCCGGACCATCCGCGGATCGAACTGCGTACCGGCGCATTTGCGCAGCTCCGCCACCGCGACGGACACCGGCCGGGCCCGCCGGTAGGAGCGGGTGGAGGTCATCGCGTCGAAGGCGTCGGCGACGGCCACCACCCGGGCGCACTCCGGGATGCGATGGCCCGTCAGGCCGTAGGGGTAGCCGCGGCCGTCCAGCCGCTCGTGGTGGTGCAGGATCGCCGCCCGCGCCTCACCGAGGAAGCCGATGCCGCGCACGATCTCGTGCCCGTACTCGGGGTGCAGCTCGATGACCCGGCGCTCCTCCGGGCTCAACGGGCCCTCCTTGCGCAACAGGCGGGTGGGGACGCCGAGTTTGCCGACGTCGTGCAGGATGCCGGCGAACCGCAGGACCTCCGTCCGGTCCTCGGCCATGCCCAGCTCGCGGGCGATCATCACCGAGGCGCGCCCGACGCGTTCGCTGTGTCCGCGGGTGTAGCGGTCCTTGATATCCACGGCCTGGACGAGCGCGCGGAGGGTGGCCTGGTGGGCGGCGCGCTCACGGTGGCACTGGGCGAAGATCCAGCAGGTGAGGTACATCGGCAGCAGCACCAGCAGCGCCGCCGGCGGCCCGTAGGAGCTGCGCCACAGGACCGCCATCATCAGCCCGGCCAGTCCGTGCACCAGATACGGCCCCAGGGTGCGGGTCAGCAGGCCGCGCCAGGCGGTACGCGGGGAGTGCCGCTCGGCGGCGACCAGGACCCCGCCGTCCAGCGCCGCGAGCACCGCGCAGAAGACCGCCGCGGCGACAGCGGCCGGCAGCAGCAGGGCGGGAAAGCGCGGTGCGGACAGCGGGGGGTGGCCGAGGGCCTGGAAGACATGGCCGGCGGCGCAGCAGGCCAGGGCCAGTTCGGCGGCGTGCCAGATCCGGCGGGCGCCCGCCGAGCGGGCTTCGGTCCGGGCGATCAGCGCGCCGGGGACGGGGACCAGCGCGGCCAGCGAAGGCGGCAGCAGGAAGACCCCGGCCAGCAGCACGGGGAAGAAGGAGACCGGGTCGCGGCTGCCGGCCGGCCGGCGGCCGCGCACCGCCTCGCAGGCGCCGTACAGCGCGGCAAGCGCCAGGGCACAGGCCCAGCCCGCTGCGTCGCGCGTCGTCGCGGGTGCGGCACACAGCGCCGCGGCCGACGCGGCGCATCCGATGTACCACCGCCCGGCCGCCGGAAGTTTCCGCATCGCGCCCCTCCTCCCGAGCCCACCGCCGTCCCCGTCGCCGCCGTGAGGACGGTGCGCCGGGGTTCGGTGAGGATAGAGGTGTGGGGGCGCCCGGGAAGGCGCATCGGCGGATCGGGCGGGACGAATCGCCCCGCCCCTCACCCCTTAGGGTGACGTGCCGCCTTATTCGGCCCGCGCGGTCTCGGTCCGTGCATCCGGCGCCTGGCCGGTGGACGGTCCCGCGGCGGACGGGGCGCCCGCCGTGCCGCCGGTGGCGCCGGAGCCCGCGGCGTCCGCCGCCCGCTCCCGCTGCGCCTGCTCGTGCTTGGCCTGGTCCAGGACACTGACCTCGGGCACGGTCTCGCCGGCCCGGATCAGGTCGATCCGGCCCATGACCTTGGAGCGCAGGTCGGTGGGGACGTCGTCGTGGCCGCAGCAGCGCTTGACGAGCTTCTTGACGGCCTGCTCCAGCCCGTACTTCTCCAGGCACGGCGAGCATTCGTCGAAGTGCACCTGGAACTTCTCGCACTCCCCGGCCGGCATCTCGCGGTCGAGATATTCGTAGAGGTGGTCAAGGACCTCTGAGCAGTCCTTCTCGTGCGGCTCTCCGCAGCTCATGATCCCGAGCCTTTCCCGTCGTGCGACCCCGGCGTCGGCGTGGCCCGCGTCTCCGCGGCCGCCGCCCCCGCCGGGACCAGCCCGCGCTCGCGGGCGTAATCCTCCAGCATGCCGCGCAGTTGGCGCCGCCCGCGGTGCAAACGGGACATCACCGTGCCGATAGGCGTCCCCATGATGTCCGCGATCTCCTTGTACGCAAAGCCCTCGACGTCGGCGAGATAGACCGCGATCCGGAATTCCTCGGGGATCTCCTGGAGGGCGGCCTTGACGTCCGAGTCGGGCAGGTGGTCCAGGGCCTGGGACTCGGCGGAACGCAGTCCGGTCGACATGTGCGACTCGGCGCGCGCGAGCTGCCAGTCCTCGATCTCCTCGGCCGCGCTGCGCTGCGGTTCGCGCTGCTTCTTGCGGTAGGAGTTGATGAAGGTGTTCGTCAGGATGCGGTACAACCACGCCTTGAGGTTGGTGCCCTCCCGGAACTGGTGGAAGGACGCGTACGCCTTCGCGTACGTCTCCTGCACCAGGTCCTCCGCGTCGGCCGGATTGCGCGTCATGCGCAGCGCGGCGGAGTACATCTGGTCCAGGAAGGTGAGCGCGTCCCGCTCGAAGCGCGCGTTGCGCTCGGCGTCGCTCTCCTTCCGGCCCGCAGCCTTCTCCTCAGCCGTGCCGTCGGTCCCTGCGTCGGTCCCAGTGACCGGACCCACCTCCTCCAACACCGTGACGGATCCGGATGCGGACCCACTCGAATCGGAGAATAGACGACGATCCCCTGACGCCGCCGCTCCGGCCGCGGCGGGCTGCCTCACCTGCGTCTGCGACCACTGCAGGTCTGCGGCCGGGCGGGCCGGGCAAGCGATTCCCATGCGGCGGACTCCCATTCCTCATGCTTCGCGGGGCGTATCTCGTTGCTACGCCTGGCACAACAGCCGCACCCCACGGCTCATTCCCGCTCAGCCGAACAGCCCGTCCAGCCAGGCCGTCACCGCGTCCGTGAGCGCGGCCATCGACTCCGCCTCGGCCACCCCGGCCGCCTTCGGCACCGCGAAGCCGTGGTCGCCGTGCGCCACCTCGGCCAGGACGGTGCCCGCCGGGAACTCTCCGGGCCGGCCGAACGGATCCCGGCCGCCCTGGACGACCAGGGTCGGCACCCCGGCGTCGGTCAGCTCCGCGACCCGGGACTTCTCCGGCTTGCCCGGCGGATGCAGCGGGAAACTGAGCGCCACGACGGCGTGCGCGCCCAGCTCCCGCGCCGTACGGCAGGCCACCCGCGCGCCGGCGCTGCGCCCGCCCGCGACCACCGGCAGGCCCGGCTTCTCCAGCGCGGGCCACAGCGCCGTCCACGCCGTGTCCAGCGTCTTGGGAGCGGGCGCCAGCTTCTTGCCGGCGACCCGCCACGGCTGCTCGACCAGCGCGACGGTGTAGCCGCGGGCGGGCAGCGCGGCGGCCAGGGCCCGCAGGTCCCGGGCCTCGATCCCGCCGCCGGCGCCGTGGCCGAGGGCGACCACGGCCCGGGCCGGCTCCGGGTCGCGGTGCCAGGTGATACGGGCGTCGCCCGCCGGCGTCGCGACCGTCTCTCTCTCGTACGCCCGTGTGCTCATGGGTCCATCCTGCCCGCGCCCGGCCGGGACCGGCACACCAGCGCGCCGGTCGGGAGGCCGGGCGCGCCGGGTCAGAACAGCGTGGCGACCTCGGGGCCGTCGAGTTCCTTGAGCAGCTCCGGCCCGTTGTTGCGGACGTCGCTGACGGCGGTCGGCACGGGGTAGGCGCGCATCAGCCCGCCCGGCGGCGGCGCCAGCAGTTCCCGCAGTTCCTCGGTGTCGGTGCGGCGCGGATCGAGCCAGGCGTCCCAGCGGTCCGGTGGCAGGACCAGCGGCATACGGGGATGGATGTCGGCGAGCGCCTGCGGGCCCTCGCCGCCGGCGCCCGCCAGCGGCGTGGTCTCGGCCTCGGTCGTCACGACGCCGCAGGTCACCCACCACGCCTGAGGATGATCACCGGGCAGGGTGGGGTCCCGCCAGAATTCGTAGAGCCCGGCCATCGCCATCACCGAGCCGTCGGCGGGCGTGACGAAGTACGGCTGCTTGCGGCCCCTCTTCTTCTTGCCCTGCTCCTCCAGGGTCCGCTCCGCAGCGTCGGTGACCCATTCGAAATAGCCGTCACCGGGCAGCAGGCAGCGGCGGGTGGCGAAGGGCTGTTTGAAGGACGGCTTCTCGTGGACCGTCTCGGCCCGCGCGTTGATCATCTTCACGCCCACGTCGGGTGACTTGGACCACGACGGGACCAGCCCCCACCGCAGTCTCCGCAACTGGCGCACCGGGGCGCCTGGGGCCCTTCCGGCCGCCGCCTCGCCCTTGAGGGGCCGTTCGAGCACCGCGTACACGCTTTTCGTCGGGGCGATGTTCCAGTCGGGAGCCAGCGTCTCCGCCGGCTCCCACCGCTGGACTCCGAAGGCCGTCACCAGCTCCTCGGGTCCGCGACTCGCCGCATACCTACCGCACATGCGTGCCACACTGCCATGCCAAACGAAGGGAAGACATGGACACCGATCACCTCACCGACGTGTGGAGCCGCGTCTTCGGCACGCAGCCCGACCCCTCGTTCTGGCTCGTGCTCGTCACGGCGGTGCTCGCGCTGGGCGCGGTCGTCCCGCACACCGCCTGGCGGCTGTCGCGGAACGCCGTCACCATCGCGCACGAGGGCGGTCACGGGCTGATCGCACTGGTCACCGGCCGCCGCCTCGACGGCATCCGGCTCCACTCGGACACCTCGGGACTGACCGTCTCGCGCGGCAAGCCCACCGGGCTGGGCATGGTGCTGACCGCCGCGGCCGGCTACGTCGCGCCGTCCCTGCTGGGTCTGGCGGGCGCCGCACTGCTGGCCGCCGGGCACATCACGGCTCTGCTGTGGGGCGCCACCGCGCTGCTCCTGGCGATGCTGGTGATGATCCGCAACGCCTACGGGGTGCTCACCGTCGTCCTGGCCGGTGCCGCCTTCTTCCTCGTCTCCTGGCTGACCACCCCGGACGTGCAGGCGGCGTTCGCGTACGCGGTGGTGTGGTTCCTGCTGCTGGGCGGGGTCCGGCCGCCGTTCGAGCTCCAGGGCAAGCGGCGGCGCGGTGGCGCGGTGGACTCCGACCCGGACCAGTTGTCGCGCCTGACGCACGTCCCGGCGGCGCTGTGGCTCGGCCTGTTCCACGTGGTGACGCTGTGCTCCCTGATAGGTGGCGGGCGCTGGCTGCTCGCCCTGTGAGGCGGGCGGGCGCCCGGCCCGTGAACCCGGGCGCGTCAGCCCCGCGGCCCGGGGGCCATAACCCGAACGCGGGCATCCCCGGGGGTCCTCGGCCCGCCGCTCCGGCGCGCGGGCGCACTACCAGCGTCATGTTTCGTATACGTTGCGCCACTTTTGATCAAGATCGGCACCCTTGCCCAGCCATTAAAGTAAGGGCATGACCGTGAGCCCCGCACATCCCGCCCTGTGGCCCGCCCCCCTCGCCCCCGGGGCCGTCGATGCAACCGTCACCGTGCCCGGCTCCAAATCGGTCACCAACCGCGGCCTGGTCCTGGCCGCCCTCTCCTCCGAGCCCGGCTGGCTGCGCCGCCCGCTGCGCTCGCGCGACACCCTCCTGATGGCCGAGGCGCTGCGCACCATGGGCGTCGGCATCGAGGAGACCGCCTCCTCCAGCTCCGCGGCCGCCGCGGGCGGCTCGGCCCGCGGCGAGGCCTGGCGGGTGATCCCGGCGGGCCTGCACGGCCCCGCCACCGTCGACGTCGGCAACGCCGGCACGGTCATGCGCTTCCTGCCGCCCGTCGCGGCCCTCGCCGACGGCCCGATCCGCTTCGACGGCGACCCGCGCTCCTACGAGCGTCCGCTGGGCGGCGTCATCGAGGCGCTGCGCGCGCTGGGCGCCCGGATCGACGACGACAACCGCGGCGCGCTGCCGATG
The DNA here is from genome assembly GCF_055570395.1 of Streptomyces sp. NPDC031210. NCBI lineage: Bacteria > Bacillati > Actinomycetota > Actinomycetes > Kitasatosporales > Streptomycetaceae > Streptomyces > Streptomyces sp. NPDC031210. The sequence goes on from NZ_JBVIHH010000004.1 coordinate 77,192, forward strand.
ACGGTGCACGGCGGCGGCGCGCTGGACGGCGGTTCCGTCGAGATCGACGCCTCCTCCTCGTCGCAGTTCGTCAGCGCCCTGCTGCTGTCCGCGCCCCGCTTCAACCAGGGCGTCGAGGTCCGGCACACCGGCCCGACGCTGCCGTCCATGCCGCACATCCGGATGACCGTCGACATGCTGCGCAGCGTCGGCGCGCAGGTGGACACCCCCGAGGCCGGCGGCGAGCCGAACGTCTGGCGGGTCACGCCGGGCGCCCTGCTGGGCCGCGACCTGGTCGTGGAGCCGGACCTGTCCAACGCCCAGCCGTTCCTGGCCGCGGCGCTGGTCACCGGCGGCCGGGTCACCATCCCGGACTGGCCCGAGCACACCACGCAGCCCGGTGACGCACTGCGCGAGATCTTCACCGTCATGGGCGGTTCGTGCGAGCTGACCGAACACGGCCTGACCTTCACCGGAACGGGCCGTATCCACGGCATCGACGTCGACCTGAGCGAGGTCGGCGAGCTGACGCCGGGCATCGCCGCCGTCGCCGCGCTCGCCGACTCCCCGTCCACGCTGCGCGGTGTCGCCCATCTGCGGCTGCACGAGACCGACCGGCTGGCCGCGCTCACCAAGGAGCTCAACGAGCTCGGCGGCGACGTCACCGAGACCGCCGACGGGCTGCACATCCGGCCGCGCGCGCTGCACGGCGGGGTCTTCCACACCTACGACGACCACCGGCTGGCCACCGCCGCGGCGATCATCGGCCTCGCCGTCGAGGGCGTGGAGGTGGAGAACGTCGGCACGACCGCCAAGACGCTCCCCGACTTCCCCGCGATGTGGACCGAGATGCTCGACCCTGCCGCCGTCCCCGCCCGGAGAGCCTGAGAGTCACCGCCGCCATGCGCCGTTACGGCAAGAACCCCGATGAGGACGACATCCGCGTCCGCCCCAACCCCAAGGGCAACCGGCCCCGCACGACGATCCGCCCCAAGCACGAGGACGCGCGCGAGGGCCTGGTCCTGACCGTCGACCGGGGCCGCCTGACCGTCCTGATCGACGGCCGCCCGGTCCACGCTATGAAGGCCCGCGAACTGGGCCGCAAGAGCGCGGTGGTCGGCGACCGCGTCGCCGTCGTCGGCGACCTGACCGGCGACAAGGACACCCTCGCGCGGATCGTGCGGGTCCAGCCGCGCACCTCGACGCTGCGCCGTACGGCCGACGACGACGATCCCTTCGAGCGGGTGGTGGTCGCCAACGCCGACCAGCTCGCCATCGTCACCGCGCTGGCCGACCCCGAGCCGCGCCCCCGGCTGATCGACCGCTGCCTGGTCGCCGCCTACGACGCGGGCCTGGACCCGCTGCTGGTGCTGACCAAGTCCGATCTGGCCTCCGCCGACACCCTCCTGGAGTCCTACGGCGCGCTGGGCGTCCCCTATGTCGTCACCAACCGCGAGGAACTGGCCGACGGCGCCGCCGCGGACCGGATCCGGGAGCATCTGACGGGCCGTATGACGGCGTTCGTCGGGCATTCCGGTGTCGGCAAGACGACTCTGGTCAACGCCCTGGTCCCGGACCGCCACCGGGCCGTGGGGCATGTCAACGCGGTCACCGGCCGGGGCCGGCACACCACCACCTCCGCGCTGGCGCTGCCGCTGCCGGGCGACTCGGGCTGGGTCATCGACACCCCGGGCGTACGGTCCTTCGGGCTGCACCACGTCGACCCCTCGCGGGTCATCCTCGCCTTCCCCGACCTCGTGCCGGGTACCGCCGAGTGCCCTCGTGCGTGCAGCCACGACGAAGCGGAATGCGCGCTGGACCGGTGGGTGGCCGACGGGCACGCCGATCCGGCCCGGCTGTACTCCCTGCGCCGCCTGCTCGCCACCCGGGAGCGACGCGAGGGCGACTGATCGCCGGAGTTTGCCACCCTCCGTCCGAGGTAAATGCATACTCACACCAAGACGGGCCAAGCGGTCACCGACGTGACGGAGGCAAAGCGATATGGCGTGGCTGCTGGTTGTGGTGGCGGGGATACTGGAGACCGGTTTCGCCGTCTCCCTGAAGCTTTCGCACGGCTTCACCCGGCTGTTCCCGACCATCGCCTTCTGCGCCTTCGCGCTGGGCAGCTTCGGCCTCCTGACGCTGGCGCTGCGCAAGATCGACGTCGGTCCGGCCTACGCGGTGTGGACCGGCATCGGCGCGACCGGCACGGCGATCTACGGCATGGTCTTCCTCGGCGACATCGTCTCCGTCCTCAAAATCGTCTCGATCACGCTGGTCATCGTGGGGATGATCGGGCTCCAACTGTCGGGGTCCGCGCACTGACGCGGACCGGCCTCTCCACGAGACCTCTCCAGGTGGCCCGTCCGGCCCGATGACGCCCTCAGGCCCGGCCCGCCTGCGGCGTCCCGCCCGGCAGTCGGGCGAACGCTCCCCGTACGAGCCGCGACACCGCCTCCGCCTCGGCCTCCCGGCCCTGGCGCGCCACGGCCTTGCCTCCCCTGGACTCGGCGGGCTCGCGGGCCGGTGCGGTCGCCTCCTGGGACAGGGGCGCGATGAGGCAGGACAGGGTGAGCCGCGCCGCGGTCTCGCAGGCGGCGCCGAGGGCGGGCAGTTCCTCCGCGGGCCAGTCCGGCTCCAGCGCCGCCACCGCCCGGGCGCGGAACCGGCCGACCAGTTCGGCGGGTCCCGGCAGCTCACCGGGCGGCGCGGCGCGCGGTGCGGGCACGCCCGGCGGCCCGGCCGGCGGCGGGGCGGGGGCCGGCAGCCGGTCGTCCCAGCAGCCGGTCAGCGCGGCCCGCACCAGGGGGTTGGCGCGGGCGGTACGCAGCGTCCAGGCGGCCGCGGCGACCACCCGGCCCGCCGCGTCCCCCGGGGTCCCGGGCGCGTGCGCGCCGTGGGCCAGGGAGCGTTCGACGCCCGCCAGATAGTTCTCCGTCTCGCGGCGCACCAGGGCCCGGGCCAGCCCGTCCTTGCTGCCGAACTCGTTGTAGAGGGTCTGCCGGGAGACCCCCGCCGCGGCGGCGATCTCCACCATCCGCACGGCCGACCAGGGCCGGGCGGTGAGCGCCGTGTACGCGGCGTCCAGCAAGGCTTCTCGCGCTGCGGGCATCCGTCGCCTCCCCGGCCGCCGGCCCATGCGGCCCGTGTGCGCACAGAATTGAGGCGCCGCCAGGGGCTGTCAAGAGCCGCCGCACGGCCGTTCGGGCGGCGCCCACACGCCGGGCGGGCCGGTCCGTGTGGCTCCGGCGTATACCACTCGATACTGTTCGTACATGCCCGACTATCACGATGATCTCCGCCTCGGCCATGTCCTCGCGGACGCCGCGGACGCAGCGACCATGGAGCGGTTCAAGGCCCTCGACCTCAAGGTCGAGACCAAACCGGACATGACGCCGGTGAGCGAGGCGGACAAATCCGCCGAGGAGCTGATCCGTGGTCATCTCCAGCGCGCCCGGCCACGCGACGCGGTGCTCGGCGAGGAGTTCGGCAGCGAGGGGTCGGGGCCGCGCCGCTGGATCGTCGACCCGATCGACGGCACGAAGAACTACGTGCGCGGCGTGCCGGTCTGGGCGACGCTGATCGCCCTGATGGAGCGCGGCGAGGGCGGCGACCGCCCGGTGGTCGGCATCGTCTCCGCACCGGCGCTCAACCGCCGCTGGTGGGCGGCCGAGGGGCTGGGCGCCTTCACGGGCCGCAGCCTGACCTCGGCGACCCGGCTGCACGTCTCGAAGGTCGGACGTATCCAGGACGCGTCGTTCGCGTACTCCTCGCTGACCGGCTGGGAGGAGCGCGACAAGCTGTCCGGCTTCCTGGACCTGTCACGGGACTGCTGGCGCACCCGCGGCTACGGGGACTTCTGGCCGTACATGATGATCGCCGAGGGTTCGGTGGACATCTGCGCGGAGCCGGAGCTGTCGCTGTGGGACATGGCGGCCTGCGCGGTGGTCGTCCAGGAGGCCGGCGGCCGGTTCACCGGCCTGGACGGCAGGCCCGGGCCGCACAGCGGTAACGCGGCGGCCTCCAACGGCCTGCTGCACGAGGACCTGTTGGGCTACCTCGGCGACGCCCGGCACTGACGGCGCGCTTCCTCGTCGCCCCGGGGCGGCGGCCCGCAGATGGGGCAGGTATCGGACAACCGTCCAGTACCTGCCCCTTGTTGTGTCCGCCCGGGCATGTGAACATGAGAATCCGCCAGCTTGTGAACTTGTGAAAGTTTTCGCAAGTTCGCATCACCAAGGAGGTGGCTCCACTCCATGCCCATGTACGTCAAAGACGCCATGAGCACGGTGGTCCTCACCATCGGGCCCGCTCATACCCTCCGCCAGGCCGCCCAGTTGATGGCGGCCCGACGTGTCGGCGCGGCCGTCGTCCTCGACTCCGACAACAGCGGCCTCGGCATCCTCACCGAGCGCGACATCCTCAACTCACTGGGCGCGGGCGAGAATCCCGACCGCGAAACCGCCCAGACCCACACCACCTCCGACGTCGTCTTCGCCTCTTCCGACTGGACGCTCGACGAGGCCGCGGACGCCATGGTGCGCGGCGGCTTCCGCCATCTGATCGTGCTCGACGACCGCGAACCGGTCGGCGTCGTCTCGGTCCGCGACATCATCCGCTGCCGCTCCGATGCCATCGAGCGGGCCGGCGCCGTCCCGGCCTGAAGCCCGCACACCCCCGGCGTGCGGCCCGGCGACCCCGGGCCGGACGCCACCGGATCCGGACGCACGAAGAGGCCGGAGCCCCATGGCATCCGGCCTCTTCGGTTTGTACGGCAAGCGGCGACGTGCTCAGCCGCGCAGGGCCTGGACCGCGGCTTCGAGCCGCTTGCCGTAGTCCGCGTCCGCCTTGCGGAAGTTCTCGATCGCGCGCTGCGCGATGTCGTCGCGGGAGACCTTGGAGATGAAGCCCGCCAGGTTGTCGATCAGGCGCTCCTTCTCGTCCTCCGACATCAGGCGGTAGAGGTTCCCCGCCTGCACGAAGTCATCGTCCTCCGCGTGCGAGGGCGCTTCGCTCTCGCCGGTGTGCCCGGTGACCGGGAACGGCTGCCACAGCGGGCGGCCGGTCTCGGTGGGACCGCCGAAGCTGTTCGGCTCGTAGTTCTTCCGACCGCCGTGCCGGCCGTCGTACAGCGCGCCGTCCCGGCCGTGGCTGTTGGCCTCGGTGGCCCGGGGGCGGTTGACCGGGAGGTGGTCGGCGTTGATGCCGACGCGGTAGCGGTGCGCGTCACCGTAGGCGAACAGCCGGCCCTGGAGCATCTTGTCGGGGGACGGGCCGATGCCCGGCACGAAGTGGTGCGGGGAGAAGATCGACTGCTCGACCTCGGCGAAGATGTTCTCCGGGTTGCGGTTGAGCTCCAGCTTGCCTATCTCGATCGGCGGGTAGTCCTCGTGCGGCCAGACCTTGGTCAGGTCGAACGGGTTGAAGCGGTAGGTCGCCGCCTCTTCCGCCGGCATGATCTGCACCTGCACGGTCCAGCTCGGGTGGTCACCGCGCTCGATGGCCTCGCGCAGGTCGCGCTGGTGGCTGTCGGGGTCCTCACCGGCGAGCTGGTTGGCCTCGTCCTGGGTGAGGTTCTTGATCCCCTGGTCGGTCTTGAAGTGGTACTTGACCCAGAAGACCTCGCCGGCCTCGTTGTTCCACTGGAAGGTGTGCGAGCCGTAGCCGTTCATGTGGCGCAGCGTGGCGGGAATGCCGCGGTCGCCGAACAGCCAGGTCACCTGGTGGGTGGACTCCGGCGAGAGGCCCCAGAAGTCCCAGACGTTGTCCGCCTCCTGCGAGCCGGTGTACGGGTCGCGCTTCTGGGTGTGGATGAAGTCGGGGAACTTGATGGCGTCCTTGATGAAGAACACCGGGGTGTTGTTGCCGACGAGGTCGTAGTTGCCCTCTTCGGTGTAGAACTTCAGCGCGAAGCCACGGGGGTCGCGCACCGCGTCGGCCGAGCCGAGGTTGCCGGCCACGGTGGAGAACCGCAGGAACGTCTCGGTCTGCTTGCCGACCTCGGAGAGGAACTTGGCGCGGGTGTACTTCGTCACGTCCGCGGTCACCGTGAAGGTGCCGTACGCACCGGCGCCGCGGGCGTGCACGATGCGCTCCGGGATGCGCTCGCGGTTGAAGTGGGCGAGCTTCTCGATCAGCAGTTGGTCCTGGATGAGGCCGGGACCGCCGATGCCGGCCGTCTCGCTGTTCTGGTTGTCCGCGACCGGAGCCCCGGTCTCCGTGGTCAGCGGTCCGGTGATGCCCTGTACCGACACGTGCGCCTCCTGAAGTCTTCTCCACCTGCCCTTGGCTTGCGCCGCTGCCGATCCTACATTGGACAATGTCTAAGTCAAGAAGAAGCCGAAAGTCGTACCTGATCCGGCGATGGACCGGCCACTGCTACCCTTGCTTTATCTGACTGATAGGTGATTGGCATGAGTGACCTGCTGGAACGTCTCCGGGGACGCGGCTGGCGGCTGACCGCACAGCGGCGCGTCGTCGCCGAAGTCCTCGACGGGGACCACATCCACTACACCGCCGACGAGGTGCACGCGCGGGCGACGGAGCGTCTTCCGGAGATCTCCCGCGCGACGGTGTACAACACCCTCGGCGAGCTGGTCTCGCTCGGCGAGGTGCTCGAAGTGAGCACGGACGGCCGGGCGAAGCGGTACGACCCCAACGCGCACCACGACCACCAGCACCTCGTCTGCTCGCGGTGCGGCACGATCCGCGACGTCCACCTCCAGGGCGACCCGCTGTCCGCGCTGCCGGAGCCCGAGCGCTACGGCTTCCAGGTCTCCGAGGTCACCGTGACCTACCGGGGTGTCTGCCCCACCTGCAGCGCGGCCCACACCGCCGACTCCCCCGCCTGACGCCACGGGCGCCGGCCCCCGTCCGGGCCGCGCCCCGGGATCACGCACCCCGCACACACCACCGGCATCCCCGGTACCCGAGGCAGGGCCACTCCTTCCGGACCGGCGCGCGGACCGCGCGCCGTACGCGGCGGGGCCTGCCTCTTTCGCGTTTCCGGCGGGCATGACGAAGGCCCGGATTCCTTAAGGAATCCGGGCCTTCGTTTTTCAGTAGCGGGGACAGGATTTGAACCTGCGACCTCTGGGTTATGAGCCCAGCGAGCTACCGAGCTGCTCCACCCCGCGCCGTTGTGTCTTTACTCTAACCCCAGGCCGACGACCAGCGCAAATCCCTTTCCCCGGCCCAGGGCCCGGTCCATGAACCGGGCCCTGGGGTCCGAGGCGTGCAGCTAGGCGCTGAGCTCCTCCTGGAGCGCCGCACGCAGCCGCGCCGCCCGCTCGGCCACCTCCGGCGGCCCCAGCTCCACCGACCGCGCGCACCAACTCTGCGCCTCCGCCAGCGCGCCCCGGCGGGCGGCCAGCAGCGCCAGGCGGAGCGCCGCGCGGCCGTGGCCGGCGTCGGCGGCCCGCTGCCACCACAGGGCGGCCTCGGGCAGGCTGCCCTCGCGGGCCAGCAGCAGGCCGAGGTTGAAGGCGCCGTTGCGGCTGCCGGCCTCGGCCGCCGCGCGGTACCAGGTGGCCGCCTCGATCACATCGCCGCGCGCCGCCGCGAACATGCCAACCCGGACCTGGGCGCGGCGATGCCCCTGCCGCGCGGCCCGCTCGTACCACAGCGTGCTCTCGTCGTCCTGCGTCCGCTCGCCGTCCGTCCGCCCCGGCCCGCCCGCCTCCGCGGCCCTGCGGTCCAGGAGGTCGGCGAGCCGGAAGGCCGCCTCGGCGCTGCCGCCACCGGCCGCACAGCGCAGGTTGCGCTCCGCCGCCTGCGGGTCGCCCTCGCGCAACTGCACGATGGCGACCTGCAACGCCGCCTCGGTGTGCCCGGCCGCGGCCGCCCGCTCGTACCAGGTGTGCGCCGTACGCTCCTCACCGCGCCCGGCGAAGAGGATGCCGAGGTTGAACGCGGCGTCCACGCTGCCCGCCTCCGCGGCCTTGGAGAACCACGGCTCGGCGCCCGCCGCGTCGCCGCGCTGGAGCAGCAGGATCGCGAGCGCGTTGGCGGCCTCGCGGTGCCCGGCGTAGGCCGCGCGGCGGTACCACTGCTCCCCGCGCCCGGCCCGGTCCTGCTCGGCGCAGAGCAGCCCGATGTTGTACGCGCCGTTGACGTCCCCCGCGTCCAGGGCGACGCGGTACCAGCGCTCGGCGGTCTGGAGTTCCCCGCGGTCGGCGTGCAGCGCGCCCAGGGCGTTGGCGGCGTTGCCGTCGCCGTCCTGCGCGGCGCGGCGCCACCACTCCGCGGCGCTCTCCTCGTCGCCGGCGTCGCGCAGCAGGAAGCCCAGCGCGCAGGCCGCGCGCGCCTCGCCGTCCTTGGCCGCGGAGAGGTACCAGCGGCCCGCCTCCTGGATGTCGCCGCGGTCCTCCAGGAGGGCACCGAGCTGGAGCGCCGCGCGCCGGTGTCCGCGCGCGGCGGCCTGGCGGTACCACTGCTCGGCCTCGGTCTGCTGGGTCAGCTCGCCGTAGGCGGGAGTCGTACGGCGGTCGGCGTCGCGCCCCTCCTCGATGAGCCGGGCCAGGCGGTAGGCGGCCTCGCGGTGGCCGCGCTCGGCGGCGGCCCGGAACCAGCGCTCGGCGCCCACGTCGCCGCGGTGCTCCAGCAGGTCGGCGAGGGCGTAGGCGCCCAGGCAGTGGCCGGATTCGGCGGACTGGCGCAGCCAGTATTCAGCCGCCGGCTCGTCACCGCGCTCGCGGTAGTGGCGGCCCAGGGCGTGCGCGGCGGCGGCGGAACCGGCGACGGCGGCGACGCGCCACCATCCGGCCGCCTCGTCCCCGTAGCCCCGCTGGTGGAGCAGGACGCCGAGGTTGTTCGCGGCGGCGCGGTCACCGGCGGCGGTGGCGGAACGCAGGTAGGGCTCGGCGCCGTCGAGGTCACCGCGGCGCAGCAGCATGGCGCCGAGCGCGCTCATGGCGGCGGTGTCGCCCGCCTCGGCGGCCCGGCGGTGACCGGTCTCAGTCACCGCGTCGGACGCTTCGGCGGCCTCCGCGGCCTCCATCGCGTCCATCGGCAGCTCGGATTCGCGCCCGTCGTCGGGCGCATGCACAAACCGGTCTGTCTCCAACAACCTTGCCTTGTCCCCCATAAGAGCCATCGTCGCATCACCCGTAACCCGCGTACACCTGGTATACCGCAGCCAGTGAGGTCACTTCAGCGGTTTGTCGACTTCCCGACACGACGACTTGTCAAACTCAAACACACAGGTTCCCCACATCGGCCGTTCGACTCGGCCGGAAGCCGAAGGAATCGACACACGTGACGAAGGCCCGGATCCTGATGGATCCGGGCCTTCGTCTTTCAGTAGCGGGGACAGGATTTGAACCTGCGACCTCTGGGTTATGAGCCCAGCGAGCTACCGAGCTGCTCCACCCCGCGCCGTTGTGTCCACAAGGTATCACGGCGCCCGGGTGGCCCCTGACCACCGCCGCCGCGCGGCCCCTGGTGTGCACCGGGGGCCGCGCGGCTCATGCCGGCCGGCTCAGTCGCCCGGCTTCCCGGCCTTCTCGGAAGCCTTCGCGGCCCGGTCCAGCGCCGCCTTCAGCTTCCTCTGGGCCTCGCCGTACGCGGCCCAGTCACCCGAGACCCGCGCCTTCTCGCCCTCTTCGTAAGCCTTCTGGGCGTCGCCCAGGGCCTGCTGCACCGTCTGGTCGGACGGGGGCGGCGGGGTCGTGTCGCCCCCGTCGGGCGGTGGCTCGGTGCCGGTGCTCGGCGCCTTCTTGCCGAAGACGACGTCCAGCGCGTCCTTGAGGGAGTTCTCCAGGACGGGCTTGTTGTCACCGTAGCTGACCAGCACCTTCTTCAGCAGCGGATAGTTGGTGTTGGCGCCGCGCAGGTAGACCGGCTCGACGTACAGCAGCCCGCCGTCCAGCGGCACGGTCAGCAGATTGCCGTACTCGATCTTGGAATCGCCGAGTTTCTTCAGGATGTTGAGCTCGTTGGCGATGCTCGGATCGGAGTTGAACTTCGACTGCACCAACTGCGGACCGGGCACCGGCGTCTGGGACGGCAGTTTCAGGAGTCTGATCCTGCCGTAGTCGCCGCTGGTGGCGTTGGCGTCGACCGCCATGAACGCCCCGAGGTTGTCGCGCTTGTTGGGCGTGAAGGTGGTCGTCAGAGAGAAGGACCGGTTTTTTTGGTCCGGCATCTTCATGCTCAGGTAGTACGGCGGTACGGCGTTGCCCGACTCGGTCGTGGGATCGTTCGGGATCTGCCAGCGCTCGGAGCCGGTGTAGAACGTGCCCGGGTCCGTGACGTGGTAGGTCGTCAGTAGCTGCCGCTGCACCTTGAACAGGTCCTGCGGGTAGCGCAGGTGCTCGCGCAGCGCGGGGCTGATGGAGCTCTTCTTCTCGACCGTGCCGGGGAAGGACTTCATCCAGGTCTTGAGGACCGGGTCCTTGGTGTCCCACTGGTAGAGCTTGACCGAGCCGTCGTAGGCGTCGACCGTCGCCTTGACGGAGTTGCGGATGTAGTTGACCTGGTTCTGCTGGGCCACCACCGCCCGCTGGCCGTCGGTGAGCGAGTCGGCCGTGGTGTCGCCGAGCGTGGTGCGCGAGGCGTACGGGTAGCCGTTGCTGGTGGTGTAGGCGTCCACGATCCACTGGATGCGGTGGTTTATGACCGCCGGATAGGCGTCACCGTCGATGGTCAGCCAGGGGGCGACCGCCTCGACCCGCTCCTTGGGCGTGCGGTTGTACAGGATCCGCGAGCCCTCGCCGATCGCGCCGGAGTAGAGGATCTGCGGCTCGCCGAACGCCACCGCGTACGCGGCGCGGTTGACCGGGTTGGCGAGGTTCACCCCGCTCTTGCCCGTGTAGCTGTAGCTCTTCTCGCCGCTGTCGTCGGAGTAGTCCAGCTCCTTCTGCGGACCGCCGACGATGGAGTACTGGGCGGTCTTCTCGCCGTAGTAGACCCGCTGCTCGTACGAGCGGAGCTGTCCCTTGGCCGGCAGGTCCGACTCGGTGTACTTCGGCCCGCCGCCCTCGGCGGTCTCGGTCCCCTTGGCGGCGACCGCGCCGTAGCCGTGGGTGTACTTGAAGTGGTCGTTGATCCAGTTGCGCTCGGGGATGCCGGCGATGTTCAGCTCGCGCAGACCGATGACGGTGTCCTGCTCGGCGCCGTCCTCGTCCTTGTAGCGGTCGACGTCGAGGGTGGAGGGGAACTGGTAGTACCCGCGCACCTGCTGCTGTTGCTGGAAGGCCGGCGAGACCACGTTCGGGTCGAGCAGCCGCATGCTGGCCGTGGTGTCGGCGTCATCGCGCAGCCGCTGGCTGTCCGCCTTGTCGGTGGGCTTGTAGTTGCCCTTGTAGGGCGTGACGCCGGCGTCCTGGATGTCGTACGCGTCCCGGGTGGCCTTGATGTTGTGCTTGATGTACGGCGCTTCCTTGGCCTGCTCGTTCGGCTGGACCTGGAACTTCTGCACGATCGCCGGATACAGCCCGCCGATGAGGATCGCGGAGAGCACCATCAGGCCGAAGCCGATCACCGGGAGCTGCCAGGTGCGGCGCCACAGGGTGGCGAAGAACAGCACCGCGCAGATCGCCGCGATGAAGAACAGGATCGTCTTCGCCGGGAGGTAGGCGTTGGCGTCGACGTAGCGCAGGCCGGTCCAGTTGTCGGCCGACTTCAGGCCGCTGGACTTCACCGCGAGCCCGTACCGGTCGAGCCAGTACGCGACGGCCTTGAGCGAGACGAAGATGCCCAGCAGCACCGACAGGTGGCCGGTGGCCGCGGCGGTCGCCCGCGAGCCGGGGCTCGTGACCCGCAACCCGCCGTAGAGGTAGTGCGTGAGCGCGGCGGCGACCAGGCACAGCACCGCGCAGGCGAAGCCGAAGCTCAACAGGAAGCGGTACCAGGGCAGATCGAAGGCGTAGAACGCGACGTCCTTGCCGAACTGCGGATCCTTCTGGCCGAACGGCACGCCGTTGACCCACTGGAGCCACGTACGCCACTCACCGGAGGCGGACGCGCCCGCGATCAGGCCGATCACCGCGGTGATCGCGATCAGCGCCCACTTCTTGAACGGCGCGATGCTCATGCGGTAGCGGTCCAGGCTCTGCTGCTCCATGGACATCGCGCTCAGCGGCGGGCGCAGCCGGTGCGCCAGCCAGATATTGACGCCGACGGCGGTGGCCATCAGGACGCCGAAGAAGAAGAAAAGACCGATCTTCGTCCACAGGGTGGTGGTGAAGACCGACGAATAGTGGACGGAGCGGTACCAGAGCCAGTCGGTCCAGAACCCCGCGAACATCACGAAGAGCATGGCCAGCACGGCCAGGACGCCCAACGTCATGAGCAGGGTCCGGATCCGCCGGGACGGTCGGCCGACTCTGATCCGTGGCCCTGTCGGGCCTCCGCCGCGGTCCGGCATCTGGAAAGCCAAGGTGCGCACCTCGAAGTTCGCTGTCGTGTGGAACAGGCCCGGCGATAGTAGGACCCAGTGATGCAACTTACGAAGGCTTTACTCGGTTCCCGATTTCCGGGGTTCACAAGGCACGATGTTCAGCATGACCAACCTCCCCGTTGACGGCACCCCCCTCGCCGCCGACCCACTGACCCGCGCGGTACTCGAAGTCGACGAGTACAGCGCCGGGCTCGGCTGGGACCAGCCCGCCCGCCTGTTCGCCCTCGTCGACACCGCCAAGCTGCGCGAGCAGGAGCCGTCGCTGGCCTCGCAGCTCGGCATCGACGACTCCACGACCGCTTCCCTGACCCCCGTCGAGCAGGACGAGATCCCGGCGGGCGCCCCGCTGGACGAGTTCCTCGCCACGATCGCCTGGCCGGACGCCGTCGCCGGCTGCGCGATGACCGTGGAGCGGCTGATGCTGCCGCCGTCGGCCGAGGACTCCGTGCCCGAGGGTATGGACGACGCGCAGCTCGCGCAGTGGGTCGCCGACCATCCCGACCGTCAGGAGGTCCGGATGACGGTGGCCGTGCTGCGGGACGGCTCGCGCGAGTCGGCGCTGCGGCTGCGCGAGAAGGACTCCACGTCCGAGGTGCTCACCGGTTCGGCGCTGGTGCCGGGCCTGGCGGACGCGCTGGCCGCGACCTTCGAGAGCTGACCTCACCTCGGCCGGCTCCGCGAGGCCCTACTGCCTCGTGATGCCTAGGGCTTGCCTGCCGGGCCGCAGCTCGGCAGGCCGGCCGTGTCACCCGAGCGGATCTTCTCCAGCGCCTTCACCGCGTCGCCTATCGTGCCGACCTTGACGAGGGTGAGGCCGGCCGGGATGTCCTTGGCGGCGGTGGCGCAGTTGTCCTTCGGCGTCAGGAAGAACTCCGCGCCCTTGTCCCGCGCACCGACGGTCTTCATCGAGATGCCGCCGATCGGGCCGACCTTGCCCTTGTCGTCGATCGTGCCCGTACCGGCCACGAACTTGCCGCCGGTCATGTCCTGGGGCGTCAGCTTGTCGACGATGCCGAGCGCGAACATCAAGCCGGCGCTGGGGCCGCCGACATCGGCCAGCTTGACGTCGATGGGGAACGGGAAGAGGTGGTCCACCTCGGGCTGGATGCCCACGACGGCCCGCCCGTCGCCGGCCTTCTGGGTGCTGACCGTGACCTGCCGGGCGCCGGCCGCGGGCCGCTTGCCCAGCTTCTCGGCCGCGGCGGCCTCCTTGGCGGGAATGATCGTGAAGACGACCTTCTCGCCCGGCTTGTGGCGGGTGACGAGCTTGGCGACGTCGGGGGTGTCGTTGACCTTCTTGCCGTCCACCGCCGTGATCACGTCCCCGGCGTGCAGCCGTCCGTCGGCGGGCTTGTCCTTGACGACGGACCCGACGACGGTCTGGGTGGCGACCGGGATACGCAGTTGCTTGAGCGCGGCGGCCTTGGCGCTCTCCTGGGACTGGCTGAACTCCTCGGCGTTCTCCTGGTCGGCCTGCTCGGCCGTCTGGCCCTCGGGGTAGAGCGTCTTGTGGGGCACCACGGCGTTGTCGTGGTCCAGCCAGCCGTAGACCGCCTCGAAGAGGTTCATGGTGTAGTCGGGGCCCGTGACGCGGACGGTGGTCATGTTGAGGTGACCGGTCGTCGGGTAGGTCTTGCGCCCGGAGATCTGGAGCACCGGCTCGCCGTCGTGGTCACCGAGGGTGTTGACCGTCGGCCCCGGCGACATCTCCGAATACGGCACGGGGATCAGCACCCCGGCGCAGAGCAGCGCGATCAGCATCAGGGTCGAGGCGAGCAGCGTCGCGGTGCGGCGTGGCATGGAACGACAGTACGGGACGGGTATGACAACCGGCCCGCGGGGCCGTCCGTACGGGGCCCGGCGGAACCGCTCCGACCGGGGGCGGGGCGCCGGCTACCGCGTCCGCGGGCCGGACGTCACGCCGCGTCGGTGGCGGGGTCGGAGACCGGAGCGGACCCGGGCTCCTTCTCCATGGCGGCACGGAACCGGGCGTACCCGGCAAGCTCCGCGACGTCCCCGGTCTTGCGGTTGCGCAGGGCCCAACTGCTCCACACCGCCGCGGCGAGAGCGGCGAGAACCGGAATCAGCAACCAGAGGAGCGCACCCATAGCGACCTCCTAACCCCACGCACGACCGCGATCTACGAATAAGCAGATTAACCATCTGACAGGTCAACGCTCATGGCAGGGGGCGGGTTACGCAACCGGAACGGGTGGCGCCGATTCGGCTCCGTGTTCGGGAACGGACAGGGCGTCGGGACGCGGCGCAGGGCAGGGCTCGGGGCCCTTGATCCCCTACGCCCCCACCCACTCCTCGGTGCCGTCCGAGAACACCTGGTGCTTCCAGATCGGTACCTCGTGCTTGAGGTCGTCGATCAGCTTGCGGCAGGCCTCGAACGCCTCGCCGCGGTGCGGGCAGGAGACGGCGACGACGACGGCCAGATCCCCGATGGCCAGATCGCCCACACGGTGGACGGCGGCCAGCGCGCGGACCGGGTAGTCGCTGACGACCTTCTCGGCGATGCGGCGCATCTCGGCGACGGCCGTCGGGTGCGCGGAGTAGCCCAGACCGTCGACGTCGGCCCCGCTGTCGTGCGAGCGGACCGTGCCGACGAACAGGGCCGTACCGCCCGCGGCGGCGTCGCCGACGGCCGCGAAGACCTCGTCCACCGACAGCGGGGTGTCGCGGATCGCCAGCAGCCGGATCGGGTCCGCGGCGGCCCGCTCACCGGGGTGGTCGTGACCGGGCTGCGGGGAAAAGTGCGTGCCAGACATGCCCCCATCGTGCCGTACCCGGGGCGGGAGGGGGAATGGCCGTTTCCGCCGGGCGTACGCGCCCGCGTATGGAGGCTCATACAGCGGGCGGCCGCCGCCCGCGCGCCCGGCACCGGCCTCCTCCTGTCAGATGCGCCGGCGGGCCTTGCGGGCGCGGCGCACCAGCGCGGCGGTGCCCAGGAGCGCGACGGTGGCGCCCGCGGCACCGGCGGCGGTGGCGTCCTTGCGGCCCAGCCGGCGACCGGCGACGGTGTGCCGGCCGGCCACCTCCTCCAGGAGTTCGGCGAGCACCTCCTCGTTCGTCCACCGGGGCCGCCAGCCCGCCTCGTGCAGGCGGCTGCCGCTGACCACCCAGGGGTGCATGGTGTAGGCCAGGTCCCCGGCGGGCGAGGGGGTCAGGCCGATGCGGTGCAGCCGGGCGGCGGCGCCCAGGGCCACCGAGGACGGCAGCTCCATCCGCCGGATACCGGACAGCTCCTCGACCTCCTCCTGCTCCAGCCAGCCGTCGCAGCCCACCGCCAGTTCGCCGTCGACCTTCTCCAGGGCGGCGTACTCCAGGGCGCTGACCAGGTCCTCGACGTGACAGAACTGCCAGGCCGGACGGGAGCCGGCGACGACCAGGAGGCGGGGGGACTCGAAGTAGCGGGTCAGGGCGGTGTCGGTGCCGCCCACCAGGACGGTGGGGCGCAGGACGGTGACGTTCAGGCCGGGGTGCGCGCGGGGCGCGCGATGTGCGAGGTGCTCGATCTCCAGGAGATCGCCGACGCCGGTGGCGTCCGCGGTGGCACGCAGCTCGGCGTCCTCGGCCAGCGGAACATCGTTGTCGGGCAGCGCCCCGTAGACCATGGCGGAGGTGCACAGGACCACCCGGTGGACGCCGGCCGCCGCCGCTGCGGTCAGGACGGTCTGGGTGCCGCGCACGTTGTAGGCGGTGCGGGCGGCGGCGTCGGTCTCCAGGTCGAGGTCGAGCGCCAGGTGGACGACGACGTCCGCGCCGCGCAGTTTGTCGGCGATGGCCGGATCGCGGACGTCCAGGACATGCCAGTGGGCCTCGGCGACGTCACCGCGCCGCTCGTCGATGGCCACCACCTGCTTGACCTCGTCGCAGTCCACAAGGGCGCGGGTGAGCAGCGCGCCGACCCCGGAGGCGGCTCCGGTGACGGCGACGACGGGGCGGCGCCGGGACCCGCGGGCGGGGCCGCCGGCGGTGGTGCCTGCCTTCTCGGTGTCGGCCGCAGCGTTTCGCGCTGCGCGAACGGTCGGATCTGGGGAACTCACCGGGCGTCTCCAGCGGTTGTCTTCAGTACGTACGCGTGCTGACGCGGACGTACCAGGTGGCGTCCATCCTGCCGCAGCCACCGGGACAGCGAAGCACCGAGCCCCGAAGCGGTCCGGGTGTCTACGCTGGAGGTGATGTCGGGCAGTCGCCGTCGGCCCCGGGCCGGCGGCCCTACGAGCCGAGGAAACCCGTGAGTGACACCCCATTTGGATTCGGCCTTCCGCCGGAGGAGCCGGAGGACGGCGACAACGGCGCGAAGAAGGGCGGCCAGGGAGGTAGCCAGGGCCCCTCGAACCCGCTCGGGTTCGGCGGCGGGAGCGGCGGCGCGGACAATCCGTTCGCGGCGCTCTTCGGCGGCATGGGCGGGCCCGGTGGCGAGATGAACCCCGGCGACCTGGGCGCCGCGTTCCAAAAGCTCGGTCAGATGCTCTCGTATGAGGGCGGCCCGGTGAACTGGGACATGGCCAAGGACATCGCCCGGCAGACCGTGGCGCAGGGCGCCGAGGACGGCAGCAAGGACGCGAGCCTGTCGCCGGGCGAGCGCGGTGCGGTCGAGGACGCCGTGCGGCTGGCCGACCTGTGGCTGGACGGGGTGACGTCGCTGCCGTCGGGGTCCGGCTCGGTGGTGGCGTGGAGCCGCGCCGAGTGGGTCGAGGAGACCCTGCCGGTGTGGAAGGACCTGGTCAACCCGCTCGCCGAGCGTGTCGGGTCGGCGATGGGCGAGGTGCTGCCCGGCGAGATGCAGGCCATGGCGGGCCCGCTGCTGGGGATGATGCGCTCCATGGGCGGCGCGATGTTCGGCACGCAGATCGGGCAGGCGCTGGGTGTCCTGGCGAGCGAGGTCGTCGGCTCGACGGACATCGGGCTGCCGCTGGGCCCGGCCGGGAAGGCCGCGCTGCTGCCGGGGAACATCGCGACGTTCGGTGCGGGCCTGGGCGTGCCCGAGGAGGAGGTGCGGCTGTACCTGGCGCTGCGGGAGGCCGCCCACCAGCGGCTCTTCGCCCACGTGCCGTGGCTGCGGTCGCATCTGTTCGGTGCCGTCGAGGGCTATGCGCGCGGCATCAAGGTCGACACGACCAAGTTGGAGGACGTGGTCGGCCAGATCGACCCGCAGCATCCCGAGGAGCTGCAGAACGCCCTTCAGCAGGGCATGTTCCAGCCCGAGGACACCCCGGAGCAGAAGGCCGCGCTGGCCCGTCTGGAGACGGCCCTGGCGCTGGTCGAGGGCTGGGTGGACGCGGTGGTGCACGCCGCCGCCAAGCCGCATCTGCCGTCGGCGGACAAGCTCCGCGAGACGCTGCGCCGGCGCCGGGCCAGCGGCGGACCGGCCGAGCAGACCTTCTCGACGCTGATCGGTCTCCAGTTGCGTCCGCGGCGGCTGCGGGACGCCTCGCGGCTGTGGGCGTCCCTGACGGACGCGCGGGGCCTGGACGGCCGCGACGGCCTGTGGGAGCACCCGGACATGCTGCCGACCGCCGCCGACCTGGACGACCCGGACGGCTTCGTGCACCACGAGCAGGCGGACTTCTCCGAGCTCGACAAGATGCTGGGCGAGGCGGCAAGCGGCCGCAAGCCGGATCTGCGCAAGCCGTCGGACGCTTCCCCGGACGCGTCGGCCGAGGACTCCGGTGAGCCGGAGGGCGGGCCGGCGGCCTCCGGTGGCGGCGAGGCGGAAGGCCCTGGTGGCGCGCCCGACGGCAAGGGTGACGACGCCAAGTGAGTCTGCACGAGGACGCGGCGCGGGTGCTCAAGGAGTGGCCCGCGCCGTCGCCCGACCAGGAGCGGCTGCGGCTGGCGTATCTGGACCACCTCGCCTCCCATCCGGACGGCATGGGGAAGCCGTGCCGCGACGGGCACGTCACGGCGAGCGCGCTGGTGATCGATCCGGTGGCCGGGCGGGTGCTGCTGACCCTGCACCGCAAGCTCCGGATGTGGCTGCAGATGGGCGGGCACTGCGAGCCGGAGGACGCCGCGCTGGCGGACGCGGCGCTGCGTGAGGCGCGTGAGGAGTCGGGCATCGCGCGGGGGCTGACGCTGCTGCCGGGCGGGCCGGTGCGGCTGGACCGTCATCTCACGCCCTGCGCCTGGCATTTGGACGTCCAGTACGCGGCGCTCGCGCCCCGGGACGCGGTGGCGGAGATCAGCGACGAGTCGCTGGACCTGCGGTGGTTCGCCTACGACGAGGTGGCGGACGTCGCCGACGCGTCCGTGGTGCGGCTCATGGACCGCACCCGCGCGCTCCTGTAGAGCGCCGCTTCCCGAGCGCACCTCGTCCGGCGCTCGTCCCTCCCGGGGCGGGCGCCGGACGCGCGGCGTCAGTTGGTGAAGATGTTGCCCTGGTTCTGGCCGTGGGCGCCGTGCTGGCCCATGCCGAACTGGGCGGCCAGGCCGGAGCCGATGTCGGCGTGCTGCGGCGGCAGCAGCTCGCTGGGCTGGACGAGCGCGTAGCCCTGGCCGAGGAAGCTCAGCTCCCAGCCCTCGCCCGTACCGCCGCGCCGGCGCCACACTCCCGAGGAGTGCGTCTGCGCCTGCATCTGCACCCGCAGGGAGGCGGACCAGGCGACGACCGCGTCGGCGTCGGCGTTGACGTACTTGTCGGGCGTGACCTGGAGCATCAGCGGCTGGCCCGAGGTCATCAGCGCGACCTTGCCCTGCCCGGAGATGTTGAGCTGGTACTTGCCGGTGCCGGAGATGCCGTACTGGCTGTCGACGGAGACGACCTCCCAGTGGAGGCCGGAGTCCAGCGCCAGGACGTAGCTGCTGTCGACGGTCAGGCCGTCGTGGTCGACGTCGACGACATGGACGTACTGGGCGAGGTTGGCCAGATAGACGGTGCCCTGCCCGGATACCCGCATCAGGTCCAGACCCTCGCCGGACATGGCGCGGGCGTGATGCTGGCCCCGGGTCTGGTAGTTGCCGTCGAATTCCAGGAGGCCCTGGTAGGCGACCATGGTGCCCTTGCGGGCCAGGATGTCCTCGTGGCCCTGGAGGCAGACGCGCAGCAGTTGTTCGTTCTGCAGGGCGTAGCGGTCCTGGGTCTGTGCCTCGGTGAAGGCGAAAAGCGGACTCTGCATGATGTGTTCGGTCCTCCCCCTCAGCCCCGGGCCCGGAGCCGGTCGGCGCTGTCCTCGCTGGGCTGGACGACGACGAACCCCTGGCCGGAGAAGCCCAGTTGGTATGCCTCGCCGCTGCCGCGTCCGATCATCGAGGACGCCTTGAAGCTGCGCTTGCCCTTCATCTTCAGGTGGGTGGACCAGGCGACGAGGGCGTCGGGGTCCACGTACGTCTCGTCCTCACCGCGGCCGCAGTCGACGACGATGGGCGTGCCGCGGGAGGTCAGCGCGACCCAGCCGGTCCCGGAGATGCCGACGTTGAAGAGTCCCTGACCGGCGAACTTCGCCATGCCCTTGACGCGCTGCACGCCCCATTGGAGGTGCGCGTCGAAGGCCAGGAGGTTGGTGCCGTTGACGGAGAGCGAGTCGCCGTTGAGGTTGACGCACACGACGTCGGCGCCGTAGTCGGCGAGGTAGAGCAGGCCGTCGCCGGTGCACTTCATCAGCGGGGCGCCCTCGCCGGTCAGCCACTGGGAGGCCATCTGGCGTACGGCGGGCGGGTTCGGCTCGTACTGGACGAAGCCTTCGTAGGCGATCATCGAGCCGGTGCGTGCGAAGACGTCCTGGCCGCTCTGCATGGCGATCTTCACCATGGAGCTGCCGTGGTTCTCCATACGGGCGGCGGGCGCGGTCGGGACGTAGCCCGGTAGCTGTTGCTGGTTCATGATGACGGGCTCCCTCAGACCTCGTAGGGCTGGACGACGATGAAGTTGCCGGGCGCGCCGCGGAACTGGAGGTTCACGGTCTCGCCGGAGTGGCCGGGATAGGCGTGCCGGCGCAGGCTCACCTGGCTGGAGATGATCACCTGGGAGGCCGCGGACCAGGCCACGATGGCGTTGGCGTCGGCGAAGGTGGTCGGGGTGACCGGCAGCACGACCGGGGTGCCCTGGGTTTTGACGACGATGGTGCCGGTGCCTTGGAACTGCATGGTGAACAGGGCGCCACCGGGGATGCCGTGGCCCTCGATCCGGCGGATCTCGTGCTGGAGCGACTCGTCGAAGGCGAGCACGTTCTCGGCGGAGACACACAGGGCGTCGCCCTGGAGCTCGATGGGGTGGACGTGCGAGCTGTTCTCCGCGAAGAAGACCTGGCCCTGGCCCGAGCAGCGCATGAGCTGCATCTCCTGGCCGGTGGCGTTGCCCACGATCCGGCCGCGGAAGCCGGCGCCCTTGTAGCTGAAGTCGACCTTGCCCTGGTAGAGCACCATGCTGCCCTGGCGGGCGAGCACCGGCTGGCCGTCCACGCCGAGGTCGACGCGGACCAGTTTGCTGTTCTGCGGGGTCCAGCGCTGACCGGTGGGGGCTTCCTTGTACTTCTCCAGGACCGCGCCGAGGCTCGGTCCGCCGCCCTGGGGCGGGGCCGGTGTCTGGCCCGCGTAGGGCGCGGCCGGCGGTTGTCCGGGCTGGCCGTAGGGGGCGGGCTGGGCCGGGAACTGGCCGGGCTGGCCTTGGGGGGCGGGGTATCCGCCGGCGGGCTGGCCGTACGGGGCCTGCTGTCCGGGGAACGCCCCGGGTGCGGGCTGCGGCTGGCCGTACGGGTCCTGGCCCGGGGTCGGCTGGCCGTACGGGTCCTGGCCGGGGGCCGGCTGGCCGTACGGGGAGGGTTGCTGCTGCCCGGGAGCGCCGGGCATCCCGGGGGGCGGCACCGGGCCGGCCGGCGGGGTCACGGGCGCGACGAGGGTGGGCGCGCTGTGGACCTGCGGGGCGGCCGGCGGCGGAGCCTGGGCGGCGGCCGGTGCGCTCTGCGGCGGACTCTGGGGTGCGCCGAATTCGGGCGCCGGCTGCTGCGGCGGTACGGGGGCGGCCGGGGCCGCGAAGGACGGGGCGGGGGCGGCCGCGCCACCGGGCGGCGCGAAACCGGGCACGCCCTGCGCCGTGGCGGGCGGCTGGGGCTCGGCCTCTTCGGCGACCTCGCCGCCGAAGTTCTTCAGCAGCGCCTCAAGCCCGCCGTCGAATCCCTGGCCGACCGCGGCGAACCGCCAGACGTCCTTGAAGTAGAAGTCGCCCAGCATCACGGCGCGCTCGGTGCTGAACTCGCTGCCGTTGAAGGCGTACCGTGCGACTTCCTCGCCGCCGGCCACGATGCGGAGGTAGCCGGGGCCTATCTGCGACATCTGGCCCGCGCCGTCGAGCGCCGCCGTGAAGGACAGCTTCCGTACGTGGTCCGGGATGTTGTCGAGGGTGACGCGGAAGGACTCGGTGTCGCCGGCCTGCGCGCCGAGCTGCTGGATGGCTTCCTCGGGCGATTTGGGCTGGTTGAAGAAGATGAAGTACCGGTCGTCCGACAGCCGTTCAGCGGCGTCCAGACCGAAGCAACTGATGTCGAAGGTCAGGCCGGGAGCCGCGATCTGCACGCCGACGTACAGATCCGTCCCCGCCGTGAGATCACCGATCTTGGCCTTGTGGCCCCGCTGGAATTCCCTGGGCATACGTAACGACCGTCCCCCGCTCCGGCTGTGAGTTTCTCTGCGCGCCAGGCTATCGGCTCGCACTGACAGCGGACGATGCCGGGGCATGGCCCGGTTCCCTCTCAGGCGGTCGTCATTCGCTGCGGGCGGCGGGCAGATGCGGCAGCCGGTCGGCGGCGACGACGCCTTCGAGGTAACCGCGGGCCCGTTCGGTCCGCGGGTAAGCCTCCAACAGACTCCAGAACCGCGGGCCGTGGCCGGGGACGAGCAGATGGGCGAGCTCGTGCAGCAGGACGTAGTCGATGACGTACTCGGGCATGCCCTGGAGGCGGTGCGAGAGGCGGATACTGCCCTCGGCGGGGGTGCACGAGCCCCAGCGGGTGTTCTGGTTGGTGACCCAGCGCACCGACGCGGGGCGGGCCCGGCCCGCCAGGAACTGACCGGACAGCCGCTCGGCCCGCTCGGCCAGATCGCTGTCGCCCAGCATGCGCTTGCTCTCCTGGGCGGCGAGCTTGTCCAGCATGACCGTCACCCAGCGCTGCTCCTCGGCCTCGGACATACGGGCCGGGATCAGCACGATCGTGCGGTCTCCCTCGCGGTAGGCGGAGACCGTCCTGCGCCGTCGTGAGCTGCGGCGCACTTCCACCGCGCTCGTCCCCGAGCCGCGGGCCTTCGGGCCCGGGGCAGCCCGGCGCGAGGAGTCAGCGGCACGGCGCAGGGGCGTCTCCCCGGAGCCGCGAGGGGCAGAGTCGGCGGGCACGCGCCCGACGTTACCCGCTGGCCGTGCGGATAGTCCCGCCCCACCGGCGGTTCGCGCGCGAAACACTCCATGGCGTGCATGGCTTGTACGACTAATGCCCCGAGCTGTGGATAACTCCGGGCGGCGATCCGCTGCCGGGCGCATGCTGCGAGCCGGACGACGAAGGACGGGGGCGGGTGCCATGCATCCGATGCTCAAGCCCGCGCTGCGGCGCGGCTGGCGGGACAGGGAGACGGTGCGGTTCGGTGTGGCGCCTGCCCACGCGGTGGTGGTGGGGCCGCTCGACACGGCGACCGGCAGCTATCTCCAGATGATCGACGGCACCCGGAACATGCGGCAGCTCGTCGCGGACGCCGGGTCGCTGGACCTTCCGCCGGAGCACGCGCGCGGTGTGGTGGACCGGCTGGGCGCGGCCGGGCTGCTGGAGGCGCCGGCCGCGGGCGGGCCGGCGGCCGACGCCGTACGGGCGGACGGCCCCGCCGTCGAGCGGCTGCGGCCCGATCTGGCGTCCTTGTCGGTGCAGCATCCGGAACCGGCGGGCGCTCTGGGCCGGATAGGGGCTCGGCGGGCGATCCGCGTCCGGGTCCGCGGGATGGGACGGGTCGGGGCCCAGATCGCCGCGCTGCTCTCGGCGGCGGGCATCGGCCGCGTGGAGGTGCTGGACGGTGGAAGGGTCGCGCCGTGGGATGTGGTGCCGGGCGGACTGCCCGCCGAGCGGGTCGGCGAACGCCGCGATGTGTCCGCGCGGCGCCTGGTCCACCGCGCCTCTCCGTGGAGCCGCAGGCCGCGCCCGCTGGTCCCGGTGAGCGATTCGGGGGAGCCCGGCCTGTCGCTGGTGGTGCTCGCCCCGCGCGACGGGCTCGGCGCCTACGCCCCCGACCCCGTGCTGTCCGAGCCGCTGCTCACGGCCGGCATCCCGCATCTTTACGCGGGGGTGATCGAGGGCACGGGGGTGGTGGGCCCGCTGGTGGTGCCGGGGATGTCGGCGTGCGCGCGCTGTGACGAACTGCGGCGCACGGAGCGGGAGCCGGCGTGGCCGCGGCTGCTCGCGCAGTGGCGGTCGGGGCGGGCGTCGCCGGGGGTGCCGGCCTGCGACGGGGCGCTGGCGACAATGGTGGCGGGGCTCGCCGCCGTACAGGCCCTGACGTTCGTGGACGGCGCCCTGCCGCCGTGCACGGGCGCGCGGATGGAAATCCCGCTGCCGTGTGCGAGCGTGCGGACAGCGGCGATCGCAGCACATCCGGAGTGTGCGTGCGGTGCCGCGCGCGGTACTTGTGAGGCAGGCACCTCGGATCCTGAGCCGCGACACGCCACAATGACGGAGTAACCCCGGTAGGGGGACAGTGTGAGTTGGAGGGGCGCATGTCTGATCTTCCCCGCAAGGCGGTCACCCGCACCGCCAAGCTGGCCGCTCTGCCACTGGGGTTCGCCGGTCGAGCGACGTGGGGCCTGGGCAAGCGGATCGGCGGGAGATCCGCCGAGATCGTCGGCCGCGAGCTCCAACAGCGCACGGCGGAGCAGCTTTTCAAGGTGCTCGGTGAACTCAAGGGCGGTGCGATGAAGTTCGGACAGGCCCTGTCCGTCTTCGAGTCGGCGTTGCCCGAGGAGGTCGCCGGGCCTTACCGGGCGGCGCTGACGAAACTGCAGGAGGCGGCGCCTCCGATGCCGACGAGCACGGTCCATTCGGTGCTGGCGGAGCGGCTCGGGGAGGACTGGCGGGAGCTGTTCGAGGAGTTCGAGGACAAGCCGGCCGCGGCGGCGTCGATCGGGCAGGTGCACCGCGCTGTGTGGCACGACGGCCGCGAGGTGGCGGTCAAGGTCCAGTATCCGGGCGCGGGCCAGGCCCTGCTGTCCGACCTCTCCCAATTGAGCCGGTTCGCACGGCTGTTGGGCCCGCTGATCCCGGGTATGGACATCAAGCCGCTGATCACCGAACTGCGCGACCGCGTCTCCGAAGAGCTGGACTACAGCCTGGAGGCGGAGGCGCAGCGCGCACACGCCGAGGAGTTCGCCGGCGACCCCGATGTGCGGGTACCGGCCGTCGTCCACCAGAGCGACCAGGTACTGGTCACCGAGTGGATGGACGGCGTCCCGCTGTCCGAGGTGATCGCCCACGGCACCGAGGAGCAACGGGACCGGGCCGGGCAACTGCTGGCCCGCTTCCTCTTCTCCGGCCCCGCCCGCACCGGCCTGCTGCACGCCGACCCGCACCCGGGGAACTTCCGGCTGCTGCCCGGTGACGACGCCGACGAGTCGGGCGGGCGCTGGCGGCTGGGCGTCCTGGACTTCGGCACCGTCGACCGGCTGCCCGACGGGCTGCCGCCCACCATCGGCACCTCGTTGCGGATGACCCTGGACGGTGAGGCGGAGGCGGTCTACGAGCTGCTGTGCGAGGAGGGTTTCGTCAAGGAGACCATCGAGCTGGACCCGGACGCGGTACTGGACTACCTGCTGCCGATCATCGAACCGGCGCAGGTGGAGGAGTTCACCTTCACCCGGGGCTGGATGCGCGCCCAGGCCGCCCGGATCGGTGATCTGCGCTCCCCCGCCCACCAGTTGGGCAAGCGGCTCAATCTGCCGCCCGCCTATCTGCTGATCCACCGTGTGACCTTGAGCACGATCGGGGTACTGTGCCAGTTGGGGGCGACGGTGCGGCTGCGGGACGAGCTGGAGGCGTGGATGCCGGGCTTCCTCGGCGAGGAGGAGGCGGAGACCGCCGGGCTCGGCGCGGAGGTCGACGGGACGCCCGTGGAGGAGAACACGGCCTGAACCGGCGAGCGTCCTGCTGAACTCGTTAGCGCCGCGCTGAACCGCTGGCGCCGTGCTGAACCCGCTAGCGCCGTGACGCCGCGCGGGACCGGGGGCCCGGAGCCGACCGGGGCCCCTGGGCTCACCACCAGCTTGAATCCAGGCGCCCCTCGATGGCGCGGAGGTTTTCCCGGGCGCATCTGTCGCAGAGGTAGCGGCGGGCGCCGTTCTCGACGAAGCAGGTCCAGGTCAGCGGTGTGCCCTCGGCGACCGCGCCGCAGCGGGCGCACACCGTGGTCTCGGCGGGCAAGTCCGGCTGTTCGTCCGTCTTTCCGTCCACCGTCCGACGATAGCCCCGCCCGCCGCGTGTGGGGGAAGGCAACGCACCGAGGGGCCCGCCCTGTCGGACGGACCCCTTCGGTTGGCGGAGCGGCTGTGCGGTGTTACTGCATCACGGCCATGGCCAGCGCCCGGCGGGCGCGCAGCGAGGCACGTTCGGCGCGGCGCTGCATGCGGCGCGCGGTGGCGAGCCGATGAGCCCTGCGTTCCGATTCGGCCTCTTGGAGGCGTTCATGCATATGCGCACGCGCCAGAGCTTCTGGGATGAGTTGCATTTCGAGGTTCCTGTTCTGACGTGACTCGGTCGCACCGGGGTTCGCGGGCGCGGGCGTTTCGGTGAAAGAGGGCTTCATCGTTGGGTCCTGCTTCTGGGGATCCCGTGTGACGGGACGGTCGATCGTTCCTGGGCCGATGGTGTTCATGCCGCGACCGGGTTCTTGCGGGGACGGCCACGCGGACGCTTCCGCGGCACGACGACACCCTGGACGAACAGCTCGCCGCCCCAGACGCCCCACGGCTCACGGCGGTCCTTGGCTCCGGCGAGACATGCCTCACGGACGGGGCAGGTCTGGCACAGGGTCTTGGCGTACTCGACGTCGGCCGGGGACTCGGCGAAGAAGACCTCGGGGTCGTAGGTACGGCACGGAACAGCGGCGCCGAGGCGGTCGATCTCGTCGTCGAGCTCGGTGAGGGGCAGCAAGGAGTTCTCCTGAGGGTCGGGCGGAGGGATCAGGTCGGTCGCTACGGACGGGGTGTGCGTCTGGAGTTGCACGGTGGTGTGTTCCTCGTCTGTGTCGGCCCGGCTGGTGGCTGGGCGCGTTTGGCAAAACAAAAGGGCCGCGGATCCCGGTGTGGGTTCCGCGGCCCTGGAAGGCGCCGACCTGATCGTGCCGATCAGGCTGGATCTCTCCAGGGTTCGTGGCCGCGGTAGGCCCACATTTCATGCTTGGTCTGGTACTGCTTCCGGGCTCCGGCACCATTGGCCGCCTCGAAGGCGCAGGCATTTGCCTGTGCCGCCGCTGCTGCTACCGCAGGTGCCTCGGTCGGTCGCGCGGTGCGCTCGCTGACCGTCGGGACAACGAGGAACTCGGGACGCGCGACCTCGGTACCGAAGAGGCGGCCGAAGCCGGACAGACCGGTGCCCAGGAGCGAGGAGCCGAGCGTGCAGGGGGCGACGACCGAGAGATCGGTCATTTTGTTGGTCTCGATGATGCTGATCACTGGGCTCGCCTCCTCTCGGCGTCTCGGTGGACCGGGAATCCCGGTCCAGGGGGTGTTCAAGTACAGCACGGATTGATCGGATCTCGAAAGGCCCGTTGTCTCCGTGCTTCCGAAGGCTATGGGGATGCGCTCCGCGCGCGCAAACTATTTTTCCGACGAGTTTTCCGTGGCGTCCTGGCCGTCCCCCTCCGATGCCCCGGCGAGCTCCTCACCGGCGCAGAGAGCCAGCACATCGCTGCCGAAGCGGTCGAGCTTGCGCCGCCCGACTCCTGAGATGCTCGCCAGCTCCGATTCGGTTCCCGGCACCGTCTCCGCGATGGCCATCAGCGTCTTGTCGGTGAACACGCAGTAGGCGGGCTGGCTCAGCAGGGCGGCCTGCCGGGCCCGCCAGTCCCGCAGTCGCTCGTGCAGCGCCTCATCGAGATCCGAGGGGCAGTCCTCGCACCGCATCAGCTTCATCTCGCCCGCGTCCGTCAGCGTCTTGCCGCAGACCCGGCAGCGGGTCGGGCCGCGCCGTTTGCGACGGCCCGCGCCCGCCGCCGCACCACCGCGCTCGACGCCGCCGACGCCACCGGCGGCCGTACCGCGCCCGGCCGCCGCCGCGGAGCCGGGCCGCAGGCCGCTGAGGAACCGGCTGGGGCGGCGGGAGGCCCGACCGCCGGGCGAGCGCGCCAGGGACCACGACAGGCCCAGATGCAGCCGGGCGCGGGTGACGCCGACATACAGCAGCCGGCGTTCCTCTTCTATCTGCTCGTCGGTCTTGGCGTAGGTGATCGGCATCATGCCCTCGGTGAGACCGACCAGGAAAACGGCGTCCCACTCCAGGCCCTTGGCGGCGTGCAGTGAGGCGAGCGTCACACCCTGAACGGTGGGGGCGTGCTGGGCGCTCGCGCGCTCGTCCAGCTCGGCGACCAGATCGGCGAGGGTGGCGGCGGGACGGGCCCGCGCGAAGTCCTCGGCGAGGCGCACCAGGGCGGCCAGGGACTCCCAGCGGTCGCGCACCGCACCGGATCCGGCCGGCGGCTCCCCGGTCCAGCCCATGTCGCTGAGCACCGCCCGTACCTCGGACGGCAGGTCGACGGCGTCGTCGAGCAGCGCGTCGTTGGCTCCGAAGCGGGCGGCGCCGCGCAGTTTGATGCCCGCCTCGCGCACCTCGGGCCGTTCGAAGAACCGTTCGGCGCCGCGCAACTGGTAGGGCACCCCGGCATCGGCCAGTGCCTGTTCGTAGACCTCCGACTGGGCGTTGATACGGAACAGGACCGCGATCTCGCCGGCGGGGACTCCGGAGGCGATCAGGTCGCGGATGCGGCGGGCGGTGCCCTCGGCCTCGGCCGGCTCGTCGGCGTACTCCGCGTAGGCGGGCTCGGGCCCGGCCGCGCGCTGCGAGACCAGCTCCAGGCGGTGTTCGGCCGCCCGGCCCTTGGCCTGGGAAAGGAGGCCGTTGGCGAGGTGGACGACCTGGGGGGTGGAGCGGTAGTCGCGGACGAGTTTGACGACCGTCGCCTGGGGGTGGCGGGTGCGGAAGTTCAGCAGGTAGTCGGGGGTGGCGCCGGTGAAGCTGTAGATCGTCTGGCTGGCGTCACCGACCACGCACAGATTGTCGCGGTCGCCCAGCCACAGGTCGAGCAGCCGCTGCTGGAGCGGGCTGACGTCCTGGTACTCGTCGACGACGAAGTGCTGGTACTGCGAGCGGACCTGGTCGGCGATGTCGTGCCGGTCCTGGAGGACGCCGACGGTGAGCAGCAGCACGTCCTCGAAGTCGATGGTGCCGCGGTCGCGTTTGAGCTGCTCGTACGTGCCGTAGATCTGCCCGATCTCCGACGGGTCGCGGGGGGCCTCCCGGCCGGCCTTGGCGACCGCGGCGGGATAGTCGGCGGGCACGGTCTGGGTGACCTTCGACCACTCGATCTCGCCCGTGACGTCGCGCAGCTCGTTGCGGTCCAGGCGGATGCGGCAGCGGGCGGCGGCCTCCGCGACGAGCTGGACCTTGCGCTCCAGCAGCCGGGGGACCTCACCGCCGACGGCCTTCGGCCAGAAGAACTGAAGCTGGCGCAGGGCCGCCGAGTGGAACGTCCTGGCCTGCACCCCGCCCGCGCCGAGCTGCCGCAGACGCCCGCGCATCTCCCCCGCCGCGCGGGCGGTGAAGGTGACAGCGAGCACGCTGGCGGGCTGCAGGATGCCCGCGCGCACGCCGTACGCGATCCGGTGCGTGATCGCCCGGGTCTTGCCCGTCCCGGCACCCGCCAGCACACACACCGGACCGTGCAGGGCCGTCGCCACCTCGCGCTGCTCGGGGTCGAGCCCGTCGAGCACCGCGTCGGGAGAGTCGGGGACCTGCGGGAAAAGAGAGGAGTCCGTTGCTGCTGTCACCCCGCCATGCTGCCAGGTCCGCTGAGGCGGTCGGGAAAGTTGTCCACAGGCGTCCGGCTCCGGTCCGATGAATCCGGGCGGCTGGGGAGATCCACGCCCGGCGGCGGGCGAGGCCGGGGACGCTGAACAGGCCGGAGAAGCCGGGAAGAGCCCGGGCGGGGGGTGGCACACCCCACATCGGCGGCCTCACGAGGGGGAACGGGAATGGTCCGGAAGTGGTGGGCGTTGTGGTCCTTGTCCTCGCGTCGGCTGTGGCGCGGGGCTTCGTTGGATCACGACTTACTCGAAGGAGCGCGGGAGCATGGCGGGCACTGTGACGATGTACAGCACGACCTGGTGCGGTTACTGCCGTCGGCTGAAGGGCCAGATGGACCGCGAGGGCATCGCGTACACCGAGATCAACATCGAGACCGACCCGGAGTCCGCGGCGTTCGTGGAGAAGGCGAACGGCGGCAACCAGACGGTGCCCACCGTGCTGTTCCCGGACGGCTCGACGCTGACCAACCCGTCATTGGCGCAGGTCAAGCAGAAGGTCGGTGCCTGACCGAGCCGAGGCTTTTCCCGCGGCTTCCCAGGGCCGTCGGCCGATTCCGCTCCGCGGATCCGGTCGGCGGCCCTGCGCGTGGGCCCGCGTCACGGCTTGGGCAGCGGCTTTCCGTACCAGAGCTCGATGAGGCGGGCGGCGATGGAGATGCCGTACGGAGGCAGGACCTCGCCGGATTCGAACGCGGCACGCAGGTCCTCGCGGGAGAACCACCGGGCCTCTTCGATCTCCTCACCGTCCACCTGGATCTCGGAGGAGGTGGCCCGTGCCATGAAGCCGAGCATCAGGCTGGAGGGGAACGGCCAGGGCTGGCTGGCGACGTATTCGACGTCGCCGATGACGACGCCGGCCTCCTCGAAGACCTCGCGGGCCACCGACTGCTCGATGGACTCCCCGGGCTCCACGAAGCCCGCGAGGGTGGAGAAGCGGCCTTCGGGCCAGTGGACCTGCCGGCCGAGGAGCGCGCGGTCCTCCTCGTCGGTGACGAGCATGATCACGGCCGGGTCGGTGCGCGGGTAGTGCTCGGCGCCGCAGGCGGGGCAGCGGCGGATGTGGCCGGCGGCGGCGATGACGGTGCGTTCGCCGCAGCGCGAGCAGAAGCGGTGCAGGCGCTGCCAGTTCTCCAGGGCGACGGCGTGGACGAGCAGCCCGGCGTCGCGCGGCGAGAGCAGCAGGCCCGCCTCGCGCAGGCCGGCCGGGCGCGCGGACTGGTCCATGCGGCCGGGCAGGGCGTCCTTCTGGAGGGCGAAGTAGCTGACGCCGTCGTCGTCGGTGCCGAGGTAGTAGCGGTGCGCCTCCGTCATCGGCGCTTCGAAGGCCGGCGTCATGATCAGTTCGGTGCGGCCGTCGGGGGTGTCGTCGATCAGTGCCTGGCCGCCGGACACCACGAAGACGCGCGTCGTCGGGTGGCTCCAGGCCGCCGCGAGCCACGCCTCGTCGAGGCGGTGGTGAGCGGAGCGGTCGATTCCGCTCGGTGCGCTGAAGGTGAGCGGCCGGTCGGTGCTGTGCTCGGTCCAGGTGGTCACTGCTGTTTCCAACTCCCCCTATGGCGTGGGTGGTCGCTGCGTACGGGCGCGAAACGGTCCGGTGATGGGGGCGCCTCCCGTGGCCTTGAGGCTACGGGGGAGAGCGCGGGTCAAGCGGTGCGCCAGTTCTCCGCGAGGTCGCCCCACAGGTGGGCGGCGGTCTCGACGCCCTTCATCAGCAAGTCGAGTTCGACCTTCTCGTTCGGGGCGTGCCAGCCGTCGGAGGGGATGGAGATGCCGAGGAACAGCACCGGCACGCCGAGCACGTCCTGGAGGTCGGCCGCGGGGCCGGATCCGCCTTCGCGGGTGAAGCGGATCTTCTGGCCGAAGGCCCGTCCCATGGCCCGGACGACGGACTGGAGCGCGGGGTGGTCGAGCGGGGTGAGGCAGGGGCGGGTGGCGCCCCAGAAGGTGATGTCGTGGCGGATGCCGGCCGGGAGGCCGGCCGCGACCCAGTCGCGGACGGACCGCTGCACGGCCTGCGGGTCCTGGCCGGCGACCAGGCGGAAGGAGAGTTTGAGCTGGGCGGTGGACGGCACGACGGTCTTGCCGCCGGGGCCTTGGTAGCCGCCGCCGATGCCGTTGACCTCGGCGGTGGGGCGGGCCCAGAGGCGTTCGAGGGTGGTGCTGCCGGCCTCGCCCAGGGTGGCGTGGGAGCGGGCGGTGCGCAGCCACTCTGCTTCGTCGAAGGGCAGCTCGGCGAAGAGTTCCCGTTCGCGGTCGGTGAGCTCGATCACGCCGTCGTAGAAGCCGGGGATGGCGACGCGCCGGTCGGTGTCGTGCAGGGCGGCGACGAGCCGGGCGGCTTCGGTGGCGGGGTTGGGCACGGCGCCGCCGAAGGAGCCGGAGTGGATGTCCTGGTCGGGGCCGTAGAGGTCGATCTGGCAGTCGGTCAGGCCGCGCATGCCGGTGCAGACCGTCGGGGTGTCCTTCGACCACATGCCGGTGTCGGAGACGATCACCGCGTCGCAGGCCAGGCGGTCGGCGTGCTTCTCGATCAGGGCGGGGAAGTGGGGCGAGCCGGATTCCTCTTCGCCTTCGATGAGCAGCTTGAGGTTGACGGCGGGGGTGGTGCGGCCGGTGGCGGCGAGGTGCGCGCGGACGCCGAGGGTGTGGAAGAACACCTGGCCCTTGTCGTCGGCGGCGCCGCGAGCGTAGAGCTTGCCGTCGAGGGTCTGCGGCTCGAAGGGGTCGGTGTGCCAGCCGTCCTCGCGGGCCGCGGGCTGCACGTCGTGGTGACCGTAGACGAGCACGGTCGGCGCGGCGGGGTCCCCGGAGGGCCATTCGGCGAATACGGCGGGCAGGCCGTCGGTTTCCCAGATCTCGGTGGTCGGGAAGCCGGTCTCGGCGAGTTTCGCGGCCAGCCATTGGGCGCTGCGGCGCACGTCGGAGGCGCGACCCGGGTCGGCCGAAACGGAGGGGATGCGCAGCCAGTCGGCGAGGTCGTCGAGGAATGCCTCGCGGTGGCCGGCGATGTACGCGCGGACGGCGCTGTCCGGGGTGGTGCTCATACGGCCGAGCCTATCGGCCTTCGGGGGGTGCGCCGTCGGCGGTCTCACCGAGCAGGATGCGTTCGAGTCCGGCCCGGCCGGGCAGTCGGGCGGGCCGCACGATTTCGCCGGTGCGGACGTAGAGGAAGGCGGCGCCGACGGCGGAGGGGGGCAGGCCGTGGCGTTCGGCCCAGGCGAGGCGGTAGATGGCCAACTGGAGCGGGTCGGCGCCGGTGGTGCGGCCGGTTTTCCAGTCGATGATCTCGAAGCGGTGGCCGTCGGGGCCGGGTTCCTTGTAGACGGCGTCGATCCGGCCGCGGATGACGCGTCCGGCGAGGGTGAGCTGGAAGGGGGCTTCGACGCGGAAGGGGGTGCGGTGGGCGTAGGGCGTGCGGGCGAAGGCTTCCTTGAGGGCTTCGAGGTCGCGTTCGTCGACGATCTCGGCGTCTTCGCCGGGGCCGTCGGGCTCGGCGCCGGGCAGCTCGTCCGGGCCGATGAGCGGGAGGGTGAGTTCCTCGAAACGGGATTCGACCCAGGCGTGGAAACGGGTGCCGCGACGGGCGGCGGGCTGGGGCGGACGGGGCATGGGGCGGGCCAGCTCGCGGGCGAAGCCGTCGGGGTCCGCGGCGAGGCGGAGCAGTTGGGTGGCGGTGAGGGAGGCCGGGAGCGGGACGTCGCGCACGGTGGCGCGGGACCGCCGCAGTTCGGCGGCGAGCGTGTCGAGGTCGCGGTCCCAGGAACCGACGGTGCGGCGTTCCTCGGGGAGGAGGGCGAGAGGGGTGGTGTCGTGGGTGTGGTCGGCGTCGTGGGTGTGGTGGGTGTGGTGGGTGTGGCCGGTGTTGTCAGTGGGGCCCGTGGGGTTGAGGGGGCTTGTGGGGCTGAGGGGGTCCGTGGGGCCGAGAGGCACGGCCCGGCCGGCCGACGGATCGGCTGTCGGGGCGGTGGACGGGTCGCCGAACGGGTCGCCGGACGGATCCGCCGGCGGGTCTGCGGGCGGGCCGGGAGGGGCGGAGCGCTGGGCGACGATGTGGAGGCGGGGGGCGGCGGGCGTGTCGGCAGAGGCGAGGTTGGCGCGTGTGGTGGGCCCGGGCGGCGCGGCCGAGGGCCCGGGGGACCAGCCGTCGCCGTACTCCGGCTCAGAGCCATCACCGAATTCCGGCTCCGGGGGCGAGTCCGTCTCCTGCTCCGGGCCCGGGCCCGGCTCGCCCTCGTCGTACGCCGCGTCCAGCGCTCCGTCGTAGGCCGCCTCCAAGTCGCCGTGGAACACCGCGGTCAGGTCGCGGTCGTACGCCGCGCCCAGGTCGCCGTCGTACGCAACGTCCAGCGCTCCGTCGTACGCCGCGTCCAGGTCGTCCTCCGGGGGCGGGGGCCAGTCCGGGTCGTGGGCGAACAGGGGGGACTCGGGGGCGGAGGGGGTGGAGGGGGTGGAGGGCTCGTCCGGGAGGGAGGTGGGGCGGCGATGGTGGGCGAGGTGGGCTCGGACGGTGGCGGCCGCGGCGCGGCGGCGGGCGGTGGCGGTGGGGTCGAGCGGGAGGGGCCATGCCTGTTCGGTGGCGGCCTCGGCCAGGGCGGGGTTTTCCGCGCCGTCCTCGGGGGCGTCGGCCCAGGCCTCGATCTCGCCGTGGCCCGCTTCGCAGTGGACGCGCAGGGCGTCGAGGAAGGCGGAGGGGCCTCGGGGACGCTTCTGGTTGGGGCCCCACCAGTGGCCGGAGCCGAGCAGCAGGGAGCGGGGGCGGGTGAAGGTGACGTAGCCGAGGCGGAGCTCTTCGGTCTCCTGGTGGTGCTTCATCGCCTCCTTGAAATCCTTCAGGCCGCGGCTCGACCATTCCTCGACGTCGGGGAGGGTGGCCGCGTCGCCGCGCAGGCCGTGCGGCAGGACCTTGGGCTGGGTGATCCAGGACTCTCGGGACTGCTCGCTGGGGAACTGCTTGGCGACCAGGCCCGGCACCGCGACGACATCCCATTCCAGGCCCTTGGATTTGTGGGCCGTCATGACCTTTACGGTGTTGTCGCCGCCGGGAAGCGAGGTGTCGAGGCCCTTTTCGTGCCGGGCGGCGGTGCGCAGGAAGCCGAGGAAGGCCAGGAGGGTGGCGTCGCCGTCGAGGGCCGCGCCGCCTTGTTTGGAGGCGAAGCCGGCGGCGATGTCCAGGAAGGTGCCGAGGGTTTCGCGGCGGCGCGCGGCGAGGGCGTGCGGCGAGGCGGACAGCTCGACTTCGAGGCCGGTGGCGGCCAGGACCCGGTGGAGTACGTCCATGAGGGGGTCGCCGAGGGAGCGCCGCAGGTCGCGCAGCTCGGTGGCGAGGTAGGCGAAGCGGACGCGGGCCTCGGCGGAGAAGGGCAGGCCGTCGTCGGGGCCGTCGGCCTCCAGGAAGGTGTCCAGCGCGTCGGCGAGGGAGAGGGTTTCGGCCGGGTCGACGCCTTCGACGGCTTCGGCGAGCCGCTGCTGGGGGTCGTCGGACGGGGCGGCGTGGTGGTGGACGAGGGTGCGGGCGCGGCGGCCGAGGAGGGCGAGGTCGCGGGGGCCGATGCGCCAGCGCGGTCCGACCAGGAGGCGGACGAGGGAGGCGTTGGCGGTGGGGTCCTGGAGGACTTCGCAGACGGCGACGAGGTCGGCGACTTCGGGCAGGTGGAGCAGGCCGGACAGGCCGACGACCTCGACGGGGACGTCGCGGGCGACCAGTTCGCCCTGGATCCGGGCGAAGTCACCGGCCGTACGGCACAGGACGGCGATCTCACCGGATGGGGTGCCGGTGCGGACCAGGTGGGCGAGGGAGTCGGCGAGCCAGGCCAGCTCTTCGGCGTGGGTGGGCAGCAGGGCGCAGCGCACCGTGCCGTCGCGTTCGGCGCCGGGGGCGGGCCGGAGCGCCTCGACGCCGGCGTGCATCTGGCGCAGGGGGGCGGCGAGACCGTTGGCGAGGTCGAGGAGGCGGCCGCCGCTGCGGCGGTTCTCGCTGAGGGCGAAGCGGCGGGCGGGGGTGCCGTCGGCGAACGGAAAGTGGTCGGGGAAGTCGTCGAGGTTGGCGACGGAAGCGCCGCGCCAGCCGTAGATGGCTTGGCAGGGGTCGCCGACGGCGGTGACGGCGTGGCCGGTGCCGGCGCCGAAGAGGCCGGACAGGAGCAGGCGCTGGGCGACGGAGGTGTCTTGGTATTCGTCCAGGAGGACGACGCGGAATTCCTCGCGCAGGAGGCGGCCGACGTCGGGGCGGGTGGTGGCGAGGGTCGCGGAGAGGGCGATCTGGTCGCCGAAGTCGAGGAGGTCGCGGCGGCGCTTCTCGGCGCGGTAGGTGGCGACGAGGTCGAGGAGTTCCAGGCGGCCGCGGGCGGTGTCGGGGACTTTGCGCAGGTCGGCGTTGGTGAGCCGGACGCCGTCGAGGGTGGTGAGGAGGGCGTGGTCGTGGTCGCGGAGCCGGGTGGGGTCGACGAGGTGCTCGGCGAGTTCGCCGTCGAGGGCGAGGAGGTCCTCCACGAGGGAGGGCAGGGAGGTGGTGAGGGCCGGGTAGGGGCCGGGGGCGGCTCGCAGGACGCGGGCGGCGAGCTGGAAGCGGGTGGCATCGGCCAGGAGGCGGGCGCTGGGTTCGAGGCCGATGCGCAGGCCGTGGTCCTTCAGGAGCTGTCCGGCGAAGGCGTGGTAGGTGGAGATCCGGGGCTCGCCGGGGGGTGTGTCCGCGCCCGGGCCGGGGCCGGAGGCGGCGTCGGGGAAGGGCTCGGGGTCGGTGACGCCCGCGGCGAGGAGGGCCGCGCGGACGCGTTCGGCCAGCTCGCCAGCCGCCTTGTTGGTGAACGTCAGCCCGAGGACCTGTTCGGGTGCCACCTGGCCGGTGCCCACCAGCCAGACGACGCGCGCGGCCATCACCGTCGTCTTGCCCGATCCGGCGCCGGCCACGATGACCTGCGGGGCGGGCGGCGCGGTGACGCACGCCATCTGCTCCGGGGTGAACGGGACGCCGAGGAGCTCCTTGAGCTGCTCGGGGTCGGTGAGATGCGCGGACACATCGGAAACCGTAACGGGCGGCACCGACAATCGACGCCGGGCGGTGCGGGGGCCCGGCGGCGGCCCGTCCCGCGGGCGCCGCGACGTGCCGGCCGTCACACCGCCGCGTACCGGCCGTCACTCCACGATGTGCCGGCCCTCCGGCTGGGCACTGCACGAAGCGCGGAAGGCGCAGTGGGTGCAGTGGGTTCCGGTGGTGGGGGTGAAGCGCTCCTCCAGGACCCGGCCGGCGGCGGTCGCGAGGAGGTCGCCGACCCACTCCCCCTCCAGCGGCTCCTGGGCCTGAACCGCGGGCAGCGCGTCGCCGCCTTCCTTGCGGGGCGCCCCCAGGCGCAGATGGACCAGCTCCGCGCCGCCCGGTTCCGGGGTGCGCCCGTCGAAGGCGTCGTCGACGGCGCCCTCGCGGACGGCGAGCTGGTAGACGGCGAGCTGGGGGTGACGGGCGACTTCCGGGCCGGTCGGCTTCTGCTTGCCGGTTTTGAAGTCGACGACGTAGGCCCGCCCCTGGGCGTCCCGCTCGATGTGGTCCATGCTGCCGCGGATACGGACCTGGTAGGCGCCGGCTTCCAGCGTGACGTCGAACGGCTGCTCGGTGGCGACGGTGTCGCGGCCGCGGGCCTGGCGGTCCATGACGTGCCAGCGCAGGAAGCGTTCCAGGGCGGCGCGCGCGTTGTCCTTCTCCTGGCGGGATTTCCAGGGGGCGTCGAAGGCGAGGGCGTCCCATACGGAGTCCAGGCGTTCCATCAGGACGGTGAGGTCGGCGGGGGTGCGGCCGGAGGCGACCTCGTCGGCGAGCACGTGGACGACGTTGCCGAAGCCCTGCGCGGCGGTGGCGGGCGCGTCGGCCTTGACCTCGCGGCCCAGGAACCACTGGAGGGAGCAGGTGCGGGCCAGTTGGTCGAGGGCGCTTCCGGAGAGGACCACGGGCCGGTCGCGGTCGCGCAGCGGGACGGCGCTGTGGGTGGGCTCGTACAGGCCCCACCAGTTGTCGGGGTGGGCGGCGGGCACCAGCGGCTTGTCGTCCTCGTCGTGCAGGGCGGCGAGTTTCGCCAGCCGCTCGGCGGCGGCCGCGCGCAGGGCGGGGGTGGCCGCCGGGTCGACGGTGGTGGCGCGCAGCTCGGCGACCAGCGCGGCGACGGACAGGGGGCGGCGGGGGCGGCCGGTGACGTCCTGGGGCTCGACGCCGAGTTCGCTCAGGAAGCGGGAGGGTTGGTCGCCGTCGTCGGCGGCGGCCTTGACGGCGGTGACGACGAGGCGTTCACGGGCGCGGGTGGCGGCCACATAGAACAGCCGGCGTTCCTCGGCGAGGAGGGCGCCGGGCGTGAGCGGTTCGGCCAGGCCGTCCCGGCCGATCCGGTCGGCTTCCAGGAGGGAGCCGCGCCGGCGAAGGTCAGGCCACAGGCCCTCCTGTACTCCCGCGACGACCACGAGCCGCCATTCCAGGCCCTTGGAGCGGTGCGCGGTCATCAGGCGTACGGCGTCGGGGCGGACGGCGCGGCGGGTGAGGGTGTCGGCGGCGATGTCCTGGGCGTCGATCTCTTCGAGGAAGTTGAGGGCGCCGCGGCCACCGGTGCGCTCCTCCGCGCGGGCCGCGGTCTCGAAGAGGGCGACGACGGCGTCGAGGTCGCGGTCGGCGTTGCGGCCCGCGGCGCCGCCGCGGCGGGCGGCGCGTTCCAGGCGCTGCGGCCAGGGGGTGCCGTCCCACAGTTCCCACAGGGCCTGTTCGGCGGTGCCGCCGCCGGCGAGGAGTTCGCGGGCCTTGCGCAGCAGCAGGCCCAGCCGCTGGACGCCCCGGGCGTACGCGGGGTCGTGCGCGACCAGGCGCTCCGGTTCGGCGAGGGCCTGGGCGATCAGTTCGTCGGAGGGCCGGGGCATGGTGCGTCCGGCGGCCCGCTCCTCCTCACGCAGCGCGCGGCCCAGGCGCCGCAGGTCGGCGGAGTCCATGCCGCCGAGGGGGGAGGTGAGCAGCTCTACGGCGGTCTCGGTGTCGATCTCTTGGAGGGTGGCCGGGGCGCCGGGGGCCGTCGCGTCGTCGGGCGTGGGGGCCGGAGCGGGGGTGTCCCCGTCGGTGCTGTCGGGGTCGGGGCAGTCGACGCCCGGTTCGCGGCCCTCCGTGTCCGAAGCCGCCCCGGCGGTCCCAGCGAGCCCGACAGCCCCCGCGGCCTCAGCCCCCGGTGCCGTCGCCGGTGCCGTCGCCGGTGCCGCCCCTGCTGCCGTCCCCGTCGTCGTCCGTACCGCCGCACCCGCTGCCACGCGGAGGGCGGCCAGAAGCGGGGCCACGGCCGGTTCGTGGCGGAGCGGCAGGTCGTCGCCGTCGATGTCGAGCGGTACGCCGGCGGAGGTCAGCGCGCGGCGTACGGCGGGCAGCGAGCGGCCGCCGGCGCGCACCAGGACGGCCATCTCGCCCCAGGGCACGCCGTCCTCCAGGTGGGCGCGCCGCAGGAGGTCGGCGATGTTGTCCAGCTCGGCGCCCGCGGTGGGGTAGGTGTACGCCTCGACGCGGCCGCCGTCCCGTACGGGTGCCAGCTCGCGGTGGGCGCGGACGGCCCGCGCCGGCAGGCGGGTGAGCGGCATCCGGCGGGTGAGCAGCCGGGTGGCCGCCAGGAGGGCGGCGCCCGAGCGCCGGGAGGTGCCCAGGACGTGCACCGGGGCGGGGGTGCCGTCGGCGCGCGGGAACGCCTGGGGGAAGTCGAGGATGCCGTTGATGTCGGCGCCCCGGAAGGCGTAGATCGACTGGTCGGGGTCGCCGAAGGCGACGAGGGTGCGGCCCGGGCTGCCCGGTGCGCCCGCCACGCGTCCGTTGCCGGCCAGGGCCCGCAGCAGCCGTACCTGGGCGGCGTCGGTGTCCTGGTACTCGTCCACGTAGACCGCGTCGTATGCGCCGGCCAGTTCGGTGGCCACGTCGCCGCGTTCGGCGAGGAGGACGGCGCGGTGCACCAGTTCGGCGTAGTCCAGGACGCCCTGGGCGTCGAGGACGTCGAGGTATTCGGCGAGGAAGGCGGCCGCGGCGCCCCAGTCGGGCCGTCCGGTGCGCCGTGCGAAGGCGGCGAGGGCGTCCGGGCCCAGGCCCAGTTCGCGGCTGCGGGCCAGGACGGCGCGGACCTCGTCGGCGAAGCCGCGGGTCGTCAGGCAGGCCCGCAGGTCGTCGGGCCAACTGACCTGGGCGCGGCCGGCGGCCGCCAGCTCGGCCTGTCCTTCGAGCAGCTCGCGGACGACGAGGTCCTGTTCGGGGCCGGAAAGCAGGCGCAGCGGGTCGGCGAAGAGGTCGGCGTCCTGGTGGG
Organism: Streptomyces sp. NPDC031210; assembly: GCF_055570395.1. Lineage (NCBI taxonomy): Bacteria > Bacillati > Actinomycetota > Actinomycetes > Kitasatosporales > Streptomycetaceae > Streptomyces > Streptomyces sp. NPDC031210. The sequence goes on from NZ_JBVIHH010000004.1 coordinate 116,913, forward strand.
CGCGGACCAGGGCATAACAGAAGGAGTGGAAGGTCGTGGCCTGGGGGACGGCGGGCCGCGGGCCGCTGCCACCTCTCCCGTCTCCCCCGTCTCTCCCGCCTGCCGGGCCTTCCGGAGTGCCCAGGCGGGCCGCCAGGCGGTCGCGGAGCTCGACCGCGGCTTTGCGGCTGAAGGTGAGGACCAGGATCCGCTCGGGGTCGCCGCCGGCGCGCACCCGGCGTACCACCGACTCGACGAGGGTCGTGGTCTTCCCGGTGCCGGGCCCGGCCAGGACGAGCAGGGGGCCCTGCCGGTGGTCAACCACGGCGCGCTGTGCCGCGTCCAAGACGGGAGCGCCCACCGGCCCGGGCGGGGTACGCACGAGGCGGTACGCGCCGGAGGCACCGCGCCGCGCCGCCCGGTGGGCCTGCGTCGGCGTGGTGGCCGAGAAGGAGGTGCTCACGTGGATCGCCGGTCCTGGTGGTGGTGCGGGTGGTGGAGCTGAGGGTGATGCGGGTCGTGGTGGTTGTGGTGGTGCGGGGCGTGCTGCGGGCGGTGGAGCGCGTGAGGCCGCGGGCGCGGTTGCGGCTCCGGCCGAGATCGGGGTCGCGCTCCTCGTTGTGCGTACCCGCCGCCGCGGCGGTGCCCGACGCTACGCCAGGCGGCGCGCGGCCCGCAGCACGTCCCACCCATGGAGAAGCACGCGCCCGGCCCGCAAGGCTACGCGGGCGAGCGATGCTGGGAGATGTGCTGGACGTTGTGCCGCCGATCGTGCTGGACGTTGCGCCGCCGATCGGCCGGCTCTCAGGTGCGCTCCCGGGTGCCCGGGGGCCGTTCGTCATGCGTGCCGCCGCCGTGCGTGCCGTCGTGATGCGTGCCGTCGCCGCGCGGCCCGGCGTCGTACGAGCCGCCGTCCCGCGCTCCCTCGTCCCACGCCCCGCCGTCATCCGCCCCGCCACCTCCGCCCTCCCGACCGTCCCATCGAGCCCGCCGCATATCGAGCCGCGGTATATGGCCCTCGGCGGCCCGGGACGCGAGGCGCAGGGGCGTGCCCTCTTCGCGGTAGTGGGCGAGCGCACGCTGTTCGCTGCCGGGCAGCAGCGTGCCGTCCGCGCGGACGACCCGCCACCAGGGCACCGCGCCGCCGTAGAGCGCCATCACGCGCCCCACCTGGCGCGGGCCTCCCTCGTCGAGCCACTCCGCGACGTCGCCGTAGGTCATCACGCGGCCGGCCGGGATCAGTTCGGCGACGGCCAGCACCCGCTCGGCGTACTCGGGCAGAGCGGCGTACTCGGGCAGAACGCCGCACCCGGCCTGCTCGACGGCACCGGACGCGCCGGAGACACCGGAGACACCGGAGGCCGCTCCCGCCGCCTCCGCCGCCCCTGCTGTCTCCGCCGCCGGCCTGGTCTCCGCCGCGTCCCGGGTCCCACTCATTCGGTCGGTCCCACTCATTCGGTCCATCCTGCCGCACCCCACCGACAACGGCTTCCGGCCACCGGCGCGGCAGCGGCTTCGGCGCCCTCCGGGGGCCGTGCCACCAGGGGCGGTCGGCCGCGCGCGGCAGCGGACGTTCCGCTCCCCGCGTCCCCGAAATGCACCCTGATGCCCTCCTCCACCGGTCGGCCGTGCCACCATCTTCCGGACGGTGACTGGTGATACGAGATCAAGAAGAGACGGCTGAGCAGCAGGGTGCGGTGCCTCCACGGGAGGCGGGCGCCCCTGAGGCGTTGGCCGGCGACGCGCGCGGCGGCGCTCCGGAGACGACCGCACGGACCGGGCGATCACAGGAGCGGCGGGCGGCGCGACAGGGGAAGCACCAACGGGAGTCGGCCACGGCTTCCGCTACCGAAAAGGCGAGCACGATCGAGAAGGCCGAACGACCCGAGGCGTCCGAGAGGCCGGAAGGGCCCACGGAGCCCGAGCCACGCGAGCGGCAGGAGGAGGACGAGGACCGGCAGCAGGAGCGGCGGCAGCCCCCGTCCCCGGAGCAGGAGCAGCAGCCCCGATCCCCGGAGCACCAGCGCGAGCCGGACGCGGCCGCTGCCGGTCCCGTCGGTGGCGCGCCCCGCACCGGCGCGCCCCGGACCGGCTCGCACCGCGAGGACCTGGCGCCCGACGGCTGCGGCGAGTTCCACGTCGACCGGGTCTCCGGTGACGAGCCGCTGCTGCCCGCCCGCGTGCACCGCCCCGCCGACCTGCTCCGGCTGCTGCTCGGCATCGCGGGGATCGCGCTGGTCCTGGCGCTGGCCACGTTCGCCCACGGCACCACCCAGGGCCTGGCGAACGACATCGGCAAGGGCGCGGGGGCCACGCCCCGGCTGCTGATCAACGTCGCGGGTCTGACGTCCAGCGTCGCGGTGCTGATCGTGCCGGTGGCGTTCGCCGTCGAGCGGCTGATCAAGCGGGACGGGCTGCGGATCGCCGACGGTGTGCTCGCGGCGGTCCTGGCACACGGCGTGTCGCTGGCCACCGATCTGTGGGTCGCGGAGGCGGCGCCCGCCTCCATCCGGGTGGCGCTGACCCGCCCGCTGGAGAACGGCGCGCTGTCCGCGCCCGTCCACAGCTATCTCGCGCCGGTCATCGCCTATATGACGGCGGTGGGCATGTCGCGGCGCCCGCGCTGGCGGGTCGCGATGTGGGGCGTGCTGCTGCTGGACGCGTTCGCGGTACTCGTCGGGCGGTACACCACCCCCTTCGCGATCGTCACCACCGTGCTGATCGGCTGGACCGTCGCGTTCGGCACGCTCTACGCCGTCGGCTCCCCCAACGTCCGCCCCACCGGCCAGAACCTCCTGGCGAGGCTGCGGCGGGTCGGTTTCCACCCGGTCAGCGCGATGCGCGCCGAGGACGCCGAGCACGCCGACGCCACCCACCCCGACCACACCGACCGGGGCCGCCGCTACATCGTCACGCTGGAGGACGGCCCGCCCATCGACGTCACCGTCGTCGACCGCGAGCAGCAGGCGCAGGGCTTCTTCTACCGCGTGTGGCGGCGGCTGTCGCTGCGCGGCATCAACCAGCGGCGCAGTCTGCAGTCGCTGCGGCAGGCCCTGGAGCAGGAGGCCCTGCTCGCGTACGCGGCCATCGCGGCCGGAGCGCGGGCCCCGAAGCTGATCGCGACCTCCGAGCTCGGGCCGGACGCGGTGATGCTGGTGTACGAGCACGTCGGCGGGCGGACGCTGGACTCGCTGGCCGACAAGGAGATCACCGACCCGCTGATGCACAGTGCCTGGCAGCAGGTCAGGGCGTTGCAGTCGCGGCGGATCGCGCACCGCCGGCTGGTCGGCGACGCCCTCTTGGTGGATCGTTCCGGCAACATCGTTCTGACGGAGCTGCGCGGCGGGGAGATCGCGGCGGGTGACCTGGTGCTGCGGATGGACGTCGCCCAGTTGCTGACGACGTTCGGGCTGCGGGTCGGGGCGGAGCGGGCGGTCGCCGCGGCGGTCGAGGTGCTGGGCCCGGACGCGGTCGCGGACAGCCTGCCGCTGTTGCAGCCGATCGCGCTGAGCCGCACCACCCGCGCGACGCTGCGGCAACTGGCGCGGGAGCGCTCCAAGCGGGAGCGGGAGGCGGTGCTGGCGGCGTCGGAGGCCGCCAAGGAGGCGCGGGAGGCGCTGGCGGCGGCGGGTCCCAAGGACCGCAAGACGCTGCGGGCGGAGAAGAACGCCGAGAAGAACGCCGAGAAGCGGGCGCTGGACGAGGCGACGGCGGAGGCCCGCGAGGAGGATCTGCTCTCCCAGATCCGGCAGCAGGTGCTGCTGATCCGTCCGACGGCGGTGATCGAACCGGCGCGTCTGGAGCGGCTCAGTCCGCGCATCCTGATCAGTTGGATCGCCGGCGCGTTCGCGGTGTATCTGCTGCTCTCGCAGCTCACCGACTTCAACCTCGGTGATGTGATCAGCGAGGCGCAGTGGGTGTGGGTGCTGGTGGCGATGTTCTTCTCGGCGCTGACGTACATCGCGGCGGCGATGAGCCTGCTGGGCTTCGTCACCGAGAAGGTGTCGTTCGTGCGGACGGTCATCGCGCAGATCGCGGGCAACTTCGTGAAGCTGGTGGCGCCCGCGGCGATCGGCGGGGTGGCGCTCAACACCCGCTTCCTCCAGCGGGCCGGGGTGCGCCCGGGGCTGGCGGTGGCCAGTGTCGGCGCCTCGCAGCTCTTCGGGCTGGGTAGTCACGTCCTGCTGCTGCTGACCTTCGGCTATCTGACGGGGACGGAACGGACGCCGCAGATCTCGCCGTCCCGTACGGTCATCGCCGGGCTGCTGACCGTGGCCGTACTGGTGCTGGTCGTCACGGCGGTGCCGGCGCTGCGCAAGTTCGTCTCGACGCGCGTGCGCTCGCTGTTCGCGGGGGTCGTGCCCCGGATGCTGGACATTCTTCAGCGGCCCCGAAAGCTGATCACCGGCATCGGCGGGATGCTGCTGCTGACGGCGGCGAACGTGATGTGCCTGGACGCGTCGATCCGGGCGTTCGGCGGCGGCGACCAGATCAGCTACGCCAGCATCGCGGTCGCCTTCCTGGCGGGCAACGCCCTGGGCTCGGCGGCACCGACACCGGGCGGCGTGGGCGCCGTGGAGGGCGCGCTGATCGGCGCCCTGACGTTCGCGGGCCTCACCGGCGACACGGCGTTCCCCGCGGTGCTGCTGTTCCGGTTGATGGTGTTCTGGCTCCCGGTACTCCCGGGCTGGCTGGCCTTCACGTACCTGACCCGCAAGGGCGAGATCTGACCTGACCCGCAAGGGCGAGATCAGAGCGGCCGCCGAACGAAAGGAGCACCTGTGCATCCCGAACTACCGGAGCTGGAACCGCTCGGCCCCGCGGACGCGATGCTGCGCCGGCAGAGCAGGCACTTCACTCACATCCTGTTCGGACTGGCTCTGCTGATGCCCTGGGTGTTCGTCTGTCTCTCCGTCGTCACGGGGACGCGAGTGTGGCTGGCCGTGTTGGACCTGGTCGCCGTGTACACCGGCCTGGTCGTCCGGACGTACGGCCGGCGGAAGGGCCGGCCGCGCCTCGTGACCTGGGGCAAGGTCGGCGCCGCGGGTTCGTTCGCGCTGTTTCTCGTGGTGGCGTCGCTCCTCCAGCACGCCTGACCCCCTGGCCCTTCGCGCCGCGCCGCGCATGCGACAGGGCGCCGGTCCGTGGTGGACCGGCGCCCTGTGAGGGGTGCGAGGGGTGATCAGTAGATCGGCTTCTCCGGCTCGACCGTGTTGACCCAGCCGATGACGCCGCCGCCGACGTGCACCGCGTCGGAGAAGCCCGCGGACTTCAGTACGGCGAGGACCTCGGCGGAGCGGACGCCCGTCTTGCAGTGCAGGACGATCTTCTTGTCCTGCGGCAGGTCCTGGAGGGCGGTGCCCATCAAGAACTCGTTCTTGGGGACCAGGCGGGCGCCGGGGATCGAGACGATCTCGTACTCGTTCGGCTCCCGGACATCGATGATGTCGATCTTCTCGTCGGCGTCGATCCACTCCTTGAGCTGCTTGGGAGTGATCGTCGAGCCGGCCGCCGCCTCCTGGGCCTCCTCGGACACGACGCCGCAGAAGGCTTCGTAGTCGATGAGCTCGGTGACGGTGGGGTTCTCGCCGCAGACCGCGCACTCGGGGTCCTTGCGGACCTTGACCTGGCGGTAGGTCATCTCCAGCGCGTCGTAGATCATCAGGCGGCCGACCAGCGGCTCGCCGATGCCCGCGAGCAGCTTGATGGCCTCGTTGACCTGGATGGAGCCGATCGAGGCGCAGAGCACGCCCAGCACGCCGCCCTCGGCGCAGGAGGGAACCATGCCCGGCGGCGGGGGCTCGGGGTACAGGCAGCGGTAGCAGGGACCGTGCTCGCTCCAGAACACCGACGCCTGGCCGTCGAAGCGGTAGATCGAGCCCCAGACGTACGGCTTGTTCAGCAGCACGCAGGCGTCGTTGACGAGATAGCGGGTGGCGAAGTTGTCCGTGCCGTCCACGATCAGGTCGTAGTCCGCGAAGATCTCCATGACGTTCGTGGAGTCCAGGCGCTCTTCGTGCAGGTTCACCGTGACGTACGGGTTGATGCCCAGCACGGAGTCCTTGGCGGACGCGGCCTTGGAGCGGCCGATGTCCGCCTGGCTGTGGATGATCTGGCGCTGGAGGTTGGACTCGTCGACCTCGTCGAACTCCACGATGCCCAGGGTGCCGACGCCGGCCGCGGCCAGATACATCAGCGCGGGCGAGCCCAGGCCGCCGGCGCCGACACACAGCACCTTGGCGTTCTTCAGCCGCTTCTGCCCGTCCATCCCGACATCCGGGATGATCAGGTGGCGGGAGTACCTGCGGACCTCGTCGACGGTGAGCTCAGTAGCTGGCTCGACCAGGGGTGGCAGCGACACGGATGACCTCAACAAGGGGTTGGTCGGTATCTCAGTACAGTTCTCAGTAACACTGCCACGCCCTTCTTCATTCCGAGACACCCGTTCCGATGCGCGAGACGAATTCGTCCCAGTAGCCGGGCAGCGACTCCCAGGCGTCTCCGCCCTGGTCACGGCGGTCGGTGAAGTACACCGTGCCGGCTCCCTGCCAGCGGGCGATGCGCAGCGCCTCCTCCAGATGCGTCCTGGGCACCCCGTGGACGAGGTGGCAGAACCGCTCGGGCGGGTAGTCGGCGGTCCACTCGGCCACCTGGGACCAGCGGTAGTCGACCCAGGGGCCCGCGAAGGTGACGAGCTGGTCGGCGGACTCGGCATAGCCGGGATACGGGTGGGAGCCGTGGCCGAAGACGACGTAGGCGTCGGCCAGGAGCGCCCGCAGGGTGGTGGCGATCCGCCGGATCTCGGGCAGCAGGGTCCGGTCCGTGGGACAGCGGTCCAGCCAGAAGCCGTCGACTTTGTACCACTCCAGGTAGCGGTGCGCGTCGGAGAGCAGCTCGGCGAAGGGGCGGGCGCCGTGCCGGGTGTCGAGGTGTCCCAGCAGGCGGACGCCGGTCTCGCGCAGCCGGGCGGCGGCGGGCATGCAGTGCGGGTCGGGGCGGGTGCCGGGGCCTCCGGGCCCGCCGGAGACGTTGAGCACCGCCCAGTGCACCGGCGCCACCGCGACGTAGCCGTGGCCGGAGCCGCCGCGGACGGTCCCGGAGGGCAGGACGAAGCCCTGGGAGCAGCGCAGCAGCTCGGCCCATTCGGTGGGCGCGAGGAGCGGATGGGCGAAGCCGGGGACGCCGACGCCGAGCGGTCCGGCGCCGGCCGGGGCACGGGTGGTGCCGGTGGGAGCGATCAGATGCGACATGCGGCCTCCATCCAGATGTCGGCGAGGGATTCCTCCAGACCGATCCGCGGCCGCCAGCCGAGCCGGTCGCGCGCGGTGCGCACGTCGGCCTGCTGCCAGGTGCCGCAGCCGTCCGGGTAGGGGTAGGTGGCGGGCGGGGTGCCCATCGGGTGTTCGGCGGACGGGCCGGGGATGACCAGCCGGGCGGGCGGGGAGTCCAGCTCGTGCAGGGAGCCGCCGAAGCCCGCGACCCGGGCCAGGACGGAGGCGGCCTCGCGCAGGCGTACGGCGCGGCCGGTGCCGATGTTCACCACCCCCTGCGCGGCGGAGAGGGAGGCGGCGTGCACGGCCCGCGCCACGTCGCGTACGTCGACGAAGTCGCGCTGGACGCCGAGGCCGCCGAGCTTGAGTTCGCTGTCGCCGTTCTGCATGGCGCGGCGCATCGCCTCGGCGAGCCGGCCCAGGGGCGAGCCGGCCGGGGTGCCGGGCCCGACCGGGGAGAAGACGCGCAGCACGACGGCGTCGAGGCCGGAGCCGAGGACGAGTTCGGTGGCGGCCAGTTTGCTGACGCCGTACGGTCCGCCGGGGCGCGGCACGGCGTCCTCGGCGGTGGAGGAGCCGGGCTGCGAGGGGCCGTACTCGGAGGCGCAGCCCAGGTGCACCAGGCGGGCACCGCAGCCGCTGCGGCGCAGCGATTCGCAGATGGTGGCCACCGCGACGGTGTTGTGGCGGGTCAGGTCGCGGGCACCGCCGCGGGTGGCGCCCGCGCAGTTGACGACGACGCCGGGGTGGACGGCGTCGAGGAAGCGGGTGAGCGCGCCCGGGCTGCCGGTGGCCAGGTCGAAGCGGACATCGGCGTCGTCGCCCCGCCCGAGGGCGGTGAGCTGGACGGCGGGGTCGGCGAGGAGACGGTCGGCGACGTAGCGGCCGAGATATCCGTTGGCTCCGATGAGCAGCACCCTCATCGTGCGACCCCCCGGTCCCCGTGGCGTGTGGTGCGGTGGACGTTCATCTCTGGCGCTCCTAAGGCGGATCGGTTCAGGTACGTCGGCTGCCGCCGCGGCGTCGGCGTCCGCGCCGGGGGCGCGGGCCATGTGGGGGGTGGGGTCCGCGGCGGAGCGGCCGGAGCGGCGGAGGCGGGGCGCCGCTCCGGGTGGGGTGCGTGGTGCGGGGGTCCGGAAGGGTGGCCGGACGGTGTGGGGTGCGTCACGGCCGGTCCGCCTCCGCCGCGGGTGCGTGCGCGCGGGCGCCGGTCAGGGCGCGCAGGCCGTGCGCGAGCAGGCCGAGGGCGGCGGCCGCGCAGGCCGTGGCGGGCACCGCGGCCGGTCCCAGCGTCGTGGTCAGCGCCTCGACGGGGCGGGCGAGGGCGGTCAGGCCCGGGAGGCGGGCGATGAGGACCGTGGCCACGGCGAACGCTTCGAGGGCGGCGGCCGCGGCGAGTCCGGTGGCCGCGGCGCCGGGGAAGCCGTGCACGGTCAGCAGCCGGGCGAGGAAGAGCAGGACGCCCAGCGCCGCGGTGGCCGCGCACGCCCGCACGTCCGCGCCCAGGAGGAAGCGGGCGGCGGCCAGCAGCGGCAGGAGGGTGGCGAGGAAGAGCAGGGTGGTGGTCACCAGCACGGGCCGCACCCGGGCGGCGAGTTCGCCCAGTCCGCGGCTGGCGGCCAGGCCGCGCCGGCCACGGACGGCGAACCGGTGCGCGCACCAGGCCGCCGGGGCGACGGCGAAGGCCAGCGCCACGGTCGTCGCGACGGCGGGGCGGGGGTGGGCGTACGGCAGGTCGGGGCCGCCGGTGAGGAGTTGGGTGAGCAGCCAGTCGCCGTAGACGGCGTAGCCGGTCGTCCAGCAGAGCCACAGGACCGTGGTGCGGGGGGCGGTGGAGGGGTGCGGGGCGCGCAGGGGGCCGGAGCGCACGGCCAGCCGCAGCGCGAGCGCGGTGAGGACGGCGCCGGCCAGGGCGGTACCGGGGCGGGCGAAGGGGGTGGCGGTGTCGGCGGCGGCCAGGGCGGCGAAGGTGGCGGTGCAGACGGCGCCGGGCAGCAGGTGCAGGGTCCCGCGCACCAGGCGGGAGGAGGGGGCGGGTTCGGGGGCGGGCTCGGCGCCGCGGTCCTGTTCGGCGCGCGGGACGCGGGCGTAGAGCTCTTCGGCCAGGGAGAAGACGTCGCGGTGCCGGAACCGGGCGGCGGTGCGGTCGGTGACGCCGTGGGCCTCCAGCCCGGCGGCGATCTCCAGGGCGTCGACGGCGCGTTCGCACAGGTCCCGGTGCCGGTGCATCAGGGCCTTCACGGGGTCGGCCGGGCCGCGGCGCGGGGGGCGCGGGGCGGGGGCCGTACGGGCGGGCGGGGGTGCGGCGGGGCCGGGCGTCCGGGGCGTGGTCATGCCTTCTGCCCTCCCTGCGCGGCGCCGGGGCGGGCGGGGGTCGGCGGGGTGCCCCGGCGTGGTGGACGGGCCCGGTGGCGGCCGGCCGGGTGGCCCGCCTGGGCTGCGGGCCGGGCTTCGGACCCGGCTCCGGACCGGGCTCCGGACCGGCCCGCGCCGCGTACGCCGCCCTCGGCGACGTCCGTCATGCCGGTCGCCATCGCCACACCCACCACACCCATCGCGCACACCACGTCCAGCACTTGTGCCAGCACCGTCAGGCCACTCCCTCTCGCCACATCCGCCATATCCGCCCTGTCCGCCTCGTCGCCGTCGTCTCGGCGCGGTCGCCCCGTCGCCGTCGGCACCCGTACGTCGGTGTCCGTCCGTCGTCGCCTCGCCGTCGCCGCCTCATCGCCCCCGCCTCCCGTTCCGTACGGCGGTCCCCGGGGACGTGGCGGTCCGCCGTCCGCGCCCGGCCGTCATCCGCCGGCTCCGTCGTGGGGCCGGGCGACGGGGGCCCCGGCACCGACGGCCACACCGGCCGCCCGACCGGCGCCCCACGCACGGCCGCCGCCGCGCGGTGCGCCGTCGCCGTCGGCCGGGTCCCGGGGCTCCCCGCCGTCACCGCCCGCCCGGCCCGCCTCGCCGCCGTAGGCACTCACCGGCTCGGCGCCGTACGCGCTCACCGGCTCGGCGCGCGCCGCCGCCGCCCCGTCCGCCGTCTCGCGCGGCACGGCGGCCCGGGCGGTGCGTACCGCCGCGTGTTCCGCTTCCGGGGTCGCCCAGCTCGGGGTGCGGCCGACCGCGAGGGCGGCGCGGGGGGCGGCCCAGCGGCCCGGGACGTGGGATTCGGCGGGGCGGGCGAAGGGCCGGGGCGCGCCGTCCGCGTCTTCCGGGCCGGGGCGGCCGGGGGCGTGGGAGATGAGTTCGAGGTAGATGCCACGAAATGCCGTGAGATTCTGCTCGACGGTGAACAGTTCGAGCGCCCGGGCCCGGGCCGCCGCGCCGAGCCGGGCACGGCGGTGAGGATCGTCCAGCAGCGCGCGGCAGGCGTCGGCCAGCGCGCGCGGATTGCGCGGCGGGACCACCAGGCCGGTGCCACCGATGACTTCGCAGACCGCGCCGACGTCGGTGGAGACGGTGGCTCGGCCGCAGAACATCGCCTCCACCAAGGTGCGCGGGAAGCCCTCCACCACGCTGGAGAGCACGACCACGCTGCCCGCGGCGTAGGCGTCCGCGAGGGTCGGCACCTCGGGAGAGCCGATCTCCTCGAAGCTGACCGGGTTGTCGCCGACGGTGCGCGCGTCGGCCGCCTCGTCGGGGAAGAGCTGGGCGGCCAGCGCCCGGCAGTGCGCGAGGTAGTCGGCCGCGTCGGGCGCGCGCCCGGGCCCGCCGATGATCCGCAAGGCGGCCTCCGGTTCGCTCCGGCGGATCTCCGCGAAGGCGTGCAGGAGGGCGACGAGGTCCTTGGCCGGTTCGACGTCGCCGACCCACACCAGGGTCTTGGAGTCGTCGGCCGCGGCGTCGGGGACCGCGGCGAAGCGGGCGGCGTCCATGCCCGGGTAGACCGTCCGCAGCCGGGCGCGGTCGGCGCCGCAGCGCTCCTGCCAGCGCCGGGCGTGGAGGTTGCCGGGGGTGATCAGCGCGGCCTGGGCGTAGGTCTCGGCGGCCAGCGCTCCCCGGAAGGCGGCCAGCAGGGCGCGCACCGGGGCACTGAGGGGGGTGGCGGCGCGCGCGAGGTAGTGCTCGCGCAGCCGTACGCCGTACTCGGTGACCAGGAGCGGGGTGCCGAAGAAGCGTTTGGCCAGCAGTCCCGGGAGGGCGGCCGCGCCGCCGGAGCCGGCGTGGCACAGGTCGACGGCGCCGAGGCCGTCGGTGTGGTCGTCGCCGTACCAGTCCAACGACAGCGGGCGCAGCGCGAGTTCCAGGTGTTCGGCGACCGTCAGCAGGTCGCTGACCTGGGCGCTCTGGACGGCGGGCAGGGCGCGGCGGCCGCGGCAGGTCCGCTCCAGGAGGCGTACGGCCTCCTCGGAGCGGAGCAGTGCGGGCAGTCCGCCGTCGGTGCGGGCCACTTCGGCGAGCCCGTAGAGACCGGCGGCGAAACGGTCCGCCTCAACGGCCCCGGGGCCCGCGGTGGGGTGCTGCCCGCCTGGGTGCGGTCGCTCCGCGGGGACGGTGGCGCAGGCCGCCGCGAGGTCGGCGAAGTGGGTGGCGAAGCGGCGCCGGGCGCGGCGTCCGGCGGCGCGGCCCCGCCGGTCGCCGGGCTGCCCGAGGTGTTCTTCGGGGAACGCGCCCCACAGGGGTGCGGTGCGCACCAGCCGTACGTGGGGCGGGAGTTCGGTCAGGCCGCGGCCTTCCTGGTGGGCGCCGGTGCTCAGGGCGTAGATCTGGAATTCGTGGCCGGTGAGCCCGCGCACGAGCCGGTCGCACCACCCGCGCGCCTCACCGGACGCGTATGGGTAGCCACCCTCGGTGAGTAGTCCTACGCGCATGAGTGCACCCCCGTCCTTGCCTGTCGGCGTCCGTGACGCGGCGGCCCGGCCGGTCGCCACCTGCAGGAAGAAGCTACGCAAAGGGGCCGGTGGGGGGGGGGGGGGGGGGGGGGGGGGGGGGGGGGGGGCGGGGGGGGGAGGGGGGGGGGTGGGGGGGGGGAGGGGGTGGGGTATGTTTCGCTT
>NZ_JBVIHH010000004.1:129163-133821 GCF_055570395.1 Streptomyces sp. NPDC031210
TTTTTTTTTTTGTTTGGGCTGCGTCCAACAAAGGCCCTACTCCCCCCTAAAGAAAAAGAAAAAGAACGAGCGAGCGGCGCCGGCGGAAACCACCCCTCCCCCCCCCCCCCCCCACCGGAAGGGGTGAACAGGCGTGACTTTCCGCCCCCGGGGGCGTTTCGGCGCGCTATGTGAGCGCTACACCACCGTGTGTAGCACCCGTCGGCCGGCGAGGGACGCCGCGCGCCCCTCCGGGCGGGTCAGCTCCGGCCGGGATACGGCCAGGAGTTGGGGCGGCAGGTCGCCCCGTCCGTCGTGAGGAACTTCGTCTGCTGCATCATCACCGGGGCCAGGGCGCCCTGGCGGGAACAGCCCTCGTGGTTGTGCCCGAGCCGGTGGCCGACCTCGTGGTTGATCAGCATCTGGCGGTAGGCGAGCATCTTGTCGTGGCCGTAGGTCCGGGCGCCCTGCGCCCAGCGGTAGGCGTTGATCATGACGCGGTCGGTGGCCGCCGAGTCGCAGGAGACGTTGTCCTCGGTGGTGTCCAGACCGGATTTCGCGCACCACTTGGCGGTGGTGCCCGGGCTGGCCAGGGAGATCACGAAATCGGCGTCGCCCGAGCCCACCCGCTGGAAGGTCCGCTGCCCACCGTGCGCCCAGCTCCGCTCGTCGTTGAGGGTCTTGTGGACCGCCTCGGCGAACAGCTCGCCGTCCAGGGGCAGTCCCTCTTCCACATCGACGCGGTAGCGCAGCACCTGCCCGCGGCCGGGCGCCTTGGCGTCGCCGCCGGTGGCCTTGAACCGGCCGCTGGCGGTCATCTTGGCGTCCAGGGGGAAGACCTGCGTCATCTTCTCGGCGTACGAGGCGGGCTTGGCGTCCTGGGTGGGGCGGGCCTGTGAGCGGGACGCGTCGTCGTCGACGCCGTCGGGCCGGTCCTGGCCGCTGTGCGTCCGCGCCGCGTCGCCCTCCTGCTGCTGGTCGGCGACCTGGCCGGCGATGACCACGGCGAGGACGGTGGTCACGGCGGCGGCGGCCGCACCGGTGAACGTCCGGCCCTTGGCGCCCTTCTTGGCGGTAAGCGCCCGGTCGGCGCCGGTCCCGGGGCCGTCCGCACCGTCCTCCGGCGCGCCGGAGTCCGGGCCGTCCTCGGCGAGCGCCGCGTACCGGTCGTCGTCCGCGCCCTCGCGCTCGAAGACCACCGACCGGCCGGTGAACCGGCCGCCGGGCGGCACCGCCCCGCCCATGCCGTCCGGGCCCGCGCCGTACGGTCCGGCTTCGGGGCCCGGCGTGCCGCCCCGCGACGTCTCACTCCCGGGGAACGGCCCACCGGCCGGCGTCCCGGCCCCGTCGGCGAAGGCGTCGACGTAGTCGCGCCGCGGCCCCGGCCCGCCGCCGCGCGGCGCGAGCGGCGCGCCGACGGGTCCGACACCGGGCAGGCCGGTACCGCCGACCGCCGCGCCATAGGACGGACCGTCGGCCGCCACCGGGCCGCCGACGGGCCCGCCGAGCGTCCCGCCGGCCGGTCCGAAGCCGGTCACACCGGCCGCGCCCGCCGCACCGAAGCGCGGCGCGCGGCCCACGCCCTCCTGACCGGCCGCCCTCGGCCTGGGGACCCTCGGCCCCTCGCCGGGCGCGGGCGGCGAGGGCGGCGCGCCCCAGCCACCGCCCGGCTCACGCTGTTCGGGATGGCCACCGCGCACGCCGGCGCCAAAAACCCCGCCGCCGTCCGCGCCGCCACCATGCGCCTCGCCGCCGCCTGGTCCGCGCCGCCGGCGCCCCGGCCCGGGAGGCGAGCCGTCACCAGGGGCGCCGGGCGGCAGTCCCGGTCCGGTGCGTTGGTCCGGTACGCCCGTGCCCGGCGTGTCCGTCGCGTTCTCCGGCCGGCCTCGGCGGCTATGGCGTCCCACTGGGCCTGTCAGCTCCTGCTCGCGTCGGCGGTCATCTCGGTCCCGGCGCTGTCGAGCAGCTCGCGGATGGCGCGCGCCACCGTCTCGGGATATTCCATCATCGCCACGTGCCCCGCCTCCGGAAGCGTCAGCAACCGCGCACCGCGGAACGCCGCGGCGGCCCGCCGTGCCATCCGGGAGGAGACCAGGCGGTCGCGCCCACCGTAGACGAGAAGCGTGGGGGCGAGTACCCGCTCTGCCTGACGCCACAAATTGTGCTGTCCGCCGAGCGTGTAGGCGTTCACCAGGCCCCGCGTCGAGCGCTCCATGACCTCCCAGAAATAGGGGAGTTCGAGCCGTCGCGCGTATTCCTCGACGGCGGCGTCCAGCCCCTCCGGGGTCACCCTGGCGGGGTCGCCGTAGCAGAGCGCGAGCACCTCGCGGGTGCGGCGCTCGGGCGTCCAGTCCTGCGTGAGTCTTTTGAACAACCGGGCGACCCCGGGGACGGCGAGCAGCGCGGTCGGCACGGCCGTGCGCTGCGGCCGCAGCTCGGGGAGCGCGGGCGAGATCAGGGTCAGGGTGCCCACCAGGTCGGGGCGCGCGGCCGCGACCCGGGTCGCGGCGGCGCCGCCCATGGAGGTGCCGATGAGGTGGACGGGACCGCCGCCGCGGGCGTCGAGATAGCCGATGACGGCCCTGGCCTGCGCGGAGACGGAGTAGGCGCCGTCGGCGGGGGGCGGTGCGTGCCCGAAGCCGGGCAGATCGAGCGCCTCGCCGTCCAGCCGGTCGGCGAGCAGCGGCATGAGCGCCGACCAGTTCTGCGAGGAGCCGCCCAGTCCGTGGACGTACAGCGCGCGCTCCCGGGGGCGGTGGTCGCCGTCCCGTTCCGGGGGTGCGGCGGCCGGGGCCCGTACGACGACCGTCAGACCGGGCAGGGCCACCGAGCGCACTGTCTCGGCCGCGGCCGGCCCGGAGCCGGGGCCGGGGCCGGGGCCGGCTGGTGGCACCGGGAGGGCGGTCCGGGTGTCCGGCGACTCGGTCGAAGACATGCGGTCGATGTTACGAGATGATCACGCCCGGGTTTGTGTGTCCGCGGTCACAGACCGCATCGCGCCCGCCTCTCCTCTCTCCTAGGCTCGTAGGCAGGGCGAGCCGCCCGGTCCCTGCTGCCTGCCAAGGCACGAGCCGAGAACAGCGAGAAAGGGAGCCACCATGCCCGTCGACCCGACCGACCCGGACACTTTCGAGGACGAGGAGGACGCCAACGGCGTGACGGAGATCGATGTGGAGGCACCGGAGAACGACGCCGTGGAACAGGCCGCCGATGTCGCACCGCGCCACGACGATCCGCTGACCGGAGTCGATCCGGGCTCCGCGAACGAGGCGGACCGCGCCGAGCAGGCGCGCGTCGTGGAACTCAACGAAGACGAATACCGATGACCTGGGATGCTATGTCGGCTTACGACAGCGCCGCCGGGCAATATTTCTCGCCTCGGACGACGCACAGCCGGGTTACCCAAAAGTACGATGGCGGGCGCGACGCACCATCTTGTGTGCGCCGCGTACGGAACGACTTCTGGGAGGCAGCGTGAGCGCCATCGAGCAGACCGAGGCGGCGCGCCCGCGGGGCACACGCCTGCCACGCCGAGCCCGACGCAATCAGCTTCTGGGCGCCGCCCAGGAGGTTTTTGTCGCGCAGGGCTACCACGCGGCCGCGATGGACGACATCGCCGAACGGGCCGGGGTCAGCAAGCCGGTGCTCTACCAGCACTTCCCCGGCAAGCTGGACCTCTACCTCGCCCTCCTCGACCAGCACTGCGAGTCGCTGCTGCAGTCGGTGCGGACGGCGCTGGCGTCGACGTCCGACAACAAGCAGCGGGTCGCGGCCACGATGGACGCCTACTTCGCGTACGTCGAGGACCCGGGCGGTGCGTTCCGCCTCGTCTTCGAGTCGGACCTGACCAACGAGCCGGCGGTCCGCGAGCGCGTGGACAAGGTCTCTTTGGAGTGCGCCGAGGCCATCAGCGCGGTGATCGCCGAGGACACCGGTCTCTCGCGCGACGAGTCGATGCTGCTGGCCGTGGGCCTGGGCGGCGTTTCGCAGGTGGTGGCGCGCTACTGGCTCTCGTCCGGGAGCAAGGTGCCGCGCGACACGGCCGTGCAGTTGCTGACCTCGCTGGCCTGGAAGGGCATCGCCGGATTCCCGCTGCACGGCAGCGAGCCGCACTGACCGGTTCCGGCGGCGGACGGCCGGCGGCGGACGTGTTCGCTGCGGGCGTGGCCCATGGCGTCCTGTCGGTCCCCGCGCCGGGCTAATGTGTGCTGCGTACGGCGCGGATCACCGCGCATCTTCCCTCAGCGATGCTGGGGGACCCCCAGACCGTCGGAGGGACATAAGCCGTGGAGGTCAAGATCGGCGTGCAGCACGCGCCCCGCGAGATCGTTCTGGAGAGCGGGCAGTCTGCCGAAGAGGTCGAGCGTGCGGTGGCTGACGCACTGGGCGGCAAGTCGCAGCTTCTGAGCCTGGTGGACGAACACGGTCGCAAGGTCCTGGTCCCGGCGGACCGGCTGGCCTACGTGGAGATCGGCGAGCAGACCGTCCGCAAGGTCGGATTCGGCGCGCTCTGAGGGGGGCGCCGCGCACGGCGCCCGCTGATGGCTGACGAGCGGCGGCCCGGAGAACTTCTCTCCGGGCCGCCGCTCGTGTGTTTGCGCCTCCCCCCCAACCCGAAGAGGGGTATTTCGGGGAAAAAGGGTCTTTTTCCTTTTTTAGTCTTCGTTTTTTTCGTTCTC
>NZ_JBVIHH010000004.1:133828-198748 GCF_055570395.1 Streptomyces sp. NPDC031210
CCCCCCCCCCCCCCTCCCCCCCCCCCCCCCCCCCCCCCCCCCCCCCCCCCCCCCCCCCACCACTCCCCCCCCCCCCCCCCCCCCCCCCCCCCCCCCCCGCTCGTGTGTCGCCGCCGCCCTACGGGGGCAGGGGATCCCCTACCGGAGGGTTGTGCCCGGTGCCCCTTGGGTACGACCCGCCTACGACCGATTTGTTCGACCGATCGGCCTCGTCACGCGGGAGGGAAGAGCATGATCTGGGAAGCGCTCGGCGCCGTGATCGTCGGATTCGTCATCGCCCTGTCCGCCACCCGCAGGTTCCCCGACCGCTTCCCCGCGCGCACCCTGACGCTGGCCACCGGCCCGGTCGCCGCGGTGCTCGGCGCACTGCTGACCCGCTCGATCCTGGGCCCCGGCCACCCCGCTGAGGTGCTGGGCGCCGCCCTCGGCCTGAGCGTGGCGCTGCTGTCGGTCCTGATCCGCCCGCCGCGCCGGCGGCTGCGGCGCCCGGCGGCGCCGCTGAAGGGCCACCGCACGGCCTGAGAGCCCGCCTGAGAGCCTGAGAGAAGGACCGGGGCGCCCCTCCGGGAGAAACGGCGACACCGGCGAGCGGCGGACACCGTCCCGCCCGCCCGCCGGTGCACCTCCACCGCGTCACCGTGGGGCCGCGGCCCCACGCGGGTGTCAGGCCGCCAGCCCCAGAGCCGCCATCCGCTTGGTGTGCGCCTCGGTGATCCGCGAGAACATCCGGCCGACCTCGGCCAGGTCGAAGCCGGCGGCCACCCCGCCGACCAGCATCGTCGAGAGCGCGTCGCGGTCCGCGACGACCCGCTGCGCCTGCGAGAGCGCCTCGCCCATCAGCCGCCGCGCCCACAGCGCGAGCCGCCCGCCGACCCGGGGCTCGGCCTCGATGGCGGCGCGGACCTTCTCCACGGCGAAGGAGGCGTGCCCGGTGTCGTCCAGCACGGCCAGCACCAGATCGCGGGTGTCGGAGTCGAGCCGGGCCGCGACCTCCCGGTAGAAGTCACTGGCGATCGAGTCGCCGACGTAGGCCTTGACCAGGCCCTCCAGCCAGTCCGACGGCGCGGTCTGGCGGTGGAACTCGTCCAGCGCGGCGGCGAACGGCTCCATGGCCTCGTTCGGCTCCGCCTCGATCTGCGCGAGCCGCTCCCGCAGCCGCTCGAAGTGGTGGAACTCCGCCGAGGCCATCTTGGCCAGCTCGGCCTTGTCGTCCATCGTCGGCGCGAGCTTGGCGTCCTCGGCGAGGCGCTCGAAGGCGGACAGCTCGCCGTACGCGAGCGCGCCGAGCAGATCGATCACGGCCGCGCGGTACTGCGGGTCGGTCGAGGCCCGCGCCCAGTCCTGGGCGGCGAACCCGGTGTGTTCTTGGGCGTCGTCAGCGGCGATGTCAGGCGTCTCCATGACGGGCACAATAGCCCGCCCGGCCGCACCGGGAAGGCCCTGGCCGGTCCCCCGCACGCGCACCGCGGGCGGCGGCGCCGCGCCGTGACTCACGCCTCACTCATACAAGCCTTCGGGTACCGCGCCACATCCGGGGTACAGTGGTATTGCACCCGCCGAGTATCGGTGGGTTGTTCCACGAATGCGGATGCCCGGTCGGTGGCCCGATCGGCTCCAAAACCGACCGCCCTCCCCAGCGGCGCGTACGAGACGTACGCACAGCAGGAGGGACACCGCTCGCGGCACGAGTGCCTGAGCGTTGGCAGTGGTCCCGCGCCATCCGGCTGTATCAAGCCGGCCCGCGTACGAACCCGTACGAAGGTGCGGTACGACCCCCTTCGCCGCCTCACGCCGCGTCTCACAGAAGAGGCAAGATTCTGTCTACGTTCCGAGACCTCGGGATTCTCCCCGAGACCGCCGAAGCCCTTGAGGCCGTCGGCATCGTTTCCCCCTTTCCCATCCAGGAGATGACGCTCCCCGTTGCCCTCTCCGGCAGCGACGTCATCGGCCAGGCCAAGACCGGCACCGGCAAGACCCTGGGCTTCGGCCTGCCGCTCCTGGAGCGCGTCACGGTCCCCGCCGACGTCGAGGCCGGGCGCTGCCGTCCGGAGCAGCTCACCGAGGCGCCGCAGGCCCTCGTCGTCGTCCCCACCCGCGAGCTGTGCCAGCAGGTCACCAACGACCTCCTCACCGCCGGCAAGGTGCGCAACGTCCGGGTGCTGGCCATCTACGGCGGCCGCGCCTACGAACCGCAGGTCGAAGCGCTGAAGAAGGGCGTCGACGTCGTCGTCGGCACCCCGGGCCGGCTGCTGGACCTGGCGGGCCAGAAGAAGCTCAACCTCTCCGAGGTCAAGAGCCTGGTGCTGGACGAGGCCGACGAGATGCTCGACCTGGGCTTCCTGCCCGACGTCGAGCGGATCATCCAGTTGCTGCCCGCCAAGCGCCAGACGATGCTGTTCTCGGCGACCATGCCGGGCGCGGTCATCGGGCTCGCCCGCCGCTACATGTCACAGCCCACGCACATCAGCGCCACCTCGCCGGACGACGCGGGTCAGACCGTCAAGAACACCACCCAGCACGTCTTCCGCGCCCACTCCATGGACAAGCCGGAACTGGTCTCCCGCATCCTCCAGGCCGACGGCCGGGGTCTGGCGATGGTGTTCTGCCGTACGAAGCGGACCGCCGCCGACATCGCCGACCAGCTCGCCCAGCGCGGTTTCGCCTCCGGCGCGGTGCACGGCGACCTCGGCCAGGGCGCCCGCGAGCAGGCGCTGCGCGCCTTCCGCAACGGCAAGGTCGACGTCCTGGTCTGCACCGACGTCGCCGCCCGCGGCATCGACGTCGAGGGTGTGACGCACGTCATCAACTACCAGTCCCCCGAGGACGAGAAGACCTACCTGCACCGCATCGGCCGGACGGGCCGCGCGGGCGCCAAGGGCACCGCCGTCACGCTCGTCGACTGGGACGACATCCCGCGCTGGAAGTTGATCAACAAGGCGCTCGACCTGCCCTTCGACGAGCCGGAGGAGACGTACTCCACCTCCGCGCACCTCTACGAACTGCTGAAGATCCCGCAGGGCACCAAGGGCGTGCTGCCGCGCGCCGAGCGCACCCGCGCCGGGCTCGCCGCCGAAGAGGTCGAGGACCTCGGCGAGACGGGCGGCCGCGGTCGCGGTCCCCGCAAGGCGGCCGCCGCCGTGGTGGAGGAGCGCCCGCAGCGCACGCGGACGCCCCGTCAGCGCCGTCGCACCCGCGGCGGTAGCTCGGCGGACGGCGCGGCCGCCCCCGAGGCGAAGACCACCGACTCCAGGGCCACCGACTCCAAGGCCACCGACTCGGTGGACACCGCCGAGGGCACCGCGCAGCCGGCCGAGACGCGCCAGCCCCGGCGTCGCCGCCGTACCCGCGGCGCGGCGCAGGGCGCAGCGGCCGAGCCGACCTTCCAGACCGCCGACTCGGTCGCCGCGGCCGCCGTGGTGGCCCCGGAGCCGAGTGCGGCGCCGGAGACCGACGCCGCGCCGGCGCCGGCCGCCAAGCCGCGCCGTCGCCGGACCCGTGCCGCGCGTCCCGAGGCCACCGAGGCCGTGGCCGAGACGGCGACCGCGAGCGTCGTGGAGGCGGCCGAGGTCGCCGAGGCCGCGCCCGCCAAGCCGAAGCGGACCCGCAAGAGCGTCGCCGCCAAGGCCGCCGAGGCCGCGCTGGACACCGCCGAGGGCACCGCGCCCGCGGTGGACGCCGAGCAGGCGCCGGCCAAGCCGAAGCGGACGCGTAAGGCCGCCGCGGCCAAGCCCGCCGCGGAGAGCGCCGTCGAGACCGCCGAGGGCACGGACGCCGCACCGGTCAAGCCGAAGCGGACCCGCAAGGCCGCCGTGAAGTCCGTGGCGGCCGAGCCCGCCGCCGAGGACGCGCCGGCCAAGCCCAAGCGCACCCGGAAGGCCGCCGCCAAGCCGGCCGCGGAGGCGGCCGACGCCCCCGTGGCGGACGCCGAGGCCAAGCCGGTCCGCCGCCGCACCCGCGCCAAGGCGCCGGCCACCGAGGCGACGCCCGAGAGCTGATCCGCACGCCCGATGGCCCGGTCCCGCACGACGCGGGGCCGGGCCGTCGGCGTACGCGGGCACGGTCGCGCCGACCGTCGTGCGCGCGCCGCCGGGGCGCCCCGATAGCCTCATCGGTATGAGCAGGCCGCCCACTCTCACGCTGCCCCCGTGCGCCCGCGCGTACCGACTCGACACCGAGCGCGGGGAGTTCGCCGTGCACGAGGCCGGACCTGAGGGCCCGCCGGTCGGGACCGCCCTGCTGGTGCCCGGCTTCACCGGCAGCAAGGAGGACTTCATCGGTCTGCTCGCGCCGCTCGCGGCGGCCGGCTTCCGGGTGGTCGCGGTGGACGGGCGCGGGCAGCACGAATCCCCCGGCCCGCGTGAGCGATCGGCGTACGCGCAGCGGGAGTTGGCGCTCGATGTGCTGGCACAGGCGCGGGCGGCGGGGGCCGGTGACGGCGGGCCGGTGCATCTGCTCGGGCATTCGCTGGGCGGTCTGATCGCCCGTGCCGCGGTGCTCGCTGACCCGGCTCCGTTCCGTTCGCTGACCGTGCTCAGCTCGGGGCCCGCCGCCCTGGACGGGGCCCAGCAGGCCCGGGTACGGATGCTGATCGACGCGCTGGGCGACCTGGACATGGAGGCGGTCTGGCAGGCGATGCGGCAGCTCGATCCGCCGGAGGCCGCGGACGCGGCGACCCCGCCGGAGATCGGCGCGTTCTTGCACCGACGTTGGCTGAACACCGTGCCCGAGCAGTTGATCGCGACCGGTCGGCAGATGCTGGAGGAGCCCGACCGGGTGGCGGAGCTGGCGGCCGTGCCGCTGCCCAAGCACGTCGTCTCGGGCGTGGTCGACTACGCCTGGCCGGTGCCGCTGCTGGACGCCATGGCCGGTCGGCTGTCGGCCCGCCGCACGGTCATCGAGGGCGCCGAGCACTCCCCGAACGCCGAACGCCCCGAGGCCACGAGCGCGGCCCTGGCCGGCTTCTGGAAGAGCCTGGACCAGGCCGGTGGCCCCGCCTAGAACTGCGCGTGGACGTGGTCCCAGAAGCCGTCGCGCAGGACGCGCCGCAGGTCGGCGTGGCCGCGCAGGGAATGCCGCAGCAGCGCCTCCGCGCCGGTGAGGAGTTCCTGGTCGACGGTGCCGGGCAGATAGGGGTGGCCGGGGAGCAGGTCGGCGGCCCAGGCGCGGCCGCGTTCGGCCATCCACTGGGCGGCGATCCGCGCGCCGACGAAGCGCACCTCCTCGCGGGCGGGCACGGGTCCTTCGCTCGCCGCCGGGTCGGTGTACTCCACGCCGCTGCGCCGGGTGACGTACGGCTTGCAGAACTCCAGGTCGAAGGTGCGCTGGCTGTCGACCTCCCACAGCAGCGGCTCGGCCTGGTTGCGGCCGCCGGGCGCCTCGATGCCCCACAGGTGGACCCGCGCGCCGTAGCCCTGGGCCGCCTCGACCGCGGAGACCAGGTCCTCGTCGCCGCCGATGAGCACCGCGTCACTGATCGCGCGGTGGCGGGCCAGCGACTCCAGGTCGCTGCGGATGAGGGAGTCGACGCCCTTTTGCTGGTTGTTGGCGTTGAGGTTGCCGAGCCTGACCTTGACGTCCGGCAGCTCGGCGATCCGCTGCTGTTCCTGGCTGTGGATACGGCGGCGGGCGCCGTCGTACCAGTAGACGCGTAGCAGCCGGCTGTCCGGGAAGATCATCCGCGCCTTTTCGATGAACGCGTCGATGATCCCCTCGGCGTCCAGGTCGAAGGCCCTGCGGTCCTCGGTGCCGGCGACCAGCCGGCCGGCCGCGGCGTAGACGTAGCCCGCGTCCACGAAGGCGGCGTGGGTGGACGGGGTGGTGGCGACCTCGGCGAGCACGCGGGTGAGCAGCTCGTTGGTGCGCTCGACGCCGGCGGCCAGCGCGGCGAGGTCTGTGGGGCCCGTGGGCTGGACATCGTTCATACCGGACCCATTGTCCGGGGCCTCACTCGGCCGGCACAACCGCTCTGACCAGGAGCCCTGCCGCGGTGCCTCACCTGCGGATACTTAGACCGTCGAAAAATTTCCTTAGCGTAGGGAATGATTGCAGGGAGCACGTCGTTATACCTCTCGGAACGCCCGGCAGCGAAGCCGGGCGCTCGCCACACCAAGAAGTTCTCCGCAGGAGGATCAGACGAAGGGAGAAGCCGTATGCGCTTCGAGATCATGCGCCTGGACGACGTCGACGGCACCGCCGTGGACAGCACCGTCGTGGACGCCGCCTCCGTCAACCGGATCGTGCGACAGGCCGCCGCTATCGGCCAGCGCATCTACATCCGCCCGGCCGACACGGCCGTTCGCTAACACCTTTTCCGCCGCCCGATGAGACGGCAGCCATGAGCTGCGGGTCCGGTCGGGCGGCCGGTCACGGACGCGACAGCGCCCCCGTACGAACACGTCGTACGGGGGCGTCTTGCGTTCCGGGCGCGGCTCAGGACCCCTGGATGACCTGGGTGACGCCGTTGATGATCTGCTGCACGGCCAGCGCGGAGAGCATCATGCCCGCCAGCCGCGTCACCAGCACGACCCCGCCGTCCTTGATCACGCGGATGATCACCAGCGAGAACCGCATCACCACGTAGAGCACCACATGGATCGCGACGATCGCCGTCCACACCGAGATCTGCGCGGCGAGGCCGTGCGCGTGCTGCACGGCGAGGATCACCGACACGATGGCGCCCGGCCCGGCCAGCAGCGGCATGCCCAGCGGCACCAGGGCGACATTGACGTCCTTGGTCTGCGTCGGCTCCTCGGACTTGCCCGTCAGCAGGTCCAGCGCCACCAGCAGGAGCAGCAGCCCGCCCGCGATCATCAGCGCGGGCGTGGAGATGTGCAGCCGCCCCAGGATCTGGCGGCCGAAGATCCCGAAGACGGCGATGACGCAGAAGGCGACGGCGGCCGCCTGCCACGCCATCCGGCGCTGCACCTTGGCCGGCCGGCCGGAGGTGAGGGCCAGGAAGATCGGGGTGATCCCCGGCGGGTCCATGATCACGAAAAGGGTGACGAAAAGGGTACTGAAGACGGCGACGTCGAACACGGTGATGGCCTTGCGGGAGGTGGTACGGGGACAAACGGGACACGGGTGCGGCGGGCGCGGGCCCGTAAGGGTGGGGACAGGTCGGTGCGCGGTGCCGGGCCGGCGGGACGGGCGGGCCCGGGAGGAGAGCCGGTGGGGTCAGCCGCCCGCGCCGGGGACGGGGAAGGCGCCGGTGGCGCGGCGCACGATCTCGCCGTAGATCTCGGGGTCGGTGGTGTGGTCACCGAGACGGCAGGTCTTGCGGCTGCCGTGGTAGTCGCTGGAGCCGGTGGTCAGCAGCCCGAGGTCGCCGGCCAGCCCGCGCAGCCGGGCGCGGGTCGGCGCGTCGTGGTCCATGTGGTCGACCTCGATCCCGTCGAGGCCGGCCGAGGCCAGGTCGGCTATCGCGCTCTCCGGTACGCAGCTCCCGCGCTTGACGGCCCGCGGATGCGCGAAGACGGTGACCCCGCCGGCGGCCTTCACCAGCCGGATCGCCTCGAACGGGTCGAGTTCGTGCTTCTCGACGTACGCGCGGCCGTCGTTGGCCAGCCACTGCGGGGTGAAGGCGTCGGAGACGGTCTCGACGACACCCAGCTCGACCAGGGCGCTCGCGATATGCGGCCGTCCGACGGCGCCGTCGCCGGCGATCCGCGCCACCCGCTCCCAGGTGAGCGGCACGCCCAGCTCGCGCAGCTTGGCGACCATGCCCCGCGCGCGCGGCACCCGGTCGTCGCGGACCAGTTCGCGCTCGCGGGCCAGCTCGCTCTCGTCGGGGTCGAAGAGGTAGGCGAGCATGTGCAGGCTCACCCCGTCGAGCCGACAGGAGAGCTCCGCTCCGGTGACGAGCGTCAGGCCCGCGGGCAGCGCGGCACGCGCCTCGGCGTGGCCGGCGACGGTGTCGTGGTCGGTCAGCGCGACGACGTCCAGGCCGCACGCGGCGGCGTTGCGCACCAGCTCGGCGGGGGTGTCCGTGCCGTCGGAGGCGGTGGAGTGGGTGTGCAGGTCGATGCGCACGACGCGGACTCCAGACTCGCTGCGGGACGGGCTGCGGACGCGGACGCGCCCGGGGACAAGGGACGGGGGACCTCAGAAGGATACCGGCCGGGCGGGCCTGGCAGGTCGGCGGCGGGTGGCGCCGGTCCGTCGGGCGGTCCGCGCCCCACCCGGCCGGGCCCGTCCGTGCCGCGCGGCGCCCGAAGATTCGCTCAGCTCAGGATCCGCGGCGAGAGCGCGCCGCACGGCAGCAGGTCCACCTCGGCGCCCGCCTCGCGCAGATCCGTCAGCACCAGCTCGTCGTACATCAGCAGCCCGGACTGCTCGGGCCAGGCGATCGCCCACAGCCACAGCCCGCGCGCCTCGCCCGCGAAGACCGCGCGGTCCGGTGGCGCGTCCTTGACGTTCCACATCGCCGTGGGGCGGCCGGCCGCCAGGACCTTGCTGTGCGCCGGCTGGTCCACGCACATGGAGGGGCCGGGATCGGGGCCGTCGATGCCGGCGTAGCGCGCGCCGAGTCCGACGCCCAGCTCCTCGGCGATCAGCAGCAGCTCACCGGGGCCGCCGAGCGGTCCGGGGCCCGAGCAGGCCACCGCTGTGGCGCGCCCGCCGCTGCGGTCGTCCCCGGCGCAGGCCACGCCCGTGAAGAGCCAGCCCACCGGCAGCGGCCACGGCATCCACACGGGTACCTGGGCGCGGTGGACGACGACGCCAAGCGCCTCGACGCTCGGCGGGACGACGGGCTGGAGTGGCTGCACGGTGCCGTGCACGGCGCACTGCCAGGAGTCGGAGAAGAGCCCGGGCGCCCGCACCCGGCCACCGCATTTCGGGCAACTGGGTTCGCCCCTCATAGGGACCAACGGTCCTCCAGGCCCGGCGCCGCGTCAAGGACGGCTCACCCTTACGGTGACGCCGGGCGGCCCCTTCGGGAGCGCCGGCAAGGCTCCTGCCGGCCCCGCTCACGCCAGCGGCACGCCGGCGCGCAGCGGATCGCGCAGGTCCGTGCCGTGCCGCAGCCAGCGCTCCTCCAGCGCCTCGGCGCCGTGAACGCGCTTCCAGGCGGCCTCGTTGGGTGTCATCGGCAGCAGCGGCAGGAAGCGCACCGGCTCCTTCGGCTCGTCCAGTTCGAGGTCCTCGACCAGCCCGCCGGGCGCGCCGACGAGCACGGAGGTGAACGCCGCCCCGGGCCACAGCGGCTCGCCGACGTCCAGCGACGCCCCCGGCGCCACGACCAGGCCCTCCACCTGCGGGGACGCGGCGAGGACGGCGAGCGGGCGCAGCACCTTGTCCGTGTCGGCGCGCCCGGCCCGTACCGACAGCAGGAGTTCGGCGCGCGGGCCCCTTTCGGGGTCGGCGAGGACCGCGGTGGGGTCGGCCATCGGCTGCGCGGACATCCCGAGGGTGGCGTAGCGCAGCACCTCGCCGTCCACGAAGCGCAGGACCTCGATGCGGTCGGTCCCGAGGAAGGTGACGGCGGCGCGGGCGTCCGGCTCGCCCAGGGTCGTACGCAGCCGGGCTTCCACCAGCTCAAGAACGTCAGACATGCCGCGAGCATAAGACGCGTGAGGAACGGGTAAAGCGGCGCCGTGGAGCTTCGGGTGACTGATAGCCTTGCCGTCTGGTCAGGGAATGACGTCGTCCCCCAACGGGGACCGGCCGGAGGAGGTGGGGCTGCGGTGGATCCGAGTCGACCGTGCAGTACCGATAGTTCTCCCGTCATCCCCCTCGCGCAGCGCGTCTCCTGATCGAGAGCTTCCGTACCCCGCCGTCCGGTGGGGAAACCCGTGAAGTGCCTTCGCGCCGGATGTAGATGACGGAAGAGCGCCTTCGACTCTTTGTTCCGTGTTTTCTGCGAACTGCCGTCAGTATCACCGCACGGAGCGCTGCCCGCTTTGCGGGCGTACGGCCGATGATGCCTCGTACGTCCACGTTCCCGGCAGCGTTACGCCCCGCGCAGTCTGACGGCCGGCCCGTGAAGGAGCCTGCCCATGTCGATGATCCGCGACCTGCGCGCCGCCGTCCGCCCGTCCCGGCGGCGCGACGACTCCCCGTACCGCTACGAAACGTCCGCCCCCGCCTGCCCCAACAGCGCCATCGTGGACTGCGGCGTCTACCGCGAGGGCCGCCGGGTGCGCGAGCACCTCGGTCCCGCCGAGGCGATGGCCAGCGTCCGCGCCGACGGCGGCTTCGCCTGGATCG
The DNA here is from genome assembly GCF_055570395.1 of Streptomyces sp. NPDC031210. Lineage (NCBI taxonomy): Bacteria > Bacillati > Actinomycetota > Actinomycetes > Kitasatosporales > Streptomycetaceae > Streptomyces > Streptomyces sp. NPDC031210. The sequence goes on from NZ_JBVIHH010000004.1 coordinate 144,035, forward strand.
GCCTGCACGAGCCGACCGAGGCGGAATTCGCCGGTATTGCCCAGGAGTTCGGGCTGCACCCGCTCGCCGTCGAGGACGCCGTGCACGCCCACCAGCGGCCCAAGCTGGAGCGTTACGACGACACGCTCTTCACCGTCTTCAAGACGATCCACTACGTCGAGCACGCCGAGCTGACCGCGACCAGCGAGGTCGTGGAGACCGGCGAGGTGATGTGCTTCACCGGACGGGACTTCATCGTCACGGTCCGGCACGGCGGCCAGGGCTCGCTGCGCGCCCTGCGCCACCGCCTCCAGGATGACCCCGAGCTGCTCGCCAAGGGCCCCTCCGCGGTGCTGCACGCCATCGCCGACCAGGTGGTGGACGGCTACATCGCGGTGGCGGGCGCGGTTCAGGACGACATCGACGAGGTGGAGATCGACGTCTTCAGCTCGGGCACCAACGGCAAGGGCTCCGGCGGCAAGGGCTCGGCCAAGGGCGGCGACGCCGGGCGGATCTACCAACTCAAGCGCGAGGTGCTGGAGTTCAAGCGCGCGGTGTCGCCCCTGCTGCGGCCCATGCAGTTGCTGAGTGAGCGTCCGATGCGGCTGGTGGACGCCGACATCCAGAAGTACTTCCGGGACGTCGCCGACCACCTGGCCCGGGTCAACGAGCAGGTGCTGTCCTTCGACGACCTGCTCAACTCCATCCTCCAGGCCAATCTCGCGCAGGCGACCGTCGCGCAGAACGAGGACATGCGCAAGATCACGTCCTGGGCGGCGATCTTCGCGGTGCCGACGATGATCGCCGGGATCTACGGCATGAACTTCACGTACATGCCGGAGCTGCACTGGAAATTCGGCTATCCGGCCGTCCTGCTGGCGACCGTCGCCATCTGCGTCGGCATCCACCGCGGGTTCAAGCGCAACGGGTGGCTCTGAGCGCCGCCCGGACCGCCCCGGGGCGCGCCGGCGGCTCCCATTAGGCTGAGCCGTATGACGGAGACCGTGTCGCAGGCCGTGCAGGATCGGGCGCTCATCGAAGAGGCCACGAAGAAGTCCGGCCTGATCTGGGTGCGGGGCGCGACGGGCCCGGCGCGGGCCCTGTGGCATGTCTGGCACGACGGCGCCGCCTGCCTGGTCGGCGACGGGGAGGGCGAGCAGCCGCTGGCCGACCTCGGGCTCGCCGACGGCGCCACGGCGGCCGTCACCGTCCGCAGCAAGGACAAGGGCGGCCGGCTGGTCGCCTGGCAGGCGAGGGTCGCCGAGCTGGCGCCCGACGGCGAGGCGTGGCGGGCCGTGGTCGACGAGCTGAAGGGCAAGCGGCTCAACGCGCCGGACGCGGAGACGATGACGGAGCGGTGGGCGCGCGAGTGCCGGGTGCTGCGGCTGGAGCCGGTCGGACCGGCCGCGCAGCGCCCGGGAGCCATGCCGGAGGAGTCCCAGGCCGCGCCTCCGCTGCCGACGCCCGCGATCACCCGGCGGCCGGCGCCGGCCGCGCTGCCGCGGCTGCTGCGCCGGGGCCGCAAGGGCTGAGGAGCCGCCGGGCCCGTCGCGCGGGCCCGGCCCGGCCGCCCGCCCCGTCAGCCGGTGCCGGAGATCCGCTTGCCGTAGTCGACGACCTGGTCCTTGGCCGGGGCCTTGAGATCGACGCGCTCGCCCCAGTCGCCGAGCCGGACGACCCCGGCGCCGCCCGCGCGGCGCAGCCGCAGCGGATACGGCGTGCCCTCCAGGGAGACGTCCAGGGTGCCGCCGGAGCCCGCGGCGGCGGCGAGGCGGATGGTGCGCACGCCGTCGACCTCCCCGCGGGCGCCGGTCGTCAGCTTGCCGTGCAGGCCGAGCAGGCTGCCGAGCAGCACGTCCTTGTCGGTGAAGCCGCTGAAGCGCTTGTAGACCGGGTCGGCGGCGGGCACCTTGACGTATTTGCCGCCGAGTTTGGCCGCGGCTGCGGTGTCGGGCCTACCGGACCGGCCGTTCTTCTCGCCGGCCCAGAAGGCGGCGTCGGCCTTCAGGAAGAGGGCGTCGCCGACCCGGAGAAGCTGGAACGCGGCCGCTTTGGTGGTCAGTTCGCCCTTGGCGCCGTTCTCGGCCAGCCGCATGTCGAGCTTGTAGGTGCGGCCCTGGCTGACGACGCTGCCCGACAGTCGGACGGTGTCGGCGCGCCCGGCCGCCGCCCGCGCCTTGGCCTCGATCTTCGCGGCCGGCAGCTTTCCCACGCCGTTGGTCCCGGCGTCCGGGTCCTCGCCGGCGCATCCCGCCAGCGCCGCGGCCAGGCCGGCGCACACCGCCCCCACGAGCACCGCCCGTCCCGCGCGACGGGGTCCGGCCAGGGATCGGGGGCTCGTCCCCGAGGGGCTTGCAGTCACGTCGGCTCTGCCTCCTGATGCGGGTGACCTCGACAGCAGTACGGCAGCGTACCTGGGCGGCGCGCGGTCTTCGGCGCCTCGCGCGACGGACGCCATACGGCCGTTCTCCCCGGGGCGGCGGCGAGCCGGGCGCGCTAGCCTGAACCCGCATCGATGCGTGCGGAGCGGGATGTAGGGGCGCAAATGGGAGGAAGGGAGGCACTCTGCATGGCGGTGGTGACTCCACGGATCTTCGTCTCCCACCTGTCCGGCGTCGCCGTCTTCGATCCCAACGGCGACATGGTCGGCCGGGTCCGGGACCTGGTCGCGATGCTCCGGGTCGGCAACCGCCCGCCCCGGCTGCTCGGCCTGGTCGTCGAGGTCGTCAGCAGGCGCCGCATCTTCCTGCCCATGACGCGGGTGACGGGGGTGGAGTCCGGCCAGGTCATCACCACCGGCGTGATCAATATGCGGCGCTTCGAGCAGCGCGCGTCCGAGACCCTGGTCCTGGGCGAACTGCTCGACCGGCGGGTGCGGCTGGTCGAGACCGGCGAGGAGGTCACCGTCCTCGACATCGGCATCACCCAGTTGCCGGCCCGCCGCGACTGGGAGATCGACAAGGTCTTCGTCCGCAAGGGCAAGGGCGGGGCGCTGCGCCGCAAGGGCGAGGTGCTGACCCTGGAGTGGTCGGCGGTCACCGGCTTCTCCCTGGAGGAGCACGGGCAGGGCGCGGAGAACCTGCTCGCCACCTTCGAACAGTTGCGGCCCGCCGACCTCGCGGGCGTCCTGCACCACCTCTCCCCCAAGCGGCGCGCCGAGGTCGCGGCGGCCCTCGCCGACGACCGGCTGGCGGACGTGCTGGAGGAGCTGCCGGAGGACGACCAGGTGGAGATCATCGGAAAGCTCCAGGACGAGCGGGCCGCCGACGTCCTGGAGGCGATGGACCCCGACGACGCCGCCGACCTGCTCTCGGAGCTGCCGGAGGAGGAGAAGGAGCGGCTGCTGACGCTGATGCGGCCCGAGGAGGCGGCGGACGTGCGGCGGCTGATGTCGTACGAGGAGCGGACGGCGGGCGGCCTGATGACCACCGAGCCGATCGTGCTGCGCCCGGACGCGACGGTGGCCGACGCGCTGGCCCGGGTGCGCGACCCCGACCTCTCCCCCGCGCTGGCCGCCCAGGTCTACGTGTGCCGGCCGCCGGACGAGACACCCACCGGCAAGTATCTGGGCCTGGTGCACTTCCAGCGGCTGCTGCGCGACCCGCCGTTCACTCTCGTCAGCTCGATCGCCGACACCGATCTGCCGGCCCTGCCGCCGGACACCCCGCTGCCCGAGGTCACCAGCTATCTGGCGACGTACAACATGGTCGCGGCGCCCGTCGTCGACGAGAGCGGTTCGCTGCTGGGCGCGGTCACCGTCGACGACGTGCTGGACCATCTCCTGCCCGACGACTGGCGCGAGACGGAGATGCACGGCCAGGGCGCCGCCGGTGTGGGCGGCACGGCCTACCTCGGGAAGGCCGCGGATGGGCGCTGAGGAGCGCGAGAGCGCCAAGGAGCGGCCGCGTCCGCACGGCGCCTCCGCGGTGCGGCGGGGCGCGGCCCCGGAGCGGCCCCGGGTGCGCCTGGACCAGCCGCGCGCGCCGCGCCGTACGTTCTGGCCGGAGTACGACCCGGAGGCGTTCGGGCGGCTGTCGGAGAAGATCGCCCGCTTCCTGGGGACCGGCCGGTTCATCGTCTGGATGACGGTGATCATCATCTTGTGGATCACCTGGAACATCGCCGCGCCCAGCGGGCTGAAATTCGACGAGTACCCGTTCATCTTCCTGACCCTGATGCTGTCGCTCCAGGCGTCGTACGCGGCGCCGCTGATCCTGCTGGCGCAGAACCGGCAGGACGACCGGGACCGGGTCACCCACGAACAGGACCGCAAGCAGAACGAGCGCTCCATCGCCGACACCGAGTATCTGACCCGGGAGATCGCGGCGCTCCGGCTGGGCCTGGGCGAGGTCGCCACCCGCGACTGGATCCGCTCCGAGCTGGCGGACATCATGCGGGACCTGGAGCTGCGGCAGATGGTCGACGCGGAGAGTGACGAACACGACCGCTGACAGCCTTTCCGGAGGCGCACTCCAGCGCCGTACCATCAGTGCATGGCTATCGACACGCCCAATGGCGCCGCACCGAGCGAGGACGCGATCCGCGACGCGCTCGCGACGGTGAACGACCCCGAGATCCACCGCCCCATCACCGAGCTGGGGATGGTCAAATCGGTGGACATCGCGGCGGACGGCGCGGTGGCTGTCGCGGTCTACCTCACCGTCTCCGGCTGTCCGATGCGCGAGACCATCACCAGCAACGTGCGCACGGCCGTCGAAGGGGTCGCCGGCGTCACCAGCGTCGCCGTCGAGCTCGACGTGATGAGCGACGAGCAGCGCCGGGAGCTGGCGTCGTCGCTGCGCGGCGGCACCGCCGAGCGGGAGGTCCCGTTCGCCCAGCCCGGCTCGCTGACCCGGGTCTACGCCGTCGCCTCCGGCAAGGGCGGCGTCGGCAAGTCGTCGGTGACGGTCAACCTCGCCGCGGCGATGGCGGCCGACGGCCTCAAGGTCGGTGTCGTCGACGCCGACATCTACGGCCACTCCGTGCCCCGGATGCTGGGCGCCGACGGCAAGCCCACCCAGGTCGAGAACATGATCATGCCGCCGTCGGCGCACGGCGTGAAGGTCATCTCGATCGGCATGTTCACCCCCGGCAACGCGCCCGTCGTCTGGCGCGGCCCGATGCTGCACCGCGCGCTCCAGCAGTTCCTCGCCGACGTCTACTGGGGCGACCTCGACGTGCTCCTGCTGGACCTGCCCCCGGGCACCGGCGACATCGCCATCTCCGTGGCGCAGCTCGTGCCGAACGCCGAGATCCTGGTGGTCACCACCCCGCAGCAGGCCGCGGCCGAGGTCGCCGAGCGGGCCGGTTCGATCGCCGTGCAGACCCACCAGAAGATCGTCGGTGTGGTCGAGAACATGTCCGGGCTGCCCTGCCCGCACTGCGACGAGATGGTAGACGTGTTCGGCAGCGGCGGCGGCGAGCGGGTCGCCGAGGGCCTGACGAAGACGACCGGCACGCAGGTGCCGGTGCTCGGCTCCATCCCGATCGACGTCCGGCTGCGCGAGGGCGGCGACGAGGGCAAGCCGGTCGTGCTGTCCGATCCGGACTCCCCCGCGGGCGCCGCGATCCGCTCCATCGCGGACAAGCTGGGCGGCCGCCAGCGCGGCCTGCAGGGCATGTCGCTGGGGATCACCCCGCGCAACAAGTTCTGACGCGGGCGGCCGGCGCTGCCGGCCGCTTTTCGGGGGCGGATCCGTGGCGGGTCCGCCCCCGCGGCATGTCGGGGGCCGGTCAGTCCTCGTAGGCCGACAGGTCCTTGACCACGGAAAACGCCATGCTGTACGCGCTCATCCCGCGCCCGTACGCGCCGAGGTGGACGCCGCCCTCGGGGCCCTGCTCCGGGGAGCCGGCCAGCACCCAGCCGTACTCGGACTCGCGGTAGCGGAACGGGGTCGGCACGCCGTCCACCGGCAGCATCAGCTCGGTCCAGCTCTCGCCGTCGAGGTCGTCCGCCAGCTCCCAGGCGATCATCGTCTGCTGGTCCAGCCAGTCCTGCCGCAGCGTGCGGTCCATCCGGGTCGGCCAGATCTGCGCGAGCAGCCCCGCGCCGGCGAGCCAGGCGGCCGTCGAGACCGAGGTGGCGTCCAGGACGCCGGTGCCGTCGGCGCTGCGCCTGACGGGGCGGCTGGCGACCGTGACCACGACCGCGAACCGGGCGGTGTCCTTGGCCGTCTCGACCTTTATCGTCGGCTCCTGGCCGTGCCCGGTCGCGCCGTGCTCGACGGTGCCGTCCGCCGCCGTGCCGACCTGCAACAGCCAGCGTGGTCCGGTGAACGCCTCATCGAGGCCGTACCACGGGAACGCGGCCAGCAGATAGCCGTCGACCTTCCGGCCGTCGTCGGCGGACACCGTTTGTACCACTGTCCGACTCGTCGTCTCCATCTGCGCGGAGCCTCCTTGTTGCCCTGCGTCGTGGGCGGCCCGCCCCCCTCAGGCGACCTCACCCCGGACACCGGGAGCATAGCCATACGGGTCAACACAGCCGGGCATACCGGAGTATCAGGTGGCGTCGGCGTCGAACGGCGGACGGTCGGCGGACGGGGCCCCTTCGCCCTTTTTGACCATGTCCACGGGGCCGGAGGCGGCGGCCGGGGACTCCTTGGAGAAATTCGGGCCTGCACCATTCGAGGGCGCGGCGGGCGCGGCGGCCGAACCGGCGGCGCCGCCGTGCACGGCGTCGGTGACCTCGGCCATCTCCTTCTTCAGGTCGAAGCCGTCGCGGATCTCCTGAAGGTCCTTCAGGCCGTACTCGTCCTTCTCCAGGACGTGTTTGCGCACGAAGTTCTTCGGCTTGAGGTCCTCGAACTCGAAGTCCTTGAACTCCGGGCCCAGCTCGCTGCGGATGTCCTCCTTGGCGCTGTCGGAGAACGCGCGCACCTTGCGGACGAAGCCCATGACGTCCTGGATCACCTTGGGGAGCTTGTCCGGCCCGAAGATGAGCACCGCAAGGATCACGAGCGCTACCAGCTCGAGGGGTCCTATGTCGAAGAACACCTTGCAGCTCCTTGGGGTATTCACGGCCTCAGGGGCCAGGCCGTCTCTCACGGTACCTGGCCCCGCGCGTCGGGCGGGAGTCACCCGCGCCAACGCCGTACAAACGATCAGCCGCCGCTGGAGGAGCCCAGCGTCAGCCGCAGGGTCCGCTCCTTGCCGTCCCGCTGGAGGGTCAGCACGAGGCTGTCGCCGGGCCGGTGGCTGCGGATCTTGACGATCAGCTCCTCGCCGCTGTGCACCGGCGCTCCGTCGACCTTGGTGATCACATCCCCCGCCTTGATCCCCGCCTTCGCGCCCGGTCCGCCGGCGGTCACCGGCGCCCGGCCGTCCTTGCCGCGCGCACTGACCCGGGCACCGTCGCCCGCGTACTCCATCTCCAGGGTGACGCCGATCACCGGATGGGTCGCCCGGCCCGTGTTGATCAGCTCCTCGGCGACCCGCTTGGCCTGGTTGATCGGTATGGCGAAGCCCAGCCCTATGCTGCCGCCCTGGCCGGCGCCGTCCGGTCCGCCGCCGCTGTCGGCTGCCCGGATCGCGCTGTTGATGCCGATCACCCGGGCCTTGCCGTCCACCAGCGGGCCGCCGGAGTTGCCGGGGTTGATGGGGGCGTCCGTCTGGAGCGCGTCGACGTACGACACGTCGCTGCCGTCGCCCTTCTCGCCGCCCGCGGTGATCGGGCGCTGCTTGGCGCTGATGATGCCGGCGGTGACGGTGTTGGCGAGGTCGTAGGGCGCTCCGATCGCCACGACCGGGTCGCCGACCCGCACGGAGTCGGAGTTGCCGAGCGTGAGCGGCCGCAGGCCGGTGACGCCCTCCACCTGGACGACGGCGAGGTCGTAGCCGCCGTCCCGGCCGATGACCTTGGCCTTGGCGGTCTGGCCGCCGCTGAACGTGACGGAGATCTCGCCGCCGGAGCCGGCCGGTTCGACGACGTGGTTGTTGGTCAGGATGCGGCCCTGGCGGTCGAGGACGAAGCCGGTGCCGGTGCCCTGTTCGGCGCTGCCGCGCACGTGCAGGGTGACGACGCCGGGCAGCGCCCGCTGCGCGATTCCGGCGACGCTGTCGGGGTTACGGCCCGACTGCTCGCCGGCGGCCTGCGGCAGTTCGATGTCGCTCAGGCCGCCGTTGCGCTCTATGTACGCGCCGATCCCGCCGCCGACGCCGCCCGCGAGCAGTGCGAGGACCACCGCGCCGATCACCAGCGGGGCGCGCCGGCCGCGCCGGGCACCGGGGGGCGGGGGCCCGGCGGGGCCGCCGTGCCGGGGCGCGCTCCAGGGGTCGTACTGCTGCCAGGCGCCGCTCGGGGGGAAGGGCGCGGGGGACGGGCCGGTGTGGCCGGCCGTCTCACCGGGGGCGGGGGAGCCGTGGGGGCCGTGTCCTTGGGCGGGCGGCTGCTCCTGGCCGGGACCGGGTCCGGGGCCGGCGGGCATGCCGGGGTGCGGCTGCGGCTGCGGGTGCGCGTGGCCGTGCTGCGGCTGCTGCTGCGCCGGGAAGGCGGTGGTGGCGGCGGACTGGTGGTGCGCGGGCGCGGAGCTGTGGGCGTACGGCTGCTCGGGCGGCAGGGGGTGGTCGCCGGCGGCCGGGTCGCGCTCCGCGGTGCGCGCGCCGGCGGCTCGGGGGCCGCCGTCACCGGGCCGGGGCACGAACCCGCCCTCTCCACCGGCGGGGGCCGCCTCGGCCGCGCCGCTCTGGCCGGCGTCGGGCGCGGCGGGCGCCTGCGCGGCGGCGTCCTGCGGGGCCGCGTGGGGCTGGTTCGGGTACGGCGCGGGGGGCACGGGGGCCTGCGGGGGCAGGGCGCCGGACGCGGCCGGGGCGGGCATGCCGTAGGCGGGCTGCGGGCCCGGGGGCGGCATCCTGGTGCCGTGCGCGGGGGTCGCCACCGGACGCTGGACGGGCGGCGCCGGAGCCCAGGGACCGGGGCCGCCGTACGGAGGCGTGCCGTAGGGGTCCTCCGGGTGCAGCGGCCGCTGCCGCTGCCCGACGTCACCGGCCTCGCCCGCGGACCCACCGGCCACAGGCTCACCGGGCGCCGACCGGGCGCTCGCCTCGTCGGCGGTCGGCCCGGCGTTCGCGGCGGACCCGCTCGCCATCGGCTCGCCACCGGACACCCCGGCCCGGGGATCGGCCTTCGCCTCCTCCCGTGCGCGCGCGGGCACCTGACCGAGCATCACGGTGGACGCGGCACGCCGCGCGCCACCGGGCGCCGTGGTCCCGGAGCCGGCCTCGGCGGACACCTCGCCGGTCGAGGCGGGGGTCGGCCGCCCGGAGCCCGCCGACGCGTACGGGACCTCCGCCGTGGTGTCGTGAGGCGCCCCGGCGGCGGCCTCGGCCACCGGGGCGGCGGGCGCCGCTTCGGTTGCGTCGGTCGCCTCGGGGACGCCGGAGGAACCGGCCGCCCCGGCCGTCCCCTGCGCCGCGTTCGCGCCCCGCTCCGGCGGAAGCACCGTCCAGTCCTCCGGCTCCCGGGCGTCCGGCTTCTGGAAGACCGGCTCCTGATCGTCCGGTCCCCGCCCGGCGGGCATGCCGGATGTCGGGCCGGCCGCCGGGGCCGGTGCGGGAGGCAGTGGTGTGTGCGGGCCCACCTCGGCGGACGGATCGCCGCCCGGGGTACGTCCCGGGCGGCTCCACCACTTCAGCTTCGGCCCGGCGGCCTTACCGTCGTCCATGCTCTCCCCACCATTTCGCCCGCGTCCTGCGCGAGCCACCGCCACCTCGCGGTTCGCGCCCCGGACAGGGGTGCGCCGCCCGACAGCGATTCAACCAGTTCCGCGCGGGCCCGCGCAGGGCCCGGTCAGCGCGGGCCGGGGGCGGTGCCGTGCGGGGCGGTGCCGGCGGAGCTCAGGACGCCGGCCGGCGGGCGCTTGGGCTCCAGGGGCGGCGACGCGGGCAGCGGCCCGCGCGGGGGTGCCTTGCCGGGCTCGGCGGCCACCGGCAGGAAGTGGTAGGCCGAAGCCGGACCGGTCGCGGCTATCAGCGGCGGCAGGCCGAACCGGCCCGTCATCGCCTCCGTGCCCGGACGGGACACCGGCGCCGTACCGGGCCCGAACAGTCCCATCGAGCTGGGAGCGGGGGCAGCCGTCGGCGCGCCGGCCCGCCGCCCGGCACCCGGCCAGGAGTCGCGGTCCGCGCGGAAGGGGCCGCCGCCTGCCATCGAGGCGCCGGCCGCCGGGGTGGCGCTGAGCGGGGTGACGGTCGCGCCGCTGCCCTCGGTCCGCCCGCCCGGTGTGTCGACGGCCGCTTCCAGAGGCAGCGCGCCGCCGAGCGCGAAGGCCGCGAGCGAGACCGCGCCGGCCGCCGCGAAGGCGAATCTTCGCCGCTGCGGGGCGGGCCGCTCGGTGTCGTGGACCCGGAATCCGCGCGGCCGTGGCTCCGGGGCCAGGGCGGACAGGGCATGGCGGTCGGAGGGGAGGAAGCCGAACGAGCCGCCGCCCGGGACGGCGTCGCCGCGCCCGAAGCCACCGCCGCCCAGCCTGCTGCCGGGGCCGTCCTGATCGCCGCCGGGCAGCCCCTGGAGGCGCGCCAGCAGCCCCGCGGAGGGCCCGGGGGGTGTCGTCTCGGCGAAGACGCTCTTCAGCCTGCGCTGGGCGTCGGCCTCGGCCTTGCACTTGTGGCACGTCGCCAGGTGCGCCAGCACCCGCTCGCGCGCGTCATGGCCCAACTCACCGTCGACCAGAGCCGCGAGGCGGTCGCCGAGATGCTGCTCGGCGGGGGACGCACCGCCTGTAGCGCTCACGCGATTCCGACCTCCCCGCCGGCCACCACGGCGAGCGCGCGCTGCTGCTCGCGCTCTTCGGCGCGCGCCGCCGGGGAGCGGTGCTTGAGCGCCTTGCGCAGGTGGGAGCGGCCCCGGTGGATCCGGCTGCGGACCGTGCCGAGCTTGACGCCGAGGGTCGCGGCGATCTCTTCGTAGGACAGGCCCTCGATGTCGCACAGCACGACGGCGGCCCGGAACTCCGGCGCGAGGGTGTCCAGCGCCTGCTGGACGTCGGCGTCGAAGTGGGTGTCGTTGAAGTGCTGCTGCGGGGAGGGCTCGCGGCTGGGCAGCCGCTCGGCGGCGTCGTCCCCGAGCGCGTCGAAGCGGATGCGCTGGCGGCGGCGGACCATGTCCAGGAAGAGGTTGGTCGTGATGCGGTGCAGCCAGCCCTCGAAGGTGCCCGGGGTGTACGTCGACAGCGAGCGGAAGACGCGGACGAAGACCTCCTGGGTGAGGTCCTCGGCGTCGTGCTGATTGCCGGTGAGGCGGTAGGCGAGGCGGTAGACCCGTGCACTGTGGGTGCTGACGATCTCCTCCCAGCTGGGCGGCGTCCACGCCTGCGCGTCCGCGTCTGCGGCGAAGGTCGCGGTAGGTGCGGAGTAGGTGGAGCGGAGACGGTCAGCGGTGTTTGTCACGGATTTCGGCTCGGCGAACGACCTGCGCAAGCGCCTCAGCACTCCTCGGTCACCCGCCGCAGCCGCACCTCCCCTGGTGGCTCTGGTGGTGTCCAGTCGAGCCCCTACCATATCCACCTCGCCCGTTAGCTCCGGATAAGCAGTTTTGACCTGCATTTGGTCCTGCTTCTCGTCTTGGTTCGGCTCTCGCGCGGTCTTCACCGGTGCATCCCCCCTGGCTTTTGTTAACGCCCGGTCCCATCTGCGGGTTCCCGCACGCAGCGGATACAGTCACGGTTGCGTCAACTACGGGGACAGGAGAGGGCCATTACCGGCAACCGGCAGACGAGCTTGGCTTTCGCCGAGGCGTACGGCGCCGGGACCATCGACGGCACCACCGAAGCCGCCCTGCGCTGGTCCCGTGACCGCGCACGGGAAGCGGGCATCCGCACGGTGACGACCGGCACCGGCGCGGCCCTGCGCATGCTCGCCGCCACCGCCGACGCCAAAGCGGTCGCCGAGATCGGCACCGGCACCGGCGTGTCGGGCATCTACCTCCTGCACGGCATGCGGCCCGACGGGGTGCTCACCACCGTCGATCTCGAACCGGAGCGGCAGACCTTCGCCAAGCAGGCGTTCCGCGAGGCGGGCTTCGCCGGCAACCGCGCCCGTTTCATCCCCGGCCGCGCCCTGGACGTGCTCCCCCGGCTCGCGGACGGCGGATACGACCTCGTCTTCTGCGACGGGGACCTGCTGGAGTACCTGGAATACCTCGCTGAATCGTTGCGGCTGCTGCGCCCCGGCGGCCTGGTGTGCTTCGAGGGCGTCTTCGCCGACGGCCGTACGGTCGACTCGGCGGTGCAGCCGGCGGAGGTCCTGCGGCTGCGCGAACTGCTGCGCGCCGTGCGGGAGAGCACCTCTTTGGTGCCGTCCCTGCTGCCGGTCGGCGACGGGCTGCTCTGCGCCGTCAAGCGCGGCTGACCCCACCACCCGTGCGGGTGTCCCCGCGTCCCACCACGCCCACCTCCCCGCATCGCGACCCGGCCTCGCCCGGCCCGGGGCAACGAAACGGCCCCGGCACACGGCGCGCATCTCTGCACGCCGCCTGCCGGGGCCGGGGTAATCGGCTGGGGGTATCCGGGGTCAGCCCCGGGAAACCGCAGCGATTGGGTCGCCCTCTCAGACGGTGACCTTCTCCAGGGCCTCACCCAGGGCCTTGGCTTCGTCAGGTGTCAGCTCGACGACGAGTCGCCCGCCGCCTTCGAGCGGAACGCGCATGACGATGCCCCGCCCCTCCTTGGTCACCTCGAGCGGGCCGTCGCCCGTCCGCGGCTTCATCGCCGCCATGCTCGTTCCCCTTCCTGAAACCAGCTCATCGTCAGCCGACGGCCCGAATAGGCGCGTGTCACCGGCATCGAACACATTGCTTCCAGGCCATTATCCCGCATCGAACGACCCGATGACCAACATCGGGCAGCATCCCTTCTGCAACCCGCTCGGCCAAAACCACTCAATTCGGCGATCCGGCTGCGATACTTCGCCACTCGCACATGCCTGACCCGCCCCCGGTCTTTGATGTTCGTCACATGCCGCAGGCCGCTGATCTCCGGCATCCTGAGCGCTGACTGCCACTGACGCGCAGTCCGATCCGCGACGGAGGGGACCCCCACAAATGGCCGACACCGTGCTCTACGAAGTTTCCGACGGACTCGCCACCATCACCCTCAACCGCCCCGACGCGATGAACGCGATGAACATCGAGGCGAAGGTCGCCCTGCGCGACAGCGTCCGGCAGGCGGCCGCCGACCCGGCCGTACGCGCCGTCCTGCTGACCGCCACCGGGCGCGCCTTCTGCGTCGGGCAGGACCTCAAGGAGCACATCGGGCTGCTGGCCGAGGACAAGGCCACCGGCTCGCGCGTCACGATGAACACCGTGCGCGAGCACTACAACCCCATCGTCACGGCGCTGGCGGAGATGCCCAAGCCCGTCGTCGCGGGCGTCAACGGTGTCGCCGCGGGCGCCGGCGCGGGCTTCGCCCTGGCCGCCGACTACCGGGTCGTCGCCGAGTCGGCGTCCTTCAACACCTCCTTCGCGGGGGTCGCGCTGACCGCCGACTCCGGGATGTCGTGGACGCTGCCCCGGCTGATCGGCCACGGCCGGGCCGCCGATCTGCTGCTCTTCCCGCGCAACGTCTCCGCCGCGGAGGCGTACGACCTGGGCATCGCGAACAGGGTCGTCCCGGCCCACGAGCTGGCCGCCGAGGCCGCGGCCGTCGCCCGCCGGCTGGCCCAGGGCCCGACCGCCGCCTATGCCGCGCTGAAGGAGTCGCTCGCTTACGGGGCGGGCCACTCGCTGGCCGAGACCCTCGGCAAGGAGGACGAGCTCCAGGTGCGGGCGGGGGCGTCCGAGGACCACCAGATCGCGGTCGAGGCGTTCGTGAAGAAGGAGAAGCCCCGCTTCCTGGGACGCTGAGGAACCGCCGGGCCCCTGGCGCGGCGGCGGCCGGGCGGGCACTCAGCCCGCCGCCGCGGCCTCCGTCGCCGCGCGCACGTGACAGTCCGCCAAGTGGTCGTTGACCAGGCCGCACGCCTGCATCATGGCGTACGCGGTGGTGGGGCCCACGAAGCGGAAGCCGCGCTTTTTGAGGTCCTTGGCGAGCGCCGTGGATTCCGCCGTGACCGGCTGGACGTCGACGAGGGTGTGCGGCGCCGGGCGGGCGGCCCGGTCGGGGGCGTAGGACCAGATGAGCTGATCCAGCTCGCCCGGGGCCAGCGCGGCGGCCACCTTGGCGTTGTTGAGCGTCGCGGCGATCTTGGCGCGGTTGCGGATGATGCCGGGGTCGGTGAGCAGCCGTTCGGCGTCCGCCTCCGTGAACGCGGCCACCTCGGCGATGCGGAAGCCGGCGAACGCGGCGCGGAAGCCGGGGCGGCGGCGCAGGATCGTGATCCAGGACAGGCCGGACTGGAACGCCTCCAGGCTCATCCGTTCGAAGAGGGCGTCGTCGCCGTGGACCGGCCGGCCCCACTCGGTGTCGTGGTAGAGCCGGTAGTCGGCCGTCTGCTCCGAGACCATCCCCCAAGGGCAGCGCGGAACGCCGTCGGGAGCCGTCACCACACCGCTCATGACCGGGCCTCGCCTTCGGTGCCGCCGGGGTTGGGGTTTCCGTGGGCCTGCGGGCCGCCACCCGGTCCGCCCGGGCCCTCCGGTCCGCCGGGGCCGCCCCGCCCGTCCGGCCCGTCAGTTCCGTCCGTTTCGTTCGGGTCTTTGTGACCGGCGGGATCCGACGGCGGCCGCGGCGGTCCGGATACCGGCTCGGTGGGCGCCACAGGGCCCTGTGCGGGCCGTGCGCCGGCCGTCGGCCCCGGGCCCTGTCCGGTGCCCCGCAGAAGGCTCCCGGCGCCGCCCATGGCCGCGGCGTGCGCGCCGGCCAGTGCCGCTTCCAGCTCGGCGATCCGGGAGTCGCGCTCCGCCAGCTCGGCGCCCAGGCGGTCCAGGACGTCGTCGACGTCGTTCATGCGGTACCCGCGGACGGTCACCGGAAGGCGGACGGCCTCCACATCGGCGCGGGCCACCGGGCGGTCGCCGGGCAGCGGGTCGTGCAGTTGGTCCGGTTCGGCGTCGCGCAGGCCGCCGCCGTCACCGCCTCCGACGACGACGAGCGTGACCACGGCCACGACCACGACCATCGCGATCAGCAAGAACCAGAACACGACCAACTCCCCGCACTATGCGCCTGCTCTGATCGTGCCATGCGGCGGTGACAGTTAGGGTCGCTGGCGGACCACGGAGAAGGAGTCAGGGAATGCTGCGGCTGGGGAATCGCGAGTTCGGTGCGCACGAGCCGGTGATCATGGCGATCGTGAACCGGACTCCGGACTCGTTCTACGACCGGGGCGCCACGTTCCGCGACGAGCCCGCGCTGGCCCGCGTCGAGCAGGCGGTGGCCGAGGGCGCCGCGATCATCGACATCGGCGGAGTCAAGGCCGGTCCCGGCGAGGAGGTGAGCGCGGCCGAGGAGGCGCGCCGCACGGTCGGGTTCGTCGCCGAGGTCCGCAAGCGCCACCCCGATGTGGTGATCAGCGTCGACACCTGGCGGCACGACGTGGGCGAGGCGGTCTGCGAGGCCGGCGCCGATGTGCTCAACGACGCCTGGGGCGGGGCCGATCCGCGGCTCGCCGAGGTCGCCGCGCGCCACGGCGTGGGGCTGGTGTGCACACACGCCGGCGGCGCCGAGCCGCGGACCCGTCCGCACCGGGTGACGTACGAGGACGTGATGGCCGACATCCTGCGGGTGACGCTCGGACTGGCGGAGCGGGCCGTGGAGTTGGGTGTCCGGCGCGACGGGATCATGATCGATCCGGGGCACGACTTCGGGAAGAACACCCGGCACAGCCTGGAGGCGACCCGGCGGCTGGAGGAGATGACGCGGGCCGTTCCCCGCGCTCTCGGCTTCGCTCGGGCAGGGGACACCCCGTTGCCGGTGCTGGTGTCGCTGTCCAACAAGGACTTCGTCGGCGAGACGCTGGACAAGCCGGTCAAGGAGCGGGTGCTGGGCACCCTGGCGACGACCGCGGTCTCGGCCTGGCTGGGCGCGCGGGTCTACCGCGTCCACGAGGTCGCCGAGACCCGGCAGGTGCTGGACATGGTGGCCTCGATCGCCGGCCACCGGCCCCCGGCGGTCGCCCGCCGGGGACTGGCCTGAGGCACGCGGCGAAAGAGGTCGTGCGCGCCGCCTGTGGCGGCGTGCCCCGGGCGCCCGGCTAGTACCCGGCCTCCTTGGTGACCAGCGCGACCGCCTCGTCCACGTCGTCGCTGAGGTGGAAGAGGTCCAGGTCGGACATCGACGCCTTGCCCTCGGCGATGAGGGTGTCGCGCAGCCAGTCGACCAGCCCGCTCCAGTAGGCGGTGCCGAAGAGCACGATCGGGAAGCGGGTGACCTTGCGGGTCTGCACGAGGGTGAGCGCCTCGAAGAGTTCGTCCAGGGTGCCCATCCCGCCGGGCAGGACGACGAAACCGCGGGCGTACTTCACAAAGCACGTTTTTCGGACGAAGAAGTAGCGGAAGTCGACGCCGAGGTTCACGTACTCGTTCAGGCCCTGCTCGAAGGGCAGCTCGATGCCGAGGCCGACGGAGATCCCGCCGGCCTCGTGGGCGCCCTTGTTGGCGGCCTCCATGGCGCCCGGTCCGCCGCCGGTGATCACGGCGAACCCGGCCTCGACCAGGCCGCGTCCGATGTTCACCCCGGCCTCGTACTCCGGCGATCCGGGCTTGGTGCGAGCCGATCCGAAGACGCTGACGGCCGCGCCGAGTTCGGCCAGGGCGCCGAAGCCCTCCACGAATTCCGCCTGGATGCGCATCACGCGCCAGGGGTCGGTGTGAACCCATTCGGAGGGACCCACGGTGTCCAGCAGGCGCTGGTCCGTGGTGCCGGCCTGCACCTGGGCGCGACGACGCAGTACGGGACCCAGCCGCTGCTCCTCCGGGGCCGGTTCACCCTCGAGGTTGGCCATGACGTGCTCCCTCCGCTGACAGATCGTTTGCCGCTTCAGCGTAGGTCCACGGAACACGGGCGCAGGGTAATTCCGCTGGTATGCGGGCGGTCGGCGGTCGCCGGGCTCAGGCCGTCAGCCAGGCGCGCAGTCGTTCCTCGCAGTGCGCGATGCGGGCGATCTCGACCCGTTCGTCCTTCTTGTGCGCCAGAAGGGAGTAGCCGGGGCCGTAGTTGACGGCGGGGACGCCCAGGGAACTGAAGCGGGAGACGTCGGTCCAGCCGAACTTGGGCATCGCGGTGCCGCCGACGGCCTCCATGAACGCCTTGGCCGCCGGGTGGGACAGGCCGGGCAGCGCGCCCGGGGAGTGGTCGTCGACGACGAACTCGTCGAGGGGGCAGTCCGCGAAGACCTCGCGCACGTGCGCCACCGCCTCCTCGGGGGTGCGGTCGGGCGCGTAGCGGAAGTTGACGGTGACCGTGCAGGCGTCCGGGATGACGTTGTTGGCGACGCCGGCCTCGACGCGGACGGCGTTGAGGCCCTCGCGGTATTCCAGGCCGTCGATCACCGGGCGGCGCGGTTCGTACGCGGCGAGCCGGGCCAGGATCGGGGCGGCGGCGTGGATGGCGTTGGCGCCCATCCAGGAGCGCGCGGAGTGGGCCCGCTCGCCGGTGGTGCGCAGCAGGACCCGCAGGGTGCCCTGGCAGCCGCCCTCGACCTGGCCGTCGGAGGGCTCCAGGAGGACGGCGAAGTCACCGGCGAGCCAGTCGGGGTGCGCCTCGGCGACGTGGCCGAGGCCGTTGAGGTGGGCGGCGACCTCTTCGTTGTCGTAGAAGACGAAGGTCAGGTCGCGGTTGGGCGCGGGGACGGTGGCGGCCATCCGCAGTTGGACGGCGACGCCGGACTTCATGTCGCAGGTGCCGCAGCCCCACAGGACGCCGTTCTCGTCCAGCCGGGAGGGGACGTTGCCGGCGATCGGCACGGTGTCGAGGTGTCCGGCGAGGATCACCCGCTCGTCGCGGCCCAGGTGGGTGCGGGCGACGACGTTGTTGCCGTACCGGTCGACGGTCAGGTGCCCCAGTCCGCGCAGGGCGTGCTCGACCGCGTCGGCGAGGTCCTTCTCGTTTCCGCTCTCGGAGGGGAAGTCGACCAGCCGCGCGGTGAGCGCGGCGGCGTCGAGCGTGAGGTCGAGGGCGGGGTGGTGTGCGGAGCGCTCCATGGGGCCGACCCTATCCGGCGGCCCTCCAGTACGGTGGGCTCGTGTCCGCCCAGCCCGCAGCCCCCGCCCGCCGCAAGCGCCTCTGGCGTATCGCCGCGGCCTTCGCCGTGCTCCTCGGACTCGCCGGCTACCTCCTCGTCCAGTACGTCACCGGTGGTCCGGGCGCGCCGCGCTGCACGGTGCGGGCGGAGGGCGACGCGGAGGCGTACGAGCTGTCGCCCGAGCAGGCGTCGAACGCCGCGACGATCTCGGCGGTGGCGTCCTCGCGCGGGCTGCCGGAGCGGGCGGTGACGATCGCGCTGGCGACCGCCATGCAGGAGTCGGGGCTGCGCAACATCGACTTCGGTGACCGGGATTCGGTCGGGCTGTTCCAGCAGCGGCCGTCCCAGGACTGGGGCACGGTCCCGCAGATCATGGATCCGGTGTATTCGGCCGGGGAGTTCTACCGGCATCTGGCGCGAGTGCCCGGCTATTCCCGGCTGCCGCTGACCGTGGCCGCGCAGAAGGTGCAGCGCAGCGGCTATCCGCAGGCGTACGCCAAACACGAGGCGAACGCGGCGCGGTTGACCGGGGCGCTCACCGGCCGCGACCCGGCGGCGATGTCGTGCACCCAGAGCCGTCCGGTGGACGGCCGGGCGGGCGGCGTGGTGACGGTGCGCGAGGAGCTGGTCCGCGAGTTCGGGCCCGGGGTGCTGCCGCGGGCGGACGGCGCCGGGAAGCGCGGGGCGGCCGGCGGGCGCGCGGTGACCGTGCCGGTGCCGCGGGTGGCCGCGGAAGGCGGCGCGGGCGGGGCGCGGCGCGGCTGGGAGCTGGCGACGTGGGCGGTGGCCCACTCCGGCGAGCTGCGTATCGAACAGATCTCTTATGCCGGCCGGACGTGGACGGCCGCCGACGCGGGGAAGGGTTGGCAGCAGACGCCGGCCGGCTCCGGGGCTTCCGCCGGGCGATCCGCGGACGGCGTCCGCATCGTTACCGCGCAATAGTCCGCCCGGTCCCCCGAAAGGGGTATCGGCGGCAATTCCGCGCCGCCCGCGAGTTCCCCTTGCGGCGGCCGCTTTTCACCCCCAATTCCCTTGCCATTAAAGGGCCGTGACGTTTCCGCGCACCCGCCCCGCGTGCACATATTGCCCGCCTTTAGCCAGGCCCGATTATGTGACGCTTTACTAATTCTTTACCCTAGTTCACCGCAACCTTCGGGGGTCTGACGCGGTAGTCAGTGCGTCCGCCCGGCGGACATGGCACATCTGTCATAAGTACGAGTCCCTCTCCGTAAAAGGAGCACCATGTCCCTCCCCGTTACGCGTCGGATCGCCCGAGCCGCACTGCTCGTCGCAGCAAGCGCCGCTCCTGTGGTCGCAGCGGCCGGTTCCGCGGGCGCCGCGGAACTGCCCACCAAGGCACCCGGCCTGGGCGGACTGACCACTCTGGACTCCGCGAGCACCGGTGAGACCCTCAACAAGACCGCCAAGGTCGGCGCCGCCGTCACCAACGCGGCCGGCCAGCAGGGCGCCCAGACCCTCACCCCCACTCTGGTGACGGCCACCGACCCCGTGGTCAAGCAGGGCTCTCCGGCCACGCAGAAGGCCGTGCGCACCGCCGAGGACCAGGTCGCCAAGGCCACCAAGAAGGCCGCCAAGAAGGCCGCGCCGACGACCGCGAAGCCCTCCGACTCGGTCAAGGGCCTGCTCGGCGGCCTGCCCACCAAGGGCGTGCAGGTCGGCGGTCTCGGCGGCTGATCCTCCGTTCGCCGCAGAACGCGTGAGGGCCCGGGGAGTGCGACTCCCCGGGCCCTCACGCGTCACGGGCGCTCAGCGGCGCGCGCCTGGGCCGCTCACCGCGTCAGGCGGCGGACCGCGGCGTCCACCCGCTCGTCGGTGGCGGTGAAGGCGATCCGTACGAACCGCTCCCCCGCGGCGCCGTAGAACTCGCCCGGCGCGACGAGGATGCCGCGTCCGGCGAGGTCGGCGACGGTCTCCCAGCAGGGCTCGTCGCGGGTCGCCCAGAGGTAGAGCGACGCCTCGCTGTGCTCGATGCGGAAGCCGGCGGCCTCGAAGGCGGTGCGCAGGGCGGTGCGGCGGCGGGCGTAGCGCGCGCGCTGCTCGGCGACGTGGGCGGTGTCGCCCAGGGCCGCGACCGTGGCGGCCTGGACAGGGGCGGCGACCATCATTCCGCCGTGCTTGCGGAGCTGGAGCAGATCGCCGAGGACCGCGGCGTCACCGGCCAGGAAGGCGGCGCGGTAGCCGGCGAGGTTGGAGCGCTTGGAGAGCGAGTGGACGGCGACGACGCCGTCCGTGGAGCCGCCGCAGACGTCCGGGTGCAGCACGGAGACGGGGTCGGCCTCCCAGCCCAGTTCGAGGTAGCACTCGTCGCTGAAGACCAGCACTCCGTGCGCGCGCGCCCACGCGACGGTGCGGCGCAGCTCGTCGACGCCCAGCACCCGGCCGGTGGGGTTGGACGGGGAGTTCAGCCACAGCAGCTTCAGACCGGCCGGGTCCAGCGCGGTGGGGTCGTCGTAGACGACCGGTTCGGCGCCGGCCAGGCGGGCACCGACCTCGTACGTCGGGTAGGCCAGGCGCGGATAGGCCACCTTGTCCCCGGGGCCGAGGCCGAGCTGGGTCGGCAGCCAGGCCACCAGTTCCTTGGAGCCGACGATCGGCAGGACGTTGGTGTGGTCCAGGCCGCGGGCGCCCAGGCGGTCGGTGGCCCAGTTGGTGAGGGCGTCGCGCAGCGCGGGGGTCCCCCACACCGTGGGATAGCCGGGGCTGTCGGCCGCGTCGGTCAGGGCGCGCCGGATCACCTCGGGGACGGGGTCGACGGGGGTGCCGACGGAGAGGTCGACGATGCCGTCCGCGTGTGCCGCGGCCGTGGCCTTGTACGGCTCCAGGCGGTCCCACGGGAAGACCGGCAGGCGGTCGCGTGGTGACTTCCGGGGGCTGCGCGGGGCGCCGGACGGGACGGAAGGGGCTGCGCCCACGATGCTCACTTTCTCGGACGGGTGACACGGCCGCCCGCGCTGTCACCTCGGTCCCGTACGGCCACGGGCTCCCGCGCCGGGGCGCGGTGGTGCGGGGCCGTACGGGACCGGGCGGCGCCGTGCGACCGCTGCCGGCCTCGGAGGCAAGAGGGAGCGGGCCGGCTCCCTCCTGGTCCCCGGGTCGTTACTGGTTCTGCGGCGGCAGGGCCGCGATGAAGGGGTGGTCGCGCTCGATCAGGCCGAGCTTGCTGGCACCGCCGGGCGAGCCCAGCTCGTCGAAGAACTCCACATTGGCCTTGTAGTAGTCCTTCCACTCCTCCGGGGTGTCGTCCTCGTAGAAGATCGCCTCAACGGGGCAGACCGGCTCACAGGCACCACAGTCGACGCATTCGTCCGGGTGGATGTACAAGGACCGGGAGCCCTCGTAGATGCAGTCGACGGGGCACTCCTCGATGCATGCCTTGTCCTTGACGTCGACACAAGGCTGCGCGATGACGTAGGTCACGCTGTCGTTCCTCCTCGGTAGGGCCGGCGGACCGATTGGCAGTACCGCCGCAGGGCGCGCGGGAGCGCGGCGTCGTCGATGCCCGCCACCTAGTATCTCCGTTCCCGGGCGCGAGACGAACAAGAGGGGCGGGTAGAGCGATGGAATTCAGGGCCGGTGGCCGTGCCGAAGTCCGCATCACCATGGCTGACGTGGGCAAAAGGGTATCCGTCCGGCGCCTGACGGGGGCGGCAGCGGGGGACGCGGCGTTCACGGACGCGGTTGGCGTTCTCACATCGTGGAATCAGGGTGTGCTGAGCATCACACGGCGCGGCGGCGAGGTGGTGCGGATCGCGGAGTCTTCGCTGGTCGCGGGCAAGGTGGTGCCGGCCGAGCCGGTGCGCAGGAGGGGGCCGGCGGCCGGCACCCGGGAGCTCCAGGAGGTCGCGGCCCGCGGTTGGCCGGCCCTTGAGACAGAACGTCTCGGGGACTGGACGCTACGGGCGTCGGGAGGCTTCACCCGCCGCGCCAACTCGGTCCTGCCGCTCGGCGACCCCGGGACGGCGCCCGACGCGGCGCTGGAGCGCGTCCAGGAGTGGTATGGCGAGCGAGGGCTGCCCGCCCTGATCAGCGTCGCCACCGGGCGGGCGGACACCGACGAGAAGCTGGTGGCCGCGCTGGCCGAGCGCGGCTGGACGGCCGAGGCGCACACCACGGTCCGGATCGCCTCGCTCGCGCCGCTGGCCGCCGCCGGGGCGGACACCTCCCGGGTCGCCCTCTCCCGCGAGCCGGACGCCGGCTGGCTCGGCGTCTACAACCGCACCGGTGAGCCCACCGAGGCCGCGCTGCGGGTGCTGACCGGCGGGCCGTCGGTGTGGTTCGCGACGGTGCGCGACGCGGACGGCGCGACGGCGGCGATCGGCCGGGTGGTGATCGACAACCGCTGGGCGGGGTTCTCGGCGGTCGAGGTGGACGCGGAGCGGCGGCGCGGCGGGCTGGCCACACTGGTGATGGCGGCGCTCGCCGAGCGGGCCCTGGCGGAGGGCGCCTCTGCGGCGTACCTCCAGGTCGAGACGGACAACGAGGCGGCCCGCGCGCTCTACGACCGGCTCGGGTTCACCGTTCACCACGAATACCACTACCGGCGGGCCCTGTCGGGCGACGCGCGCTGAACGGACATGCCCATGCCCCACGAACCCCGGCCCGAGCCGGACGGCGCCCGTGCGGAGCGGCGCCGCCGGTTCGCCGAGGCCGCGCGCGAGGAGCGGCCCGATCTCGCGCTGCTGTGCCTGCTGATCGCCGCCGAGGCCGATCCGGCGCTGGACGAGGCGGCCGAGGACGCCGCGCAGATCGAACTGGACCGGCTGGCCGGGATGCTGCCGTACGTGCCGGCCCGCCGATCGGGCGGTGGGCCGGGAGCCGGCGGCGACCCGGGCGTCTGGGCCCGCAATCTCGCCGCGCTGCTCGGCACCCGCTGCGGCTTCCGCGGCTCGCCCGCCGACTACCGGCGGCTCGAATCGTCCCTGCTGCACCAGGTGCTGCGGCGCCGCCGCGGCCTGCCGATCCTGTTGTCGGTGGTGTGGATGGAGGTCGCGCGGCGGGCCGGGGCGCCGGTGTTCGGGGTGGCGCTGCCGGGCCACTTCGTCGTCGGCTTCGGCGACCCCGCCGCCGCGTCTCCCGATGAGCGGGTGCTGGCCGATCCGTTCGAGGGCGGCCGGCCGCTGGCGGAGGAGGACGCGGCGCTGCTGGTGGCGGGGGTGACCGGGGAGCGGCTGACGTCGCGGATGCTGGCGCCGGCCGATCCGCTGGAGATCGTCCTGCGCATCCTGAACAACATCCGCGCCTGGGCGCAGGCGCGGCCGGAGCACAGCGCGGTGCAGCTCTGGGCGCTGGAGCTGTCGCTGCTGCTGCCCAGCCACCCGGCCCGGCTGCGTTACGAGCGGGCCCAGGTGCTCGTCCAGCGCGGTGAGTTCCTGGCGGGGGCGGCGGAGCTGGAGGAGTACGCGACGGTGGTGGAGGCGGTGGAGCCGGCCACCGCGAGTACGGTGCGGCGGCAGGCGGCCGCGGCCCGCGCGCTGCTCAACTGACGGTCGGCGGGGACGGCGGCGTGCGGGGCGGGCGGGCCTCGCGGACGGTCCGCACGCCGGCGGGCGCCCCGGCGGGCCGGGTGCGACCGGCCCTTGTGCCGGCTTCCGCGACGGTCTCGCCCGTGCCGTCCCCGGGGGTGGCGATGCGGCGGACGATCAGCGCGGTCGCGTCGTCCTTGAGGTCGCCGCCGGTGAACCGCTCCAGGTCGGCCCGCAGGGTGCGGGCCAGTTCCGCGGGCTCCAGGTGCGTCCAGCCCGCCAGCCGCTCGCCCAGCGGGTAGAACTCGCCGTCCGGGCCGCGCGCCTCGGTCACCCCGTCCGTGCACAGCACCACCCAGTCGCCGGCCTCGGGGCGCACCCGTGCGGCCCGGCGCGGCTCACCGCTGAGCGTCCCCAGGCCGAGCGGCAGCCCGCCCTCGCCGTCGCTGCGCTCGTGGACCTCGCCGTCGCGGACGAGGTAGTACGGGATGTGGCCGCAGGAGAGCACCCGGGCCTCGTCCGTCGAGCGCACCTCCATCAGCAGGGCGGTCACGAAGCGTTCGTCCGTGCCCTGCTCCGCCGAGCGGGTGTTGTAGCGGGTCAGGGCCAGCTCCATGCGCTCGGCGACCGACTCCAGCGACTCCTGGTAGTGCGCGGCCTCCCGGAAGGACGCCAGCACCTCCAGGCCCGCGCCGATCGCCGGCATGCCCTTGCCCTGTACGTCGCCGATCAACAGGCGCAGCCCGTGCGGGGTGTCGACCGCCTCGTAGATGTCGCCGCCGACCCGGGCGCCCTCCTGGGCGGAGACGAAGAATCCGAACGCCTCCACCGGCCCGGCGGTGAGCGGCAGCTCGCGCAGCATGGCCCGCTGCACGGTGTCGGCGACCAGGCTGGTGCGCTCGTGCAGCGCCTCGCGCTGGAGCCGGGTGCGGCACAGCACCAGCGCGAAGACCGCCACCAGGTACGCGCCGAAGATGCCGACGACCCGGCTGGCCGCGGCCCAGTCGGGCACCGTGTAGAGGTCGACGTAGGTCAGGCAGAGCACGAAGACGACCGCCACCAGGAGCGCCCGGCGGTAGGAGCAGCGCAGCGCGGCCACCAGCGGGGCGATCCCCATGAAGGCCGAGATGTGCAGTTCGGGGCCGGTCGTCACGTCCACGGCCGTGACGACCGCGATGGCGAGGATCAGCAGCACCATCGCCCGGCGGCCGCCGCTCTGCGGGGGTCGGTTGGCAGGCATAACACTTCCAGCCTGCGGGACGCGGACCGGCGCCGCACAGGGGCGAAGGTCCCCTGGGGGCCCGGGGCGACCCGGGACCCCTGGGGCCCTCTCCGTGTGTTCGGCCTTCCTGTGCCCGGCCTTTCCTGTGGTCAGCCTTTCCTGTGGTCAGCCGTTCCTGTGTCAGCCGCCGTCCGCGCCGACGGTCTGGATCCGCTCGGCGGGGGTCCGGCCCAGCAGCGCCTTGCCCAGCGCGCTGGCCACCTCCCGGACGGTGACCGGCTTCTTGGAGCCGTCTCCCTTGGTGAGCAGGACGCCGTTGAACGTGTCGCCGTACAGCCCCCGGAGGGCCGGCAGGTCGTAGGACGGCACGAGAGAGCCACCGACGATCTTGAACGACAGGAACTTCGGGATCGACTTCTGCGGGCTGAAGGACACCGCGTGCGCCGCGTCGGTGCGGACCGTCACCAGCCCGGACATCGCGGGCTCGGCGAACTGCTTCATCGCCTTGTCCACGGCGGCCTTGCTGACCTTGGGCTGCTGGGTGGACGCGGCCAGCACCACCGGGTCGCCTGCGCCGGTGGTGACGCGCCGGCGGTACGCCTCGGCGACCTTCGTCTTGGACGCCTCGACGTCTATCGCCTTGTGCGGCGCGCCGTAGTGCGGCACCGCCTTGCCGTTCTCGAAGGTGATCCCGCCGTCCTGGGCGGCGCTGCCGGAACCGGCGAGGGTCTCCAGCGCGATCTCCAGCTTCTCGTCGTCGACGATCATGGCGGGCTTGGCGGTGCGGGTGCCGCCGAACAGGGAGCCGATGACGGAGACGGGGTTGTAGTCCCGGCCGGCCGCGTCGCGGACCGTCGCCTGGGCGTCGACGTCCAGGCCGGCCCTCGCGGGCTGGAGGGTCACCGGCTTGCCGTCGATGCTGAGCTTCAGCGGCTCGTTGCGCCGGTCCTTCAGCGCCGACTCCAGCTTCTTGACGGCCTCTTCGCTGGTCGTGCCGCCGATGTCGACGCCGAGCGCGGTGGTGCCGTTGGGCACGTCGGCGTGGTCGAGGAGCAGGCCCGCGCCGTAGGCGACGCCGGCCAGGACGACCAGGCCGGCACCCGCGAGGACGATCTTGTTGCGCCCCTTCTTGGGCGGGTTGATCGGCTCGGGGATCTTGGGGCGCGGCGGCGGGGCGGCGCTCTCACCTGTGCCGGGCGGGAACGGCGAGGAGGCGCCGGGTCCGCCCGGGCCGGGAGTGGCGGGGATGCCGCTGACGAGGGTGTCGCCGGAGACCCGTCCGCCGGGGCCGCCGGGGCCCTTCTTGGATCCGGCCTGTCCGCTCTTGGGTCCGGCCTGTCCGCCGCCGGGCAGGCCGCCGGAGATGCCGCCGGTGACGCCGAGGCCGCTGCCCGGGCCGGTCAGCGGGGGCGCCGGCGGCTGCGGGGTGAACTGCGCGGTGTCGTCGCCCCGGCGGGAGCCGTCGCCGGTGGCCGGCCCGGGGTCGCTGAAGCCGGGCGGGAGGTTGAGCGCGGAGCTGCCGTGCGCCGGTCCCGTCGTCGGGCCGCTCGGGCCGGCGGGCCGGGGGGCGTCGAAGGGGCTGTGGTCGCGCGAGGGCCCGGCGGAACCGTCGAACGGCGAGCCGCCGCCCTGTGCGGGGGAGCCGCCCGGCGGGGGGCCGCCCTGGCCGCCGCGCGGCGAACCGCCGTCGAACGGGGAGCCGCCGCCCTGCGGGGCCCCGCCGTCGAACGGCGAGCCGCCCTGCGCCGCCGGATTGTCCGAGAAGTACGGCAGGTCCGGGCGCTGCGGGGGCTTCGGGCCGGACGGGTCGCGCGGCGGTGTCGCCCCGGACGCGCCGAGCGGCGTGGGGGCCGCTCCGCCGGGCACGGGCGGCGCGGCGTGCGATCCGGTGCTGCTGGAGGACTGCCCCGACCGGCGCGGCGCGAACCAGTCGCTGGTCTTGTCGGCCGGGCCGCCCGGGGTGGTCTCGTCCGCCGGGGCGTCGGGCCGCGGGGTGTTCGCGGTCCGCTCCGCCGTGCGTTCGGCGCCCCGCGCGGGGCGCGGCGTCCCGCCGGACGCGGGCGATCCGCTCATGCCGGACTCCTCACCGACGGGCTTGCGCACGACGACCGGCGGGATGGGGCGCGAGCCCGGAATGTTGATCTTGATCCGCGTCGTCAGCGTGGTCTCGGTCTTCGGCGCCGGACGTGCCGCGGCACCGCCCGCCGTCTCGTCGGCGTCTCCCCTGGGCGAGCCGTAAGGCGGCGTCCCCGAGGGGTACGCGGCTCCGCCACGGCCCTGCGGGCCCGAGGACGAACTGTCAGATTCACGACTCAAAGCAGGTTCTCCCGGTTGGCTCCGCCGCTCGTCAGAGATGTTTCCCGGCCTCAGGCCGAGAGGTGCCCCCAGGGCGGCGCGGCGGCGCGCACCACCATACTGTCCGCCGCCGGTGGACACCCGGAGAGAGTACGAACACCCCCGGCACGGGCGAACCCCCGGCACCCGGATCGCTCATCCGGGGCCGCGCGGCATCCGTCCTGGTATGGACCAGGTCATCCGCCAACTCCGCCGCGCGGCCCGCCCGTAGCCCGCATCTGGGCCGCGGTGGCGCAGATCACAGCGGCCAGGATCCCGCCCAGCAGGAAGATGTACGAGCCGAGTCCCGCGCCGAAGAGGAAGTCACCCTCCGGGCGCGTGTCGGTCAGCAGCAGGAAAACGGTCACCAGCCAGGCCGCGCCCGGCACGAGCACGCCGGCGTTGGTGCCGGTCGCGCGGGCGCCGCCGTAGAAGAGGCCGCCGGTGCCGGCCAGCGCCAGCACCAAGCCGCCCGGGAACCACGCCGCTTGGAGGAGCGCCCCGGCGAGCGCGGTCAGCACCCCGGCGACCAGCAGCAGGACGTACAGGGCCACCCGGCCCGGCGTGATCGGCGCCGTCAGGGCCGCGCTCGCGGTCGGCGTCAGGGGACCGCCCGGCCGCGCGCCGGCGCCGCCGCCCGTTCCCGCCCGCGACCGCTGGGGGCCCTTGCCCGCGCCGCCACCGCCCTTCGACCCGCTCATTCCGCAGCCTCCTCGATCCGGATGTTCCCGCCGCCGTCCGCCCCTTCGGCCTCCGCCCCGGTGCCGCCGTCCCCGGTCAGGCCCGCGAAGAGATCGTCCTCGCGGGCGCCGTCCGGGGCGCCGGAGACGCCGTGCACGAGCTGATAGTGCTCGGTGCGCAGCAGCGGCTGCCCCAAGTCATTGGAGAGCGCGAAGAAGGGACCGTCGACCGCGATCTGGGTGTAATGCGCGCGCATCGCCTCGGCCTTCGCGGCCACGTACACCGGTTCGGCGCCGATCGACGCCGTGATGTCGGCGTCCGGCACCACGCCCGGCACGTCGTCCACCGACGCGATGCCGGGGAAGGAGTGCCCGGCCTCGCGCAGCCGCTCGAAGCCCTCCTCGACCACCGAACGGGGGTTGCGGTTCCAGTAGATCTTCCCGATCGCGTACGCGGGGCCGAGCTCCGGGCGGAAGTCCGCCCGCCCGGCGAGCTCGGCACCGCGCATGGCGACCCGGTGCGCCTGGATGTGGTCGGGGTGGCCGTATCCGCCGTTCGGGTCATACGTGAGCAGAACCTGCGGCCTGATCTCCCGGATGACGGCCACCAGATGGGCGGCCGCCTCGTCGAGGTCGGCCCGCCAGAAGGCGTCGGGCCGGTCGTTCTGGGGTGCGCCCATCATTCCGGAGTCGCGGTAGCGGCCGGCCCCGCCGAGGAAGCGGTGGTCGGTGACGCCGAGGACCGCCATCGCGGCGGCCAGCTCGCCGGCGCGGTACGGGCCGAGGGCGTCGTCGCGGTCGGGTGCGAGGTGGGCGAGCTCGGGCGGGATGACCTCGCCCTCCTCGCCGCGCGTGCAGGTCACGAGCGTCACCAGCGCGCCCTCGGCCGCGTACTTGGCCATGGTGACGCCGTTGTTGATCGACTCGTCGTCCGGATGCGCGTGCACCAGCAGCAGACGGCGGGACGCTGCGGAGCGCGGGGCGCTTTCCCGGTCGGACGACGCCGGGAGGGGGGCGGGCTGGTCGGTCATGCACAGCAGCCTACGAGCCACCCGGCCCGCGCTCGGCACCCGATCCCGCTCCGCGCGCGTACGCCCGTCCGGGGGAACGGGCGCACAGCGGGCGGTTTCAGAACTTGATGTTGCCGAGCATCCCGGCGACGTTCGTCGTCAACTGCTTGATCGTCGGAGCGATGGACGAGCTGGCCAGATAGAAGCCCAGCAACATGCAGACGAATGCATGCCCGCCCTTCAGCCCGGCCTTCTTGACCAGCAAGAAGACGATGATCGCCAGCAGCACCACCGCCGAAATCGAGAGTGCCACGGCGGCTCACCTCCAAGTACGCATGGACCGGACAGGTTTGATGGTGCGGGGACGCCTGCGCGTACCCCGCACCGGGGTATGCCAAGGGCTCTTTACCCCGTACCCACTACGCGCAAGGGATCATAACTTTCCGTCCGTGCGCATAAGTCGGAGCACGGGAGCAGAACGGGGGCGCACGCGATCTTCGCGAGCGCGACCGGATGTGCCCCGCGGGCCGTCCGGCGGGCCCCGGTCGGACGCCCCGCGAGGGCCGTCCGGACCCGTAGGCTCGGCCGTATGACCGGACAGCTTCCCTTCCCCCGGCAACACGCCCGTACACAGCGCTTCACGCTGGGCGCTCCGCGCGGCTTCGCCCTTTCCCCCGACGGCGCCCGCGTCGTCTTCCTGCGCTCCTCCTCGGGCACCGACCGGGCCCAGCGGTTGTGGGTCCTGGACCTGGGGGAGGAACGGGAGTTCACCGCCGCCGATCCCGCCGCCCTGCTCGGCGGCGCGCGGGAGGAACTCTCCGCCGAGGAACGGGCGCGCCGCGAGCGCACCCGTGAGGGCTCGGCGGGCATCGTCGGCTACGCCGTGGACTCCGCGGTCGAGTTGGCGGCCTTCACCCTCTCCGGACGGTTGTTCGTCAGCGAGCTGCGGGCCGGCACCACCCGCGAAATCCCCGTCCCGGGGCCCGTGGTGGACCCGCGCCCGTCGCCGGACGGCCGGCATGTGGCGTTCGTGGAGAACGGTCGCCTGCGGGTGGTCGCGGCCGATGGCGGCGCGGCGGACGACGGACCGGGCGAGGGCGGCTCCCGCGACGCCGGCCGGACGCTGGCGAGCCCCGACGGACCCGAAGTGACCTGGGGGCTGGCGGAGTTCATCGCGGCCGAGGAGATGGGCCGCTACCGGGGCTTTTGGTGGTCTCCCGAGAGCGACCGGGTGCTGGCCGCGCGGGTCGACGAGGCGCCGGTGCGCCGCTGGTGGATCTCCGACCCCGCCCACCCCGACCGTGAGCCCGTCCAGGTGCCCTATCCGGCGGCCGGCACCCCCAACGCCAAGGTGACGCTGGCCCTGCTCGGCCTGGACGGCTCCCGGACGGACGTCACCTGGGACACCGACCGCTACCCCTACCTGGCCCGCGTCCACTGGTCCCCGGCCGGTCCGCCGCTGCTGCTGGTGCAGTCCCGCGACCAGCGCGACCAGCGGTATCTGGCCGTCGACACCACCACCGGCACGACGCGCACGGTGCACGAGGACGAGGACGAGGTGTGGGTCGAGCCGTTCCCCGGGGCGCCGGCCTGGACGCCGGACGGCCGGCTGGTGCGGATCGCCGACGAGGGCGGCGCCCGCAAGCTGTTCGTCGGCGACCGCCCGCTGACCGCGGCGCCGCTGCACGTCCGGGCCGTCCTGGACATCGGCGAGGACGACGTGCTGTTCTCCGCGAGCGGCACCGAGATGCACGACATCGGCGTCTACCGCGCCTGGTTCCGCGGCAGCGGTGACCAGGGCGGCTGGGAACGGGTCGGCGGGCGTCCGTACCCGACGGTGTCCTCGGCGGTGCGCGGCGGGCCGCTGGTGGTGCTGTCCCAGACCTCGCTGGAGTGGCCCGGCGCCCGGGTGGAGGTGGTGCGGCTGGACGCGGACGGCGGGGAGAAGACCCTCGCGACGATCGGTTCCCACGCCGAGGAGCCGAGCCTGGTCGCGCGCCCCCGGCTGGTCCTGGCCGGCGAGCGGGAGATCCCGTGCGCGGTGCTGCTGCCGGACGGCTACGCGGAGGGCGACGGCCCGCTGCCGGTGCTGCTCGATCCGTACGGCGGTCCGCACGGCCAGCGGGTGGTCGCCGCGCACAACGCCCATCTGACCTCGCAGTGGTTCGCCGACCAGGGGTTCGCGGTGATCGTCGCGGACGGCCGGGGGACCCCGGGCCGCTCCCCCGCCTGGGAGAAGGCGGTGTCCAGGAACCTCGCGGAGGTCACCTTGGAGGACCAGGTCGCCGCCCTCCAGGCGCTGGCCGAATCCTTCCCCCTCGACCTGGAGCGGGTCGCCATCCGCGGCTGGTCCTTCGGCGGATACCTCGCCGGGCTCGCGGCGCTGCGCCGGCCCGATGTGTTCCACGCGGCGGTGGTGGGCGCGCCCGTCACCGATCTGCGGCTGTACGACACCCACTACCAGGAGCGGTATCTCGGCCACCCCGACGAGGAGCCGGAGGTCTACGCCGCCAATTCGCTCCTCACCGACGAGGGGCTGTCGGGGGCGGCGGAGCAGCACCGCCCGATGCTGATCGTGCACGGTCTGGCCGATGACAACGTGGTGGTGGCGCATTCACTGCGGCTGTCCTCGGCCCTGCTGGCGGCGGGCCGCCCGCACGAGGTGCTTCCGCTGTCCGGGGTGACGCACATGACGCCCCAGGAGCAGGTGGCCGAAAACCTGCTGCTGCTCCAGGTCGACTTCCTCAAGAGGTCGTTGGGCATGGCCTGACCCGGGCCGCCGGTGACCCGCCGGGCGCCCGACCTCGGCCGTATGGGTCGCATTCGTCGCATGCGTCGCCGCCCGGCGGTCACCAACCGGGCGGCAGCGTCGAGGGCGGCGGGGCGTGCGGGGGCCGCCGGGCGTCCACGGCGGGCCCGTACGCCGCCGTCTCGTCCGCCACCGGGCGCGGCCGCGGCGCGCCCGGCCGGGCCGCCACGACCACCGCGGCGAGCCCGGCGAGGGCCAGGAAGGCCGCGGTGCCCAGTTCCAGTTGGGCGCGGGCGGGCAGGACGGGGAAGCGGGCCGCCTGCCCGGTGCCGGCGGTGAAGACGAGCGCGGCGGCGCCATGGGCGGACAGCAGGGCGCCGACGGCGATCGTCACGGGCCCGGACCACGAGGCCCGGCGCAGCGCGGCGGCCGCGGCCCCCAGGGCCAGCAGGGCGAGGGTGGCCGCCTGCCAGTGGACCGGGGGCTGGAGCAGCGCGCGGAAGACGGAGGCGTCACCGAGCAGGCCCTTGCGGTAGGTGTCCCAGCCGAGCTCCAGCAGCCAGTGCACCTGCCAGGCGGCGATCAGCGCGCCGCAGGCGCCCAGCAGGAGGGCCGCCGCGCGGGCCGCTGCCCGGCGGGGCCGGCCGGGCGTCTCGGGCGCCGGGCCCTGGGGTGCGGCGCGGACCATTCCGTACGCCGTGAGCGCCGCCGCAGCGGGCCGCGCGCGGGCACCGGGCAGTCCGCGGGCAGCGACCAGTCCACGGGCAGCGGACAGCCCGCGCGTGTCGCGGGCGCCGGCCGGGCGCCGCCCCGCCGCGAGCACCGCGAACAGGACGGCCGCCAGCGCGAGCTGGGCCAAGGCGGTGGCCCGGGCCCGTCCGGTGAGCGCGCCGTCCAGCCCCTGGAGCCAGCCGGCGCCCAGCACCCACAGCAGCGGCAGGCGGCAGAGCGCCGTGACGGCGGCGACGGCGGCCAGCGCGCCGGCGGCCACCGCGGAGGTGACGGCGGCGCGCAGCGCGGCGACGGCGGCGGTGAGCGCGCCGAGCACCAGCAGCGGTTCGAGCGCGGAGGTGGCCCAGGCGGTGAATTCGCGCGGGCGGCGCGGCTCGCCCAGCCACGTCCACCACAGGTCGGCGCCCTGCTGGGCGGCGGCCAGGTCCCGGAGGATCCAGGCCGCGTTCAGCAGGGCGAGCAGCAGGCAGGTCAGGGCGCCGATGCCGCGCGCGCCGCGGGTGAGCGGGTGTGGCGGCGTGGTGGACACGGCCCGCCCCCCGTCCGTGTCGATGTGCCTGGTCATCCCCGGCGCCGGCCGTATACCGGGGCGCCTACCGCAGGTCTACTCCCCTCCCGCCATTTGGACAACCGCCCGGGCGTCAAACACGGGCAAAACGGCGGCCGGCCGGGGCGTCTTGCGGCGCTCCGACCGGCCTACGGCACCCGCACGGCCGTACGTTGTTCAGCATGGCGCGTCCGTATATCGGTGTTGCGACAGCCAAGTTGCCTTCATGTAAAAGCAGTTAGCACGGATATGTCCCTCATGCCGTACATGACGGCCCGTTGTCAAGCACGCCCGTGCGTCGATCTGCGTAATGTTCGCTCAAGATGCGGACGACCTGTGCACCAGCACACCTCATGCCCTTGACTCCGCCATAAATCACTTGCGAAAGTCCGCTCATCCAGCGGTGCGAATCGGCGCCGCTTCACGTTCCAAGAGAACTCGGCGCGGGGGCACTTCGCGATGACTAGTCCATCCCAGACCGCGGCTGCACAGTCCGACACCCCAGGACTTGGCCCCGAAGGTCTGAAGAAGGAGAAGGACCGTAAGGGCGGTGAGCTCGTCGGTCGTTCCCCCGGCCAATTGATGTGGATGCGTTTCAAGCGCGACCGCACCGGAGTGGTCTGCGCGATCGTGGTGGCCTTCTTCTTCCTCGTCGCGGCGTTGGCGCCCGTTATCGGGGCCCTGTACGGCAAGGACCCGTACACCCTCTACGGCAACGAGGACGCCACGCTCTTCGATGAGTTCGGCTATCCGGCCGGCCCCAACGGCGGCATGTCTCCCGAGCACTGGTTCGGCATCGAACCCACGCTCGGCCGCGACGTGTTCATGCAGTTGATCTACGGGATGCGGATGTCGCTGGGCATCTCGGTGGCGGTGACCATCCTGACGGTCATCACCGGCATCCTCATCGGCGTCACGGCCGGCTATCTGGGCGGCAAGACCGACTACCTCCTGAGCCGGGTGATCGACTTCCTGCTCGCCTTCCCCAGCCAGCTCACGTTCGTGGCGTTCATGCCCGTAGTGGTGGCTCTCTTCGTCCCGCCGGGCGATGAGACGCCCACGTATGTGCGGGTGTGCGCGCTGGTCATCGTCCAGTGGTTCCTCGGCTGGATGGGTCTGGCACGTCTGCTGCGCGGTCAGGTGCTGTCGCTGCGCGAACGCGAGTTCGTCGAGGCCGCGAAGATCACCGGCGCGTCACCCTGGCGGATCATCCGCAAGGAGCTCCTGCCCAACGTCGTCACGCCGGTGCTGGTGCAGAGCACCTACATGCTCCCGCTGTTCGTGACCGCCGAGGCCGGTCTTTCCTTCCTGGGCGTCGGCATCATGGAGCCGACGCCCGACTGGGGCCGCCTCTTCCAGGCCGGAGCTCGCTACTACGAGAACGACCCGACCTTCCTTCTGATCCCGGCCGCCGCGATGCTGACCTTCGTGCTCTGTTTCAACCTGCTCGGAGACTCGGTCCGGGACGCGTTCGACCCCAAATCCGGGCGCTGATCGCTCACTCAAGGGGGTTGCTGTCGCCCCCGCACCGGGCTCGTACCGGATGCGTCAGACAGCACATCCGGACAACAACTGACAGGCAGGTGCTTGGAACCTCATGAACGCTCTTTCTACGCGCAGAGCACGCGCCGTGATCGTGGCCCTCGCGGCCGGTTCACTCGCACTGACGGGCTGCAGCGGCGGCAGCAGCTCCGGCAAGAACAACTCGCAGACGGACAAGGACGCGGCGGGCCAGTCGAAGGCGGTGCCGCTCGGCAAGGCCGAGGACTCCGTGGGCCCGGCGGCCGCGGTCAAGGGCGCCAAGCCCGGCGGCACCATCCGCGTCTTCCAGCGTGACAGCTACAACCACCTGGACCCGGCGCAGATGTACGTCAGCGACATGAAGGTCCTCTCGCAGTTGATCTTCCGCGGTCTGACCACCGTCAAGCAGGACGACAAGGGCAGCGCGAAGATCGTGGGCGACCTCGCCACCGACTCGGGCCAGATGTCGGACGGCGGCAAGACCTGGAAGTACACGCTCAAGGACGGCGTGAAGTTCGCCGACGGCAAGCCGATCACCTCGAAGGACATCCGCCACACCTTCGAGCGCCAGTACGCGAAGTTCGTCACCGACGGCCCGACCTACATCCAGCAGTGGCTGTCCGGCTCGGGCACCAGCTACCGCAAGGCGCTGCCGGACGGTCCGTACAAGGGCGACCACCTGCCCAAGAGCGTTCTGGACACCCCGGACGACAAGACCATCGTCTTCCACTTCAAGCAGCCGCAGTCGCAGCTTCCGTACGCGCTGACCATGCCGGGCTACAGCGCGGTGCCCGAAGGCGCGAAGGACACGAAGGACAAGTACGACGTCGCGCCGGTGTGCGCGGGCCCGTACAAGATCGAGTCGTTCAAGTCGGGCAAGTCCATGAAGCTGGTGAAGAACGCCAACTGGGACCCGAAGACGGACCCGATGCGCCACCAGTACCCCGACGGCTTCGACATCACCTTCAACCACCAGGCGTCGGACTCCACCAAGCGCCTGATGGCCGACCAGGGCGAGGCGAAGAACGCGGTCAGCTTCACCAACGCGGTCGAGCCGACGCTCACCAAGAACGTGCTCGACAACGACAGCGCCAGCAAGCGCCTGGTGCAGGGCTACCAGCCCTACGTCTGGCAGATGAACTTCAACATGGACCGCATCAAGGACAAGAAGATCCGCGACGCGATCACCTACGCCCTGCCCAACGGCCAGATCGTGCGGGTCAACGGCGGCAGCTACGGCGGTGAGATCGCGGGCGGTCTGCTCGCCCCGACCGTCGGAGGCTACGAGAAGGGCTACGACCCCTACGGCAAGATCAGCCACCCCAACGGCGAGCCGGAGAAGGCCAAGAAGCTGCTCAAGGAGGCCGGCAAGACGGGCATGAAGCTCGTCTACGCCTACTCGAACACCGAGGCGCGCCAGAAGGAAGCCGTCGTCATCGAGGACGCGCTGACCAAGGCCGGCTTCGACGTGCAGAAGAAGGAGATCGACGCGGCCTCCTGGTACGAGCAGATGGGCAAGGTCGACAACGGCTTCGACATCTACATGACCGGCTGGGGCCAGGACTGGGCGGACGCCTCCACCGTCATCCCGCCGTCGTACGACGGCACCGCGATCCAGGACGGCGCCTCGAACTACTCGCACGTGAACGACAAGCACGTGAACGCCGAGATCGCCCGCATCTCCAAGATCGCGGACGCTGCGAAGGCGACCGAGGAGTGGGAGACGCTGCACAAGTACATCGTGGAGAAGGTCAACCCGGCCGCTCCGGTCTTCTACACGAAGCTCCTGCAGCTCCACGGTTCGAACGTCGGCGGTGCCCGCTACAACGTGGACGCCAGCTACCTCGACCCGACCACGCTGTTCCTCAAGAAGTAAGCACCTTCGAAGGCACCCCGGAGAGCGCGCGCACGGCGGAGCGCGCGCCCTCCGGGGCCTTCCCCGCCACCCCTCACACCCACTGCCGCCGCCGTCCTGAGAGCAGCGAACTGCCATGCTTCAATTCCTATTTCGCCGGACGTTCGGCGCCCTTGTCATCCTTGTCCTGCTCAGCGCCTTCACCTTCTTCGTGTTCTTCGCCGCCGGCGACCCGGCCACGATGTCCTGCGGAAAGAACTGCACCGCCGACAACATCGCGCTGATTCACCAGAACCTCGGCCTGGACAAGCCGCTGCCCACGCAGTACTGGGATTTCCTCTCCGGGATCTTCACCGGGCGGGAATACAGCGTCGGCCCCTGCCCCGCCCCCTGCTTCGGCTACTCCTTCGCCACCAAGCAGCAGGTGTGGGCCACCATGATCGACCGGCTGCCGACCACGGCCTCGCTGGCCATCGGCGGCGCCGTCGCGTTCCTGACGGTGGGACTCGGCACCGGCATGCTCGCCGCGTGGAAGCGCGGCACCGCGGTGGACAAGATCGTCACGTCCATCTCGATGGTGCTCAGTTCGGCGCAGATCTACATCCTGGGACCGATCGCCCTCGGCATCTTCGTCTACAGCGGCCTCATGGAGTCGCCGAAGTACGTGGAATTCACCTCGGACCCCGCCGGCTGGTTCATGGGACTGCTCATTCCCTGGCTCGTCATGTCGACGATCTTCACCGCGCAGTACACCCGTATGTCCCGCTCGACAATGATCGAGCAGTTGCAGGAAGAACACGTCCGCACGGCGAAGGCCAAGGGCATGTCCCGCTCCTATGTGTTCCTGCGGTACGCGTGGCGCGGTTCGCTCATTCCCATCGTGACCATTCTGGGCATGGACCTGAGTTCGCTGTTCGGCGGCGCGATGATCACCGAATTCACCTTCCAGCTCACGGGCATCGGCCGTCTCGCGATCAACTCCGTCACCACCCTCGATCTGCCCATGGTCCTCGGCGTGCTGATCTTCAGTGCCGCGCTGATCCTGGTGTTCAACATCATCGTGGATGCGACGTACGCCTTCATCGACCCGCGCGTGCGCCTGTCCTAGGAGAGCCTGAAGTGACCACACTGACCAAGACTGAGGGCGCTCCGGTCCCGACCGGATCGGACCCCTTCCTCTCCGTCCGCGACCTGCACGTGCGGTTCTCCACCGAGGACGGCATCGTCAAGGCGGTCGACGGCCTCTCCTTCGATCTGGAGCGCGGCCAGACGCTCGGCATCGTCGGCGAGTCGGGTTCCGGCAAGTCCGTGACCAACCTCGCCGTGCTGGGGCTGCACAACCCCAAGTCGACCGAGATCACCGGGGAAATCACCCTGGACGGCCAGGAGCTGACCGGGGCCAGGGAGAAGACCCTGGAGCGGCTGCGCGGCAACAAGATGGCCATGATCTTCCAGGACGCGCTGACCGCCCTGTCGCCGTACTACACGGTCGGCCGGCAGATCGCCGAGCCGTTCATGAAGCACACCGGCGCGAGCAAGCGCGAGGGCCGGCAGCGCGCGATCGAGATGCTGACGAAGGTCGGCATCCCGCAGCCCACCCTGCGGGTGGACGACTACCCGCACCAGTTCTCCGGCGGTATGCGCCAGCGCGCGATGATCGCCATGTCTCTGGTGTGCAACCCCGAGCTGCTGATCGCGGACGAGCCGACCACCGCCCTGGACGTCACCGTCCAGGCGCAGATCCTGGACCTGCTCAAGGACCTCCAGCAGGAGTTCGGCTCGGCGATCATCCTGATCACCCACGACCTCGGCGTGGTCGCGAACACGGCCGACAGCCTCCTGGTGATGTACGCCGGCCGGGCCGTGGAGCGGGGCTCGGTCAAGGAGGTCCTCACCCAGCCCCAACACCCCTACACCTGGGGCCTGCTGAGTTCGATGCCGCGGCTGTCCTCGGACGTGACCGAGACGCTGCACCCGATCCCCGGCACCCCGCCCAGCCTGCTCAACCCGCCCTCGGGCTGCGCGTTCAACCCCCGCTGCACCTTCACTCACGAGGTCGGCGGCGACCTGTGCACCCAGGAGCGCCCGCCGCTGGCGCTGGGCCGCGCCGCCGCCTGCCACCTGAGCGACGAGCAGAAACACTCTTTCTTCACCGAGCAGATCAAGCCCCGGCTGGGCTAGGGAGCGACCACCATGACAGAGAACGCCACCCTCCCCACGCCCCGCGACGCGACCCCCGCCCAGGGCGAACCGCTGCTGACGGCCGAGGGGCTGACCAAGCACTTCCCGATCCACGGCGGCTTCCCGTTCAAGCGGAAGGTCGGCGCCGTGCAGGCGGTCGACGGCGTCGACCTGACCGTGCACGCGGGCGAGAGCTTCGGCCTGGTCGGTGAGTCCGGCTGCGGCAAGTCCACCACCGGGCGGCTGCTGACCCGGCTGATGGAGCCGACGTCCGGCAAGATCACGTACGCGGGCCAGGACATCACGCACGCCGGACGCAAGGCGCTGGCCCCGGTCCGGTCGCAGATCCAGATGATCTTCCAGGACCCGTACGCCTCGCTCAACCCGCGGCAGACGGTCGGCACCATCATCGGTGGCCCGATGGAGATCAACGGGATCAACCCGGTCGGCGGCCGGGAGAAGCGGATCCGTGAGCTGCTGGAGACCGTCGGCCTCAACCCGGAGCACTACAACCGCTTCCCGCACGAGTTCTCCGGCGGCCAGCGCCAGCGCATCGGCGTGGCCCGCGCGCTCGCCCTGGAGCCGAAACTGATCATCGCCGACGAGCCGGTCTCGGCCCTGGACGTCTCCATCCAGGCGCAGGTCGTCAACCTGCTCCAGGACCTCCAGCGGGAGCTGGGCATCGCGTTCCTGTTCATCGCCCACGACCTGGCGATCGTGCGGCACTTCAGCGAGCGGGTCGCGGTGATGTACCTCGGCAAGATCGTCGAGGTGGGCAGCCGCGACGAGATCTACAACCGCCCGCGCCACCCGTACACCCACGCCCTGCTCTCGGCCGTGCCGGAGGCGAAGCTGGTGGAGTCCGAGGAGGAGGACCGCGAGCGCATCCGCCTCGCCGGTGACGTGCCCTCCCCCGTCAACCCGCCCTCCGGCTGCCGCTTCCGTACGCGCTGCTGGAAGGCGCAGGACAAGTGCGCGACGCAGGAGCCGCCGCTCGTCCAGATCGGCGGGAACCAGGCCGGGCACCTGACGGCCTGCCACTTCCCGGAGGAGCCGACGACCGCGGCCCGCGACGAGGACATCATCCTCGACCCGGCCCTGGCGGCGATGGAGGAGGCCGCGCAGTCCGGCGACAGCGGCCCCGGCAAGACCCTCTGACGCGCGTCGGAGCCCTTCGCGCGTGACGGCCGGAGCCCGCCTCCCCCACTGGACGGGGAGGCGGGCTCCGGCCGTTCTTCGCGCCGCGCCGGCCGCTGGCCCCTGTCGCTCGGCCGCCGGCCCTAGTCGCTCCCCACCACCTGCCGTTCCTCGGCGAAATGGCAGGCCGAGTCGTGGGCGGCCGGGCCGCCGGTGGCGCGGAGGGGTTCGGGGATCTCCAGTGGGGGGACCACCCGGGCGCACACCTCCTGGGCCTTCCAGCAGCGGGTGCGGAAGGGGCAGCCGGAGGGCGGGTTGGCCGGGGAGGGCACGTCGCCGGACAGCAGGATGCGGGTGCGGTGTTCGCGGGCTTCGGGGTCGGGCACGGGGACTGCGGAGAGCAGGGCCTGGGTGTAGGGGTGGGTGGGGTGCTCGTAGATCTCCTCGTCGGTGCCGGTCTCGGCGAGCTTGCCGAGGTACATCACCGCGACCCGGTCGGAGAGGTGCCGTACGACGGACAGGTCGTGCGCGATGAAGACGTAGGACAGGTCGAACTCGTCCTGGAGTTTCTCCAGGAGGTTGACGACCTGGGCCTGTACGGAGACGTCGAGCGCGGAGACCGGCTCGTCGGCGACGATGATCTCCGGGCGCAGCGCGAGGCCGCGGGCGATGCCGATGCGCTGGCGCTGGCCGCCGGAGAACTGGTGCGGGTAGCGGTTGATGTACTCGGGGTTGAGGCCGACGACATCCAGCAGGTCCTGGACCTTCTTGCGCCGGTCGCCCCTGGGGGCCACCTCGGGGTGGATCTCGTAGGGCTCGCCGACGATGTCGCCGACCGTCATCCGGGGGTTCAGGGACGTGTAGGGGTCCTGGAAGACCATCTGGATGTTGCGGCGGACGGCCTTCAGCGCGCGGCCGGACAGCTTGGCGATGTCCTCGCCGCGGTAGTGGATGTGACCGGCCGTCGGCTTTTCCAGGCCGACCAGCATCTTGGCGACCGTCGACTTCCCGCAGCCCGATTCGCCGACGATGCCGAGCGTCTCGCCCTTGCGCAGGTCGAAGGAGACGCCGTCCACGGCCTTGACGGCGCCGACCTGTTTCCTGATCAGGATGCCGCGGGTGAGCGGGTAGTGCTTGACCAGGTCCCGGACCTCCAGGATCGGTTCGCCGGCCGCCGCCGGGCCGCCGTCACCGTGCCGCATCGAGGGTCTCCTTCCAGAAGTGGCAGGCGCTGGCGCGGCCGGGTCCGACGTCGTAGAGCGGCGGCCGGTCGGTGCGGCAGATGTCCTGGGCCAGCGGGCAGCGGGGGTGGAAGGGGCAGCCCGGGGGGATGGCGGTCAGGTTGGGCGGCAGTCCCTTGATGGCGAACAGCTCCTGGCCCTTGCGGTCGAGCCGGGGGATGGATTCGAGCAGGCCGCGGGTGTACGGGTGCGCGGGGGCCTTGTAGAGCTGGTGGACGGGGGCGGTCTCGACGATCCGGCCCGCGTACATCACGGCGATGGTGTCGGCGACGTCCGCGACCACTCCCAGGTCGTGGGTGATCAGGATCAGCCCCATGGTGAACTCCCGCTGGAGCTCGGCCAGCAGGTCCATGACCTGGGCCTGCACGGTGACGTCGAGGGCCGTGGTGGGCTCGTCCGCGATGATCAGGTCGGGGCCCAGGGCCAGCGCCATCGCGATCATGATGCGCTGGCGCATCCCGCCGGAGAACTGGTGCGGGTAGTCCCCCACCCGGTCCCTGGCGGCGGGGATGCCGACCCGCTCCATCAGCTCCACGGCCCTGCCGCGGGACTGCTTGCGGGACATGCCCTCGTGGACCTGGTACATCTCCCCGAGCTGGGCGCCGACGCTGAGTACGGGATTGAGGGACGACAGCGCGTCCTGGAAGATCATCGCCATCTTCGCGCCGCGGATGCGGCGGCGCTCGTCGCTGCCCAGCTTGAGCAGATCGCGGCCCTGGAAGAAGACCTCGCCGCCGGTCACATAGCCCGGCGGCGAGTCGAGGATGCCCATGACGGCCTGGGCGGTGACGGACTTGCCGGAGCCGGACTCGCCGAGCACGGCCAGCGTCCGGCCCGCCGTCACCCGGTACGACACGCCGTTGACGGCCTTGGCGACGCCGTCGCGGGTACGGAACTCCACCCGCAGGTCGCGCACGTCGAGCAGGGCCGGCTCGTCCGCCGCCGGCTCCTCGCCGGCCGGTTTCTTGGCCGCCGGCGCCTGTGTCACCGGTACCGCGCCCGCGCGGTCGCCCGCCGGCCCCGGCGGGCCGCCGGCCGCCCGCCGGTGGCTGTCGATCCGCTCCGGGCCCTCGCCCGCCGGCCGGCCCTCGTCGCTCGTCATCTGCCGGCTCCTCAGCGCAGTTTGGGGTCGAGGGCGTCGCGTACGGCGTCGCCGAGCATGATGAACGCCAGCACCGTGACGCTCAGTGCCCCGGCCGGCCACAGCAGCATGTGCGGGGCGTTGCGGATGTAGCCGGAGGCCGAGGAGATGTCGATGCCCCACGAGACGGTGGGCGGTTTCAGGCCCGCGCCGAGGTAGGACAAGGTGGCCTCCAGCGCGATGTAGGTGCCCAGGGCGATGGTGGCGACGACGATCACCGGGGCGACGGCGTTCGGCGCGATGTGCCGCAGCAGCATCCGCGTGTTGCCGGCGCCCAGTGCCCGCGCGGCGTGGACGTAGTCGTTCTGCTTGGCGGTGACCACCGCGCCGCGGGCGATGCGCCCGATCTGCGGCCAGCCCAGCAGCACGATGAAGCCGACCACGGGCCAGACGGTGGTGCTGACGACGACGGAGAGGAAGACCAGGCCGCCGAGGACCACCGGGATGCCGAAGAAGATGTCGGCGAGGCGGGAGAGGAGGGTGTCCCACCAGCCTCCGAAGAAGCCGGCCAGCCCGCCCAGCAGGCTGCCCAGGAGGGCGGCGCCGGCCGTGGCGCAGACGCCGACGGTGATGGAGGCGCGGGCGCCGTAGACGACCCGGGTGTAGACGTCCCGGCCCTGCGTGTCGAAGCCGAAGGGGTGGCCGGGGGCGGAGCCGTGCTGGGCCTTGGACAGGTCGGCGCGGTAGGGGTTGCCGTCGGCGATCAGTTGCGGCCACAGGGCGATGATCACGAGGAAGACGATGATCAGCGCGGAGACCACGAAGACCGGGTTGCGGCGCAGGTCGTGCCAGGCGTCGCTCCACAGGCTGCGCGCCCTGCCGGTCCCGCCGCCGGGCGGGCCGCCCCCCGGCGCGCGCTCCAGCGATTCCGCCTCCCCCATGGCCAGGGCGGCGCTTCCGCCGTCGCCGTGGGTGACGGCTTCCTTCGGGACGTAACGCTCAGGCATAGCGGATCCTCGGGTCGAGGACGGCGTAGAGGAGGTCGACGAGGAGATTCGCGAGGAGGAACACCAGCACCAGGATCGTCACGAAGCCCACGACGGTCGGCGAGTTCTGCCGCAGGATTCCCTGGTAGAGCTGGAATCCGACGCCGTGGATGTTGAAGATGCGCTCGGTGACGATGGCGCCGCCCATCAGCGCGCCGATATCGGTGCCGATGAAGGTGACGACGGGGATCAGCGAATTGCGCAACAGGTGCCGGGTGATGACGCGGTGGCGGGGCAGCCCTTTGGCGACGGCCGTACGGACGTAGTCGGCGCGGGCGTTCTCCGCGATGGAGGTCCGGGTCAGCCGGGTGACGTACGCGAGGGAGACCAGCGCCAGCACCACGCCGGGCAGCAGGAGTTCGTCGAGCGGGGCGTCGGTGGAGACGGCGGGTTTCACCCAGCCCCATTTCACGCCGAAGAGGAATTGCAGTACATAGCCGCTGACGAAGGTCGGGATGGAGACCACGACCAGGGTGAGGACCAGCACCGAGGTGTCGATGGTCCGCCCGCGCCGGAGGCCGCTGAACACCCCGAGGACCAGTCCCACGACCATTTCGATGACGATGGCGACGAGGGTGAGCCGCAGGGTGACGGGAAAGGCGTCCGCCATCAGTTCGGTGACCTTCTGGCCGTTGAACGCGGTGCCGAAATCGCCCTGGAAGATCTGGCCCATGTAGTGCAGGTACTGCTTCCACAGCGGCTGGTCGAGGTAGAGGTCGGCGCGGATCTGCGCGGCGGTGGCGGGGTCGGGTGCGCGGTCGCCGAACAGCGCGGCGACGGGGTCGCCCAGCGCGTACACCATGAAGAAGATCAGGAACGTACTGCCGATGAACACCGGGATCATCTGGAGCAGCCGCCGGATCACATAGCGTCCCATGAGGGCTCCAGGTTCTGGGGGACGGGCGGACGCGAGCGGGGAGGGGAGCGGGCGCGCGCGGGGACGGCGCCCGCCGCCCTCAGGTCACCTTGATCTCGTTGTAGACGGGCACGCTGAAGGGATTCAGCGACACATTGCCGATCCGGTCGGAATAGCCGCCGCTGCCGTTCTGGTACCACAGCGGAATGGACGGCATCTGCTCGGCGAGGATCTTCTCCGCGTCCTGGAATTTCGCCACCGCGTCGCCGGTGTCGGTGGCGGCGTTCGCCTCGTCGACGAATTTGTCGAAGTCCGGGTCGCTGAACTTGCCGTCGTTGGAGGAGGCGTCGGTGTAGTACAGCGGCTGGAGGAAGTTCTGGATGAGCGGGTAGTCCATCTGCCAGCCGGCCCGGTAAGGCCCGGTCAGCTTGTGTGCGGTGATTTTGCTGCGGAAGTCCGCGAAGGTGCCGACCGGGGCGCCGACGCACGCGTTGTCGTCGTCGAGCGTGTTGTTGATGCTGTTGCAGATCGCGTCGACCCAGTCCTTGTGGGAG
The DNA here is from genome assembly GCF_055570395.1 of Streptomyces sp. NPDC031210. NCBI lineage: Bacteria > Bacillati > Actinomycetota > Actinomycetes > Kitasatosporales > Streptomycetaceae > Streptomyces > Streptomyces sp. NPDC031210. Next base: position 188,357 of record NZ_JBVIHH010000004.1, read on the forward strand.
CCGGTGTCGGCGTTGTAGGTGATGGTCATCTTGCCGCCGGGCAGGCCGCCGCCGTCCTTGATGAGCTGCTTGGCCTTGTCCGCGTCGAATGCGCAGGCGTCGCCGCACAGCCCGTCCTTGTAGCCGCCCTCCGCCTTCAGCACCGGCGAGGTCCAGTCCGTCGCGGGCGTGCGCGTCTTTTGGAAGATCTCCTTGGTGATCTGCTCGCGGTCGATCGCCATGGAGATCCCGCGCCGCACCTTGTCCTTGCCGGCCCCGCTCCATTTCTTGTCGTACATGGGGAAGGTGAGCGTCTGGATGATGCCGGCCGGCTGGTTGATGTACCGGTCGCCCAGGTCCGTTTTGACGTTCTTGAGCTGCGCGGCCGGCACGTCGTCGACCAGGTCGAGGTTGCCGGCCTGGAGGTCGGTGTAGGCGGTGTTGTTGTCGGTGTAGACGCGCAGGTCGATGCCGCCGTTGCGGGCCGGGTCCTTGCCCGGGTAGTCGTCCCACTTGCGCATCTTCATCGCGGAACCCTTGGTGTAGGACTCCACGACGTACGGCCCGTTGCCGATGGGCTTCTTCACCCATTCGTCGTGCTTTTGGTAGAAGGTCTGCGGCAGCGGCATGAAGACCGTGTAGCCGAGCGTGTCGGGCCAACTGGAGAATTTCTGGTTGAGCTTGACGGTGAAGGTCTTGTCGTCCTTCACCACAAGGCCGGACATCGTCTTCGCCTTCGGCGTGCCGCTCGCCGGGTGCACCTGTTCGTAGCCGTCGATGTACCGGAAGAAGGGGGCGTTCTTCTGCTTGTTGTCCAGCAGCGCGCCGTAGTTCCAGGCGTCCACGAAGGATTTGGCGGTGACCTTCTCGCCGTTGCTGAAGGTCCAGCCGCCCTTCAGCGTCACGGTGTAGTTCTGCGAGTCCTTGGTTTCGATCTTTTCGGCGAGGACGTTCTCGGCGGCACCGGTCTTGGGGTTGTAGCGCTTGAGTCCCCGGAACAGCATCTCCAGGACCTTGCCGCCCTGGACCTCGTTGGTGTTCGCCGGCTCCAGCGGGTTCTGCGGATCCCCCCAGGAGGCACTGACCACCGCGGAGCTGTCCGCACCGCCGCCGCCTCCGCAGGCCGTGGCCGCGAGGGCGACGGCCACCGCGCCGACGGCCCACTTCGCGCGCGTGACTCCGCGCATGGGTGCCTCCTCAGTCCTCGGTCGCACTTAGGCCACATAAGAACGTAAAAGAGGACGAAAAGCACAGATCTGGCTGCCGTCACTGCCCCGGAAGCCCGAGAAACCAGCCATATGCCCGAGCGGAACGCGCGAACGCCCCGCCGGAGGTGAAGTCCGGCGGGGCGTTCGCGGTGCCGCGCTGCGGCGGCGGTGGTGTCAGCGCTTGGCGCGCGACGCGGCGCGGCCGCGCTCCTTCTGGTCCAGGACGACCTTGCGGATACGCACGGTCTCCGGGGTCACCTCGATGCACTCGTCGTCGCGGCAGAACTCCAGCGACTGCTCCAGGGAGAGCTTGCGCGGGGGGACCACGTTCTCGGTGGTGTCCGCGGAAGCCGCACGCATGTTGGTGAGCTTCTTCTCCTTGGTGATGTTCACGTCCATGTCGTCGGAACGCGAGTTCTCACCGATGATCATGCCTTCGTAGACCTCGGTACCGGCCTCGGTGAAGATCACACCCCGCTCCTGGAGGTTGATCATCGCGAACGGCGTGACCGTACCGGCGCGGTCGGCGACCAGCGAACCGTTGTGGCGGGTGCGGAGCTCGCCGAACCACGGCTCGTGGCCCTCGAAGAGGGAGTGCGCGATGCCGGTGCCGCGGGTCTGGGTCAGGAACTCCGTACGGAAGCCGATCAGGCCGCGCGACGGCACGATCCACTCCATACGGATCCAGCCGGAACCGTGGTTGGTCATGGTCTCCATGCGGCCCTTGCGGGTCGCCATGAGCTGCGTGATGGCGCCGAGGTGCTCCTCGGGGGAGTCGATCGTCAGGCGCTCGATCGGCTCGTACGTCTTGCCGTCGACCTCCTTGGTGACGACCTCGGGCTTGCCGACGGTGAGCTCGAAGCCCTCCCGGCGCATGGTCTCGACCAGGATGGCCAGCGCCAGCTCGCCGCGGCCCTGGACCTCCCACGCGTCGGGACGCTCGGTGTCCAGGACGCGCAGCGAGACGTTACCGATCAGCTCGCGGTCGAGGCGGTCCTTGACCTGGCGGGCGGTGACCTTGTGGCCCTTGCCGCCCTTGCCGACCAGCGGCGAGGTGTTCGTGCCGATGGTCATCGAGATCGCCGGCTCGTCGACCGTGATCAGCGGCAGCGCGATCGGGTTCTCCGGGTCGGCCAGCGTCTCGCCGATCATGATGTCCGGGATGCCGGCGACGGCGCAGATGTCGCCGGGGCCGGCCTTCTCCGCGGGCTTGCGGGTGAGCGCCTCGGTCATCATCAGCTCGGTGATGCGGACGTTGGACATGGTGCCGTCACGCTTGATCCACGCGACGGTCTGGCCCTTCTTCAGCTCGCCCTGCTCGACGCGGAGCAGTGCGATACGGCCGAGGAAGTTGTCCGCGTCGAGGTTGGTGACGTGCGCCTGGAGCGGGGCGCTCTCGTCGTACTCGGGCGCCGGGACGTGCTGGAGCAGGGTGGTGAAGAACGGCTCCAGGTTCTCGCTGTCGGCCGGGACGGTGCCGTCCTCCGGCTTGGTCAGCGAGGCGACGCCGTCACGGGCGCAGGCGTAGACGATCGGGAACTCGATCTGCTCCTCGTCCGCGTCCAGGTCCAGGAAGAGGTCGTACGTCTCGTTGACGACCTCGTCGATCCGGGAGTCGGGGCGGTCGGTCTTGTTGATGCACAGGATGACCGGCATCCGGGCCTGGAGGGCCTTGCGCAGCACGAAGCGGGTCTGCGGGAGGGGGCCCTCGGAGGCGTCGACCAGGAGGACGACCGCGTCCACCATCGACAGGCCGCGCTCGACCTCGCCACCGAAGTCGGCGTGGCCGGGGGTGTCGATGATGTTGATCGTGATGGGCTCCCCGCCGTCCTTGGGGTGGTACTTCACGGCGGTGTTCTTCGCCAGGATCGTGATGCCCTTCTCACGCTCCAGGTCGTTCGAGTCCATCATGCGGTCGTCGAGATGCTCGGCGGCGTGGGCGGCGAAGGCACCTGCCTGCTTGAGCATGGCGTCGACGAGGGTCGTCTTGCCGTGGTCGACGTGGGCGACGATGGCTACGTTACGAATGTCGTGGCGGGTGGGCATACTGGCGGCGCTTCTCCCGGAATCGTGGGTGGCGACGCGTCCATCCGGTACGCGCGCCTGCCGGGCATGAAGACGCCACGGCCTCACCCCATCGTACGGGGCTGTGGCGGGATTGGCCGCCCCAGCCCGTACGTATGCCCTATGACCTGCGATTTCTCACCATTTGTTGGCTAGCTCTTCGTGTAGCCGATGTCCTGGAAGCGCGGGGAGGCGAAACCGAAGGCGCCGACGTTGGCGAGCGCCTTCTTCGTGGCCACCAGTTCGGGCCGCTGGTAGAGCGGAATCGATCCGGCCGCGGCCCAGATCCGCGCGTCCGCCTGCTCCATCAGCTTGTGCGAGGCGTCCTCGTCGAGTTCGGACGTGGCCCGCTCCAGGAGCTGGTCGATGTGGTCGGAGCCGACGCGGGTGTAGTTCTGCTCCACGGTCAGCGAGCCGTCCGGCGCGGGCTGCGGCTTGGCGTAGATCGGCCGGGCGTCGGTGGCCGGGAAGGCGGTGCCGGGCCAGGAGTACAGCGCCAGGTCGTAGTCGCCGGAGGCGATGTGGTCCTGGAAGTAGCTGGTGTCGGGGACCCGCTGGACGGCGGTCTGCACGCCGATCTTGGAGAGCATCGCGGCGATCCGGCGGCCGACGTCGCGAAGCTGCTGGGAGCCGGCGCCGTCGGGGAGCACGAAGCGCAGGGTCAGCGGCTTGCCGTCCTTCTTCATGACGGGCACCTTGGCGGCCTTCCCGCCCGTCTTCCCGCCCGCCTCGGCGTCGGCGGCGGGCCGGACGGCGGCGCGCCGGGCCGGGTGGGCGGCCGCGTCCTCCTGGGCGGCGGACGCGGCGACTGCGGAGGCGGCCGCCTCGCGCTCCTGGGCGGCCTTCGCCTCGCGTGCCTGGGCGGCGCTCATCGGCCGGGGGCCCGCGTGGCCGCCGGAGCCGGGCAGGTGCGGGCCCTGGCCGGTCTCGATCAGCTCGGCGGCGCCGAGCGCCTGCGCGGCGAGCCTCTGGTACCGCCGGGCCTGGGCGTGGGCCGCGGAGGAGGTGTCCCCGTCGGCCGCCTTGTCCTGGGCCGCGGCCTCGGCCTTGTAGATCGCCGCGCTCTGCCGCAGCAGGGCCGCCTGCTGGACCTCGGAGCCCACCGCGCCCGTGAAGGACAGCGGCGCCTCGGCGGCGGCCGGCCGGATGTCGGCCTCCTTGTCGTCGGCCGGGGCGAGGGCGCCGGCCGGCGGTGCGTCGCCGGCCGCGGGCGGCGCGCCCCGGCCGTCGTCGGTCTCCGGGCCGGCCGGCCCGGCCGACTTCGACGGCGCTGCCGGGCCCGGCTTCGCCGACGGGGAGGCGGCGGCTCCCTCGGAGGCCCCGGCCGCCGGCGCGCCCGGCTTCCGCCCGGCGGACCGCGGGGTGACGGCCGGCCCGGCGCCGTCGCCCGGCTTCCAGCCGGCCTCGGCCAGCAGGGCCTTGGCCGCCTCGGTGTCCTGCCCGCCGAGCGCGTCGCTGTGGTCCTCGTAGCCGGGCTGGGCGGCCATCAGCAGATGGCTGCCGAGCGGCCGGGCGGGCAGGCCGAGCGGCTTGAGGACGGTGTCGGCGAGCGCCTGGCGGTCCAGGGCGCGGGCCACCGCCCGGCGGACCCGCTCGTCGGTGAGGGGCCCGGTGCTGCCGTTGAGGGCGAGCTGGGTGTACGCGGGCTCCAGGGCCTTGCGGATCGTGTAGCCGCGCAGCGCCGCGCTCCCGGCCGCGGCCTTGGCGTCCGTACCCGCGTCGGCGCCTTGCGGTCCGGCCTGGCCACCGTCCTTGCCGGAGCCGGCCGGGCCGCCGGCGGAGGCGACCCTCTTGGCGGCCACCTGGTCGACCTCGGCGACGTCGATGGTGCCGGCGGCCAGCGCCGCGGACCGCTTCTCGTGGGGCAGCGCCTCCAGGACGAGCGTGTCGAGCTTGGCGGGCGCGCCCCACCACCTGGGGTTGCGTACGAGGGTGACGCGGCCGCTCGCCTTGTCCCGGCTCTGGACGGTGAACGGGCCGGCGGCGACCGCCAGCCGCTCGCGGGCGCCGTCGTTGAAGGCGTCGGCGTCGCCCATCACGCTCTTGGGGTAGAGCGGCGTGAACAGGGCCCGCCAGTCCGCGTAGGGCTTGGCGAAGGTGACCTTCACCTCGTGCGGGCCGGCGCCCTGTTCGACCTTGTCGATCCGGTCGTAGCCGGTGTTGCGGGCGGTCCAGAAGGCGTTGTCCTTGCCGCGCAGCGCGTTCCACTGGGCGACGAAGTCGCCGGCGCCGATCGCCCGGCCGTCGCTCCACCGGGCCTTGGGGTTGAGCTTGTAGGTGACGACCTGTCGGGGTTCGCGGGCGCTGATGTCCGCGGCGTCGAGGTAGTCGGCGTTGCGCTGCGGCCGGCCGTTGCCGTCGACGGTGAACAGGCTGGGCAGGACGGCGCCGGTGACCTGCGAGGTGGTCGCGTCGGCGTCGGCCTGGAAGGCGTTGAAGGTGCTGGGCAGGCCGTCCACGGCCCAGCGGACGGTGCCACCGTCCTTCAGCCGGTCGCGGGCGGCCGGGGCGATGTCCTGTGACGCCGTGGCGGATTCCGGGGAATCGTCGCCGGCGCATCCGGCCAGTACGGGCAGGGGGAGCAGCACGCCCGCCGCGAGGAGCGCGGCACAGCGGCGCCCGCGGGACGCGGCACCTGGGCTGACGTGGTCGGTCATGACTGTTACCTCCGGGCTCGCCCGCGCCGCACCGAGCCGCCGCACCTGGGGCTTGTCCCGCGCAACACGTTCGGCCGACTTTGCGGCTCATCACATCTATGGCTCCCCCACTGAAATCGACCGGGTGAAGCCCGGCGGCCCGACACGTCGGCCGCCGTGCCAAGGCCACCCGGCCGGCCCAACGCCGCGCGGGCCGGCCGGCGGTGCGCGGGGCCCGGCGCGCGGCAGCCGAAACGCACCGGTCCGCCGCCGCAATCGCGCCGGATCTCTTCCCAACCGCGACTGTGACGCGCGACACTCGCAGGCGCATGAGATCGCCCACCACACCTTCGGAGGTGAGGCACGTCATGTCCCTGCACGATGACCTAGCGGCGGTACAGCGCAGCCTGGAGGATCTGGTCCGGTCCGTGGAGCGGCTGGAGCGGAGCGCCGGGGGCGGGCTGGAGATACGCCGGGTGCGCAGCGACACGGACCATCTGCGCGAGAGCCTCACCCTGCTGAGGGAGAGCGCCGCGGCCACCGCCCCGGGCGTTCCGGCCCAGGCGATGGTGTGGGTTCCCGAAGCGCCCTACGACCCGGCGCTGTGGGCCGGCGCCGAAGAGGAGGGTTTGGGCGCGCACGACCGCCGGGCACCCTAAGTGCCATTCCCGGCACCCTGAGTGCCACCCCCGACGCCCGCCCCTCTGCCCATTCCAGCCCCGCCCCGACGGAGCCCCTTACACGGAGACCGACGTTGGCCACTGGTACCGAACCCTCACCACGGAGCGGCGCGAGCGGCGTGCATGACGCCTCACGCGCCGCCATCCCCGCCCGCCATCTGCGCACCGACCGCTGGTGGCTGGCGCCGGCCGGCACCGCCGCCGGACTGCTCGCGTTCATCGTCTACTCCACCTGGCGGGCGTTCGCCAACGGCGACTACTACCACGCGCCGTATGTCTCGCCCTTCTACTCGCCGTGCCTGGCCGCCAACTGCGCGCCGATGCACGGCGGCCCGAACTGGGAGCTGTTCGGCGGCTGGTGGGCGCTGTCCCCCGCGCTGCTGATCCTGATCTTCCCGCTGGGCTTCCGCCTGACCTGCTACTACTACCGCAAGGCGTACTACCGCGGCTTCTGGGCGTCGCCGCCGGCCTGCGCGGTCGCCGAACCGCACGGGAAGTACACCGGCGAGACCCGCTTCCCGCTGGTCCTGCAGAACATCCACCGCTACTTCTTCTACTTCGCGGTGCTGGTCGCCGGCGTCCTGACCTACGACACGGTGCTCTCCTTCCGCGACGAGCACCACGCCTGGGGCCACATGGGCCTGGGGTCGCTGGTCTTCCTCGTCAACATCGTGCTGATCTGGGCGTACACCCTCTCCTGCCACTCCTGCCGGCACATCGTCGGCGGGCGGCTGCGGCACTTCTCCCGGCATCCGGTGCGCTACCGGCTGTGGGGCTGGGTCAGCGGGCTCAACGCGCGGCACATGCAGCTCGCCTGGGCCTCGCTGATCAGCGTGGCCGCCGCCGACTTCTACGTGTTCCTCCTGGCCACCGGGGCCTTCGACGATCCGAGGTTCTTCTGATGGCGCATCTGGACCGGCAGGAATGGGACGTGGTCGTGGTGGGCGCCGGCGGCGCCGGGCTGCGGGCCGCCATCGCGGCCCGCGAGGCGGGCATGCGGACGGCCGTGATCTGCAAGTCCCTGTTCGGCAAGGCCCATACGGTGATGGCCGAGGGCGGTATCGCGGCCAGCATGGGCAACGTCAACGAGGGCGACAACTGGCAGGTGCACTTCCGCGACACGATGCGCGGCGGGAAGTTCCTCAACAACTGGCGGATGGCCGAACTGCACGCCCGGGAGGCCCCGGACCGGGTGTGGGAGCTGGAGACCTGGGGCGCGCTGTTCGACCGGACGCCGGACGGCCGGATCTCCCAGCGCAACTTCGGCGGCCACGAGTACCCGCGCCTGGCGCACGTCGGTGACCGTACGGGCCTGGAGCTGATCCGCACCCTCCAGCAGAAGATCGTCTCGTTGCAGCAGGAGGACGAGCGGGAGTTCGGCGCGTACGACGCCCGGCTGAAGGTCTTCCAGGAGTGCACGGTCACCCGCGTGCTCACCGCGGGTGCGCCCGGCGGCTCCGGGACGGGCGGGCGGGTGGCGGGCGTGTTCTGCTACGCGCGTGAATCCGGCCGTTTCTTCGTGCTCGACGCCCCGGCGGTGGTGCTGGCCACCGGCGGCATCGGCAAGTCCTTCAAGGTGACCTCGAACTCCTGGGAGTACACCGGGGACGGCCACGCGCTGGCGCTGCTGGCCGGCGCGCCGCTGATCAACATGGAGTTCGTGCAGTTCCACCCCACCGGCATGGTCTGGCCGCCGTCGGTCAAGGGCATCCTCGTCACCGAGTCGGTGCGCGGCGACGGCGGGGTGCTGCGCAACAGCGACGGCAAGCGGTTCATGTTCGACTACATCCCGGACGTCTTCAAGGACAAGTACGCCGAGACCGAGGCCGAGGGCGACCGGTGGTACGACGACCCCGACCACAACCGCCGCCCGCCCGAACTGCTCCCCCGCGACGAGGTGGCCCGGGCCATCAACACCGAGGTCAAGGCGGGGCGCGGCTCGCCGCACGGCGGCGTCTTCCTGGACGTCTCCACGCGGATGCCGGCCGAGGTCATCCAGCGCCGGCTGCCGTCCATGCACCACCAGTTCAAGGAACTGGCGGATGTCGACATCACGGCCGAGCCGATGGAGGTGGGCCCGACCTGCCACTACGTGATGGGCGGGGTGGAGGTGGACCCGGACACGGCCGCCGCGACCGGCGTACCGGGGCTGTTCGCGGCCGGTGAGGTGGCCGGCGGAATGCACGGCTCCAACCGGCTGGGCGGCAACTCCCTGTCCGACCTGCTGGTCTTCGGCCGCCGGGCGGGGCTGCACGCGGCGAAGTACGCGGCGGCGGTGACCGACCGGCCGGCGCCCGATACGGCGCAGACCGACGCCGCCGAGGCGGAGGCGCTGCGTCCCTTCAGCGCCGAGGAGACCGGGCCGGGCGGTGCGGGGCAGGCACCGGCGGAGAATCCGTACACCCTCCACCAGGAGCTCCAGCAGACGATGAACGACCTGGTCGGCATCATCCGCAAGGAGAGCGAGATGACGCAGGCGCTGGAGCGGCTGGCGGACTTGCGGGTCCGGGCCCGGCGGGCGGGTGTCGAGGGCCACCGGCAGTACAACCCGGGCTGGCATCTGGCCCTGGACCTGCGGAACATGCTGCTGGTCAGCGAGTGTGTGGCGCGGGCGGCGCTGGAGCGCGAGGAGAGCCGCGGCGGGCACACCCGCGAGGACCATCCGGGGATGGACCGCGACTGGCGCGCCGTCGTCCTGGTCTGCGAACTGGCCGGGCAGGGCGAGGCCGACGCGGCGCCGGGCCGGATCCGGCTCTCCCGCCGCGTCACCCCGCCGATCCGCCCCGACCTGCTCGGGCTCTTCGAGAAGGAGGAGCTGGTGAAGTACCTGACGGACGAGGAGCTGAGCCGGTGAGCGGGCAGCAAGCGGCCGGGGAGGAACCGGTCGGGGAAGAGCCGGCCGGGGGCGAGGCGGCCGGGGCTTCGGGCACCTACACCGCGCACTTCCGGGTGTGGCGGGGCGACGCGAGCGGCGGCGGGCCGGCGGATTTCCGGGTCGAGGTCCATGACGGCGAGGTGGTGCTGGACATCATCCACCGGCTCCAGGCCACCCAGGCGCCCGATCTCGCCGTCCGCTGGAACTGCAAGGCGGGCAAGTGCGGTTCGTGCAGCGCGGAGATCAACGGGCGGCCACGGCTGCTGTGCATGACGCGGATGTCGGTCTTCGGGCGGGACGAGACGATCACCGTCACGCCGATGCGGGCGTTCCCGGTCGTCCGTGATCTGGTCACCGACGTGTCGTTCAACTACACCAAGGCGCGCGAGATTCCGGCGTTCGTCCCGCCGCCGGAGCTGGGACCCGGCGAGTACCGCATGCGGCAGGAGGATGTGGGGCGTTCGCAGGAGTTCCGCAAGTGCATCGAGTGCTTCCTGTGCCAGAACACCTGCCATGTGGTGCGCGACCACGAGGAGAACAAGCCGCTCTTCGCCGGTCCGCGCTACTTGATGCGGATCGCGGAGCTGGACATGCACCCGCTGGACGCGGCCGACGAGGCGGGCCTGGACCGGGGGCGGACCGCGCAGGACGAGCACGGGCTGGGCCTGTGCAACATCACCAAGTGCTGTACGGACGTGTGCCCCGAGCACATCAAGATCACCGACAACGCCCTGATCCCGTTGAAGGAGCGGGCCGCGGACCGCAAGTACGACCCGCTGGTCTGGCTCGGCAACAAGATCAGGCGGCGCGGCGCATGAGCGACTGAGGACGCGGCCCCGCGACGCTCGCGGCGGCGGTGGGGGGGGGGGGGGGGGGGGGGGGGGGGGGGGGGGGGGGGGGGGGGAGGGGGGGGGGGGTGGCGCCCTCTTCCTATCTCTCCCTTCCTCCCA
>NZ_JBVIHH010000004.1:198758-290122 GCF_055570395.1 Streptomyces sp. NPDC031210
ACTAGAAGCCCACCCGTTGCTTTGAGGCGAGAAACAGACGCGCGGTGGGGGGGAGGGAACAGCGGCGAGCCTCCTCTCCGGGCCGGGGGGGGCCGCCGCCCCCCCCCCCCCCGCCCCCCCCCCCCCCCCCCACGCTCAGAACAGGCTCAGCAGCGCTTCCGCCGCGTCCGCGGGCTCCGACTCACCGTCGGGGAGCGCGAGTTCGAACCAGACGGTCTTGCCGCGGGGGGTGCGGCGGCTGCCCCACCCGGCGCTGAGCAGACCGACCAGTTGCAGGCCGCGGCCGCCCTCGTCGGTGTCCCGGGCGCGGCGGCGGCGCGGCTGCGCCAGGTCCGCGTCCCACACCTCGCACACCAGGGTGCGGTCCAGCAGCAGCCGGAGCCTGATCTCGCCGTGGCCGTGCCGCAGGGCGTTGGTCACCAGCTCGCTGACCAGCAGCTCGGTGGTGTCGACCAGCTCCTGAAGGCCCCAGTCGGTGAGCTGATCGCGCGCCAGCTCCCGGGCGCGGGCGACCGAGCGGGCGTCCGGCGCCAGATTCCAGTCCCCCACCGCGTCCTTGGGCAGGCCGTGCACCCGGGCCATCAGCAACGCGATGTCGTCCTCGCCGTGCGAGGTGTCCAGGGCACTGAGCACGTGGTCGCAGGCGTCCTCCAGCGGCCGGTCGGCGTCCGACAGGGCCCGGCGGAAGGCCCGCAGCCCCTCGTCCAGCGGATGGTCGCGCGACTCCACCAGGCCGTCGGTGTAGAGGGCGAGCAGCGCGCCGTCCGGCAGGTCGACCTCGATCTCCTCGAACGGCTCACCGCCCACTCCCAGCGGCATCCCGGGCGGCACGTCCAGCAGCAGGGCGTCCTCGCCCTCCTCGACCAGCACCGGCGGCAGATGGCCGGCGTTGGCGAACGTGCAGCGCCGGGTCACCGGGTCGTAGACGGCGTAGACGCAGGTGGCGAGGTAGACCTCGGACAAGTCGGCGGTACGGGCGGAGCGGTGCGGCTCGGGGCCGGCGGCGCCGGCGGCCGACCGGCTGCGCGGCGCCCGCCCGCTCGCCCGGCCGTCGCCGCCCCCGCCCAGGCCGCGTGCGATCTCGTCCAGCGCCGAGAGGACCTCGGCCGGCTCCAGGTCCAGGAGCGCCAGCGTCCGTACGGCGGTGCGCAGTTCGCCCATGGCCACGGCGGCGCGCAGGCCGCGCCCCATGACGTCCCCGACGACCAGCGCGGTGCGGTGCCCGGGCAGCTCGATGACGTCGAACCAGTCGCCGCCGACCTCGGTGGCGGTGGTGCCGGGCAGGTAGCGGCAGGCGATGTCCAGGCCGGCGGCCTCCGGGTCGCCGGGTGGCAGCAGGCTGCGCTGCAGGATCAGCGCGCGTTCGTGTTCGCGCCGGTAGAGGCGGGCGTTGTCGATGCAGACCGCGGCGCGCGCGGCCAGCTCCACCGCCAGCGCCGTGTCGCGCTCGCCGAACGGCTCGCTGCCCTTCGTACGGGAGAACTGCACCAGCCCGACGACGGTGTCCCTGGCGACCATGGGGACGGCGAGGGTGGAGTGCACCACCGCGCCCAGCTCCTGGCGGTCGTCGGCGTCCCGGCCCGGGATGATCTGCGCCTGGGCGGTCCGCAGGGCGCCCGCGCAGGGCGAGTTGAAGGGATAGCGGTGCACGGCGCCGACGGCGACCGGGTCCGGCCCCTCCTCGGGCACGCAGCAGGCGGTCGTGGCGAGCGGGGCGTCGGAGACGGCGCTGGCGAACGCGACCCGGCGCAGCTCCGCGCTGCCGTCGGTCATGCCGGGCGGCGCCTCGTCACCGGCCAGCAGTCCTTGGTAGAGGTCGACGGAGGCCAGGTCGCAGAACTGCGGGACGGCGACGTCCAGGAGGGTGCGGGCGGTGGTCTCCAGGTCGAGGGAGTTGCCTATCCGGGCGCCGGCCTCGTTGAGCAGGGCGAGGTTGCGGCGGGCGTTGGCGGCCTCCCGCTCCGCCCGCCGACGCCCCGTCACATCGGCGGCGAGCGCCGCGACTCCGATGGGGCGGCCGCTGGCGCCGTGCAGGCGGTAGAGCGACACCGACCAGCGGCGGCGGTCGTCCTCGCCGGGCACCGCGCCGACCAACTGCATCTCGGTGACCGGCTCCCCGGTCTCCAGCACCCGGCGCAGCGCGGCGGTCATCCGGTCCGCTTCGTGGCGGGGCAGGAAGTCGTGGGGGGTGCGGCCGCGGTACTTGGCGGCGGGGCCGCCGAAGACGGTGGCGAACCGTTCGTTGACCCGCAGCAGCTTCAGATCCGTGCCGAACAGGGTGAATCCCATGGGAGATTGACCGAAAACGGCCTGCGAGGCGGCGAGGTCGGTCTCGATGCCGCGCAGCGCGCGCACATCCACCACGAGACAGACCGCGGCGCGCTCGCCGCTCTCCGTCTCGGAGGGCATCACATAGATCTCGGCGAGCCCCTCGGCCTCGGCGTCCGCTTCCCGGCGGTAGGGCACCAGGCCGGTCCACTCCCGGCCGTCGAGGATCTCGGAGACCTTGCGGTACCCGCTCTCGCGCAGCTCGCCGGGGATGAACGCCTCGATGGGGTCCTTGCCCACGGCGTACCGGGCGGGGATGCCCAGCATCTGGGCGGCCCGCTCGCTCCACTGCTCGATGCGCCCGTCGGGGCCCAGCGAGAAGGAGGCGACGCGGATGTAGTCGTAGATCGATCCGGGTTGGCTGCTCTGCCAGAGCGGCAGTCCGTGCCCGTCGCGCGCATGCGGACGCTCACCTGGGCCGCCGGGGCCGTCCGCACCGCCCTGACCTTCGGCCTGCGCGGGTCCTGCCCCGCCAGATGACATCTCGCTCACGAGCCCCGTCCCCTCCAGCTCATCGTGCCCGGACCGGACCAGCCGAGTATCCAGCACCTCGGCGATCCGGAACACGGTCTTCACGATCACAGCACAGTCTCGATCGCAGGCCATCGACGGAATGACGATGAAACGGCAACGATCACGACTCCAACCTGTCTCCTAACCAGCCACCGACAGCTCGAACCACACTGTCTTGCCCGTCTTTCCGGCGCGGGTGCCCCAGCGGCGCGCGCTGCCCGCGACGAGCTGCAATCCACGGCCGCTCTCGTCGTCCGGTGCGGCGGCCCGTTCCCGTGGCGGATCGGGCAGCGGATCGGAGACCTCCACGAGCAGTCCACCCCCACTGAGCAGCATCATGCGTACGCCGATCGGGCCGCTGGCGTAGCGCAGCGAGTTGGTGACGAGTTCGCTGACGAGCAGCACGGCCATGTCGGCCATGCCGTTGACCCCCCATTCGGCCAGTACGTCGCGGACCATGCCACGGGCGGTGCGGACCGCGCCGGGTTCGGCCGGAAAGCTCCATTCGGCGGTGGAGGGGCCGGTGGCTGCGCCGGGCGGGCGGGCATCGGCGGAGGGCGGTTCCCAGGCCCCTGCCGCTGCGCTGTCGCTCACGCCGATCACTTCCCAGCCGGAGGGGTCCCCCACGAGACGCCCACATGACAAAGGGGGCTAACCAGGACATACCCGGTATCACGGTCGGCGTATCGCCTACGAGGTCGCGCTGTGGCACCAATGGCGTACCGGGCGCGGCGGATGCGGCGGGCGCCAGGGGGAACCCGCCCGCCGGGCCGGTCAGCGTCCCGGTGCCGTCCCCGCCCGCGGCGCCCGCTCGGCCTCGGCCGTCGCCGCCAGCCGCCGCATCACCTCGGTGACCGCCGGGCGGTCCTGGTCGAGCCAGTCGACCTGCCCCTCCTCGCCGGGCAGCAGCCACCGCAGTTCGTCGTGATCCTGGAGCGGGCGCGGCGAGCCGGACACCAGCCGGACCTGCCATACGCCGAGAACGAAGCCGGGCCGCAGGATCCATTCACCCGGGATGCGATCCAGCACCGCCGCCTCGACGCCCAGCTCCTCGCGGAGTTCGCGCACCAGCGCCTGCTCGGGCGTCTCGTCGTCCTCCACCTTGCCGCCGGGCAGCTCCCAGCGGCCGGCCAGGGCGGGCGGCGCACTCCGCCGGGCGGCCAGCAGCCGACCGCCGTCGCACACCGCTCCCCCGACCACTATGCGCACCGTTGTCATGCCCGGCAGCCTACGTCCCCCGCTCGCGTCCCGCCCCTCGTCCGCCGCCGCTCAGCCGACCGCCCGGCTCACCCGCTCGACCACGTAAAGCTGCTGGTGAGCCCGGGTGACGAGCCGGTCGGCGACCCGCTCCGCCTCTGCCCGGGTCGCGTAACGACCGACGCGATAGCGGTTACCACCTTCATCCTGGCGGATGACGAGCCAGGGCAGCACGGCTCCACTGTCGGTCATCGCGCCCCTCCGTCCGCCGCGCAGCGCGCCGTTACGCGCCCCTCCTGTGCTGATGCCGAAACCGCAATCCGCATATGCCCGAGCGTACGCCCGACCTTCACGCAGCGGATACGGATTTGCACAAAGAGGTACCGAACCGGCCACCCGCGGCCCGGTATGCCGGGTGGGGCCCGCGAGTGGCCGGTGGGTGTGCGGTGGTCCGCGGGGGCTCAGGCGCCGACGGGAGCCTTGTCGTCGTCCGACCGGCGGCCGTCGGAGTCCGGGTCCGCGTCCGGGTCCGCGTCCGTGTCCGACGAGGCCGTCCCCGCTGCGGCCGCCGCGTCCGCCGCGTGCCCGGCCAGGGTCTCGGCCTCGACCGCGACCAGCGACGGGTTGCGCCACGAACTGCGCACGCCCCAGTAGTAGAAGGCCAGGCCGATGACCGCGACCACGAGGAGGTCCCAGCCCTCGGGCAGGTAGCCCCGGCCGCCGAAGTCCTTGCCACCGGCGTACGAGACCGCGGCCATGACCAGCAGGTACGCCACCATCCAGGCGCCGGCCTTGAGGTGCGGCCGCAGTTCGGCCCACGGCTTGCGGCCCCGCGTGAGCGGCTTGCCGATCTCGTACCAGGCCCACACCGGCAGCCCGACCGCCATGATCAGGATGACCTTGCCGGTGAGCGGCCAGCGGCCCCAGTACAGGACGAGCGAGCCGAAGACCATCGCGACGGGGGCGATGAACGGCATCGCGCGCAGTTGGACCGGGCGCTTGAGGTCGGGCGACAGGCGGCGCAGCGACATCACCGCCACCGGGCCGGTGATGTAGGAGATGACCGTCGCGACCGACACGATCTCGGCGAGCGAACCCCAGCCGCGGAACACCGCGAGGAAGAGGAAGGCGATCACGAGGTTGAGCACCAGGGCCGGTCGCGGCACGCCGGTCTTCTTGTCGACGCGGCCGAAGATGCCCGGCAGGTGGCCGTTCTCCTGCACGCCCTGGATCATGCGCGAGGTGGTGGCCGCGTAGATCATGCCGGTGCCGGACGGGGAGACGAAGGCGTCCGCGTACAGCAGCAGCGCCAGCCAGTTCAGGCCCCAGGCCACCGCGAGGTCGGCGAGCGGGGAGTTGTAGCCGAGCGAGGCCCAACCGCCGCCGGCGGTCAGTTCGTCACCGGGGACGGCCATCAAGAACGCCACCTGGAGGGCGACGTAGATGACCAGCGCGATCACGATCGACCAGATGACGGCCTTGGGCAGCGACCTGCCCGGGTTGCGGGCCTCGGCGGCGAGGTTCAGCGGCGACTGGAAGCCGTTGTAGGCCCAGACGATGCCGGAGACGGCGACGGCGGTGAACACCGAGCTCCAGCCGTTGGGCGTGAAACCGCCGTGCTGGACGATGTTGCCGGTGTCGAAGTGCGCCAGCATCAGCGCGCCCGCGGTCAGGATCGGGACGACGACCTTGAAGACGGTGATCGCCGTGTTGGTCTTGGCGAACAGCGAGATCGCGAACCAGTTCAGGAAGAAGTAGAAGATCAGCAGGACGCTGGCCAGGCCGACGCCGGTGCCGGTCAGCTCCTTGCCGTCGTAGAGAGCCCGCGTCCAGCCGAAGTCCCAGGAACTCATGTACTGGACGGAGGCGGTGGCCTCGCCGGGGATGACCGAGACGATCGCGATCCAGTTCGCCCAGGCCGCGAGGTAGCCGGCGAGCGAGCCGTGCGAGTACTGGCCGTAGCGGACCATGCCGCCGGCCTTGGGGAACATCGAGCCCAGCTCGGTGTAGGTCAGCGCGATCGTGAGCGCGACCACCGCGCCGATGACCCAGGCGAGGATCGCGGCCGGTCCGGCGATCGCCGCGGCCCGCTCGGCCCCGAAGAGCCAGCCGGAGCCGATGATGGACCCGAGCCCCGTCGCGGTCAGGGCGATGGTCCCGAGGGACCGACGGTAATTCGAGTGCGAGCCCTGCTCCGCACCCGGGATCTTCGTCGTGCTCACGTGCTTGGTCTCCTGGTCTTCCCCCGTGCCGTGCACAAACTTCGCCATCGTAAGAGCGAATCGGAAGATCGGATTCCCGCATTTGGCGAAAACTCCCTCCTAGCTGAGGGTCTGTGAGGTTCCCAACACCAAGATCCAGCCACCATTTACCGGAAATCCAGACAAAAGCGGCAAGGGCGGCGGGGGATGTGCGGGCACAAGTGGCATTACGGGAGGGGGTGGTGGGGCGGTGTTACGGCGGGGGCGGCGTTACGGCGGGGGGGCGGCGTGGCGGCGGGAGCGGTGCGGCCGCCGGGGCGGTGCGGGGAGGGGGCGAGTCGACGGCGTGACGGCGGCGAGGGGGCGGCGTGCGGCGGGGCGGGCGGTGTGGCCGCCGGGGGCGGTGCGGCGGCGAGGGGCGGCGTGCAGCGGGGGCGGCGTGGCGGCGAGGGCGAGGGGACGGTGTGGCGGCCGGGGCAGTGCGGCGGCGAGGGGCGAGTCGGCGGCGGAGCACGGACCCCCGCCCCCGACAGCCCCGGCCCGCCCGTCCCTCAGCCCGTCCGTCCGTCAGCCCGTCCGTCCGTCAGCCCATCCGCCCGTCAGCCCCCTCCCCCGTCGCCCCTCGCTACTTCACCGGCAGGTGATACGTCACCCGGTGGCGGTCGGCGAGGGTCACCACGTCCGCCGTCTCGACCGGGCGGCCGCCCGCGAAGTACGTACGCGAGATGACCAGGACCGCATGGCCGGGCACCCCGCCCAGGGCATGGGCCTCCTCGGCCAGCGCCGGGCGCGCCCCGACCTCCTCCACGACGTTGTCCACCACGAGGTCGATGGCCGCCATCCGCTCGACCACCCCGCGCCCGGCGAGCGGCCCTTCCTCCGGCAGCATCACGGGCGTCCGCCCCGTGACCTCCAGGGGCTCCCACGACGTGGAGAGCATCGAGGGCTCGCCCTCGGCCCGGAAGACGTAGCGGGTGCGCATCACCTTCGCGCCCGCCGGGACGCGCAATCGGGCCGCGACCGCCGAACTGGCCGCCTCCTGCTCGCTGCTGGACTCCCAGGTGCCCTTCACCCGCTCGTCCGTCTGCTCCTGCCGGAACGGCGTACAGCCGCCGCCGGAGCGGTAACCGGCCCGGGCGATACTGCGCGGGACGGGCCGCTCGCGCACATAGGTGCCCGACCCCGAACGGCCCTCGACGAGCCCCTCGGCCATCAGCACCTTGCGGGCCTCCAGCGCGACGGTGTCCGAGACGCCGTATTCCTCGCGGATGCGCGCCTGGGAGGGAAGGCGGGTGTGCGGCGGCAGCACCCCGTCGACGATCTTCTGGCGCAGGTCGCCGGCGACGCGGAGGTACGCGGGCTGCTCACCGAAAGGCACGTGCCCCTCCCAACAGCTTGACAGTCAGCAACAGCGTGACAACCGCGTGTCGCCAACCGCAACCTCAGGCCAGAAATTCACCCGATGTGATGAAGCGCAGCTCAACGGGTATACAGATGAGCCCTCAAGCCCGACGTCTCCCCGCGACGCGGCTCTCCCACACCATCCCCGGCACGCTCCACCCCCTCCGCACGCCCCCTCCACACCCCGGCACGCTCCACTGCGACTCCACCACACCCGAGCACCCGGCCGCTCCCCCACCGGATTTGGCGAATTTCCGGCGCCCGCCGTCCCCAGATGCCATGATCGAAACGGACGCAAACGTCCTTCGGAACGCCTCATGGGACGTCTCACGAGAGGTCCCACGAGCGGTCTCAAGGAGCATCACCCGCGCGGCCCCCTCCGGAAAACCACAGACCGCTCCGGAAAGATCGGAAACCACGGCGCGCACCACCGTTGCCGGCGGCCCGGCCCCCCGGCGAGACTCCGGCCGCCCGGCCCCGGCCGCACTCAGCAAAGGAAACCCTCACCGTGCCCGAAGAATCCGCCTCGTCGGCCTCGTCGGCCTCGTCGGCTTCGTCCGCCCCGTCGGCCGCTTCCGCCCTCGCGCCCATGCCCGAGGACTGGCAGCGCGCCCTCGCCGTCGTCGCCCACCCCGACGACCTCGAATACGGCGCGGCGGCCGCCATCGCCGAATGGACGGACGCCGGACGGGAGATCACCTACCTCCTGGTCACCCGTGGCGAGGCCGGCATCGACGGACTCGCCCCCGGCGAGTGCGCCGCGATCCGCGAGGCCGAACAGCGGGCCAGCGCCGCGCTCGTCGGCGTCGACGCCGTCGAGTTCCTCGACCACCGCGACGGCGTCATCGAGGCCGGCACGCCGCTGCGCCGCGATCTGGCCGCCGCGATCCGCCGCCACCGCCCCGAGCTCCTGATCACGCTCAACCACCACGACACCTGGGGCGGTGTCCACTGGAACACCCCCGACCACCGGGTGGTCGGCCGCGCCGTCCTGGACGCGGCGGGCGACGCCGGCAACCGCTGGATCTTCCCCGAACTCACCGACGAGCAGGGGCTCGCCCCCTGGAACGGCGTCCGCTGGGTGGCCGTGGCCGGCTCCCCCTACCCCACCCACGCGGCCGAGGTCGGCCCCGGAATCGACCGCGCGGTCGCCTCCCTCGCCGCCCACGAGGCGTACATCAAGGGCCTGGGCGGCCCCGAACAGGACCCGCACGCCTACGCCCGCACCTTCATCGAAAATATGCTCCACACATCCGGCGAACGCCACCTCGGCCGCCCGGCCACCTTGTTCCAAGTGTTCCCACGCTGAGGCGGGGCCGGGGGCTCCGGCTGACCGCCTCAGGCATTCCCACGCCGAGGCGAGGCGTGGCCTCCGGCTGACCACCTCAGGTGTCCCCACACCGACGAGGCCCGGGGGGACCGGGGCGCTCCGGCGAGCCGCCGCTACGGGAGCCCCCGCGCGAACCAACGGCCCGCCGAGGCAGCGCACCCACAAACGACCGACCCCTCACCCCTCCCCGGTCACCCCAGCCACCCCGGTCACCCCGGTCACCCGGCCACCCCGGTCACAAACTCCGCGACCAGGCCGGCGACCTCCTCCGGCCGCTCCACGACCATCGCATGCGTCCCCTCGACGCCCGCGACGGTCACGTTCGGGCACGCCCGCGCCAACTCCCCCAGATCCCGGCGCAATCCCTCCACGTACGCGGCCATCAACCCGTCGAACCACTCTGGCATACCCGGCACCGGCGGGTTCGGCCGCAGTGCGCGGGCGATCAGCAGCGGCCGCGCCAGGCGCCGGTACAGCGCGAACAGATCGAGCCCTGCCATCGCCTCCTGCGCCTGCGCGGCCTGCGCCCGTCCCGGCCGCAGGAACAACTGCCCACCGGGCGCCCGGCCCAGCGACCGCCGCACCCCGGCCTCCATCAGCTCCGCCGGAATCCCCAACTCCGCGCCCATCGCGGCCTGATACCCCAGCACCCCCGCCAACGCCTCCGCGCCGAACGTCCGCCCACCTGCCTCCTCCGCGAACTTCCGCGCCTGAGCGAGCCGTTGACGCACGTACGCGGGCTCCAACCCCACGTACTGCTCGGGCCGCCCCATCCCGTGCCCGTCGAGATTCACCGCCGTCGGCGTCGCGCCGTCACCCTCCAGGCACAGCGCCGCCACCCTCCCGCCCATCGAATGTCCGACCACCACCGCGTCCGGCATCCCGCACGCCGCCAGCACGGCCCGCACGCCCTCGACCGCCAGCTCGAACGTCCACGGCGCCGTCCCGTCACCCGACCGTCCATGCCCCCGCAGATCCATCGCCACCACCCGGTGCCGCGCCGCCAGCAACGGCGCGACCCGCTCCCAGTCGACGAGCGTGCGCCCCGCCCCGTGCAGCAACAGCACGCCCGGCCCCTGCCCACCGTGACCGCGCACGGCCAGCTCCACCCCGTCGCCCGCCCCCTGCACGACGTCACGGCAGCGGTCCCGCGATTCGGGGACAAGGTGGCCGTAGCTGCCCACTGCGGCCCGGGCACACCGCCGCCGCCGGCACCGGGCGAGGCCCGCCTCCCGCCTCCTCGGCACCCGACACGACACCCCCATCTCCCCCCTGCGCCGTCCGCGCCGATCCGCGCGTCCTGCCACGCTGCGCCGACAGGCGGCGCCGGTGAGATCATGGGGATATAAGCCAACAAAGGAGGCGAAATGTCCGCCATCAAGGAGAGCGTCACCATCGCGCGCCGACCTGAGGACATCTACTCCTACGTGACCGACCCAACCCACCTCACGGAGTGGCAGGAGAGTGCCGTATCCGTGCGGCCGCTCGGCGAGCTTCCGCTGAGAGTGGGGTCGCGCGTGGTCGTGACGCGGCGCCTCGGCCGTCGGGAGTTCCCGATGACCATGGAGGTCACCGACATCGACCCGCCGCACGGCTGGCACCTCAGGGGCATCGACGGGCCCGTCAGAAGCGAGGTCCAGGGCACGATCGAGCCGTTCGGCGACGGCGAGCGGTCGCGTGTGACGATCGACCTCGACTTCGAGGGCCACGGCATGGGCAAGCTCCTGGTTCCCCTGGTCGTCCGCCCCAGGGCGCGGAAGGAGATGCCGCTCGACGAACAGAAACTCAAGGAACTGCTGGAGGGCGGCGTGGGGTAGGCCTCGGCATCGATTCCGCTACGGCGCCCCGGGCATGACGAAGGGGCCGAGCCACGACGGCCCGACCCACGACGGCCCGACCCCTCCTCACATGCTGCCGTACGCCGTTCGAGGCTGCCGTGCGTCAGACGTTGAAGCGGAACGTATAGCACCCCTCCCACCTGCGAAAACGTGGTTTTTGGCGGGCTAAGACAGCACAGAATCAGCACGGGAGTATGACCGTTACGCCGGATCGCCATCGTCACTCAACGGCGCCATAGGGGTTTCAGGGAGGGCGGGTTCCATCGAGTCGGGAACGTCAGCGTCCGACGGGCGCTCCGAGTCCTGCCGTTCAACACCCCCGCTGAATCTGCTGACTCAACTCGTCAAGCGACCGCGCCTGCCGCCCCAGCGCTTTCACGGTCTCCCCAAAGTGTTTGGCGACCTGATGCACACTCCACTCCACCGAGTCGGTCTCAAGGGCGCTATCCCTCAGGGCCTCAAGATCCACTGTGTAGGTCAGCGTGCCCACACGACCGAAGGGGCCGTCCACGTCAACCTGGAACTCGTACACCTTGGGGAGTTCCGAGGAGAAGAGTTGATGGCCCGACATCCATGACGAAGGGGACGCGGCGCTTGGGGGGAAGGGTCGCGATGCGCCGACCAACAGCACGGTTGAGGGTCTCGGCCCGCTCGGCACCCAGAGTGGTCTGGAGCGGAGGGCTCACCGAGATGCGCACGTTGCGGGCCAGCGTCTGGCCGATGTTCTCGATCACCAGCACAAGCAATGACGAACCAGGGATGCGGGGCCTGATGTCGACGATGACGTACGGTTCCGCCTGCTCGCGTTGGGCCCTCTCCGTGAGGGCGTTGGCCTCGGCAACCGCCCTCGCCTGACGCCGGTTGTAGACGAGAGACCAGAACGCGGCCGTCGTGGAGAAGACGAGAGCCGCCACGGAAATGACCACCGTGGCGATCTGAACCGATGAGTCGCTCATGACCGGATGCTAGGCAGGTGGCTGGTGCAGCGTGGAAAGTTGCCGAAAATCATCCGGCTGAGATCGTCAGCTCTCCAGCCTGCGCTGCGGGCCGCTACCGTGAAGCCATGACCGCACTGCCCGACTGGATGCGCCCGCCGCGCGCGGAAGGCTGGTTCGCGGAGGACTTGGACCGCCTCCCGGAAGCGCCGCGCCACACCGAGCTGATCGACGGAGCCCTCGTATTCATGATGTCGCCCCAGCGCTGGTGGCACGGAGAGATCGTCACCGACCTCACGTTGGCTCTCAGGGCGCAGGCCCCAGCGGGTTTCCGGGTCGGCCGGGAGATGACCATCCGCCTCGATGCCCGGAACCGCCCGGAACCGGACCTCGTGGTGACCACGGCCCCATACGACCCTGACTGCACCTGGTTCGCTCCCGAAGACGTCCAGCTCGTCGTCGAGGTCGTCTCGCCGGAATCTGCCCACCGCGACCGGACCGTCAAGCTTCGTAAGTACGCCGAGGCCGGCATCCGGCACTACTGGTGTATCGAGGACGAGGACACCGTCCCCGCCGTGCACGTCTACGAGCTCGACGAGCCGACCGGCTCGTACGCGCCGGCGGGGATCTTCCGCCACGCGCTCCAGCGATCCCTGCCGTTCGAGATCAGCCTCGACCTGGACAAGCTGGTACCGGGCCAGTCGGCCTGACATCGCGATTCCAAGTCAGCACCAAGTCAGCACGGGAATACAGAAAGGGTCGGACTCGACGGAGCCCGACCCCTCCTGACTTGCACGTTTGACTAATCAGTTAACGCACAGCATGGACGTCACTACACGTTGAAGCGGAACTCCACCACGTCGCCGTCCTGCATGACGTAGTCCTTGCCCTCCATGCGGGCCTTGCCGGCGGCGCGGGCTTCGGCTACCGAGCCGGTTTCCACGAGGTCGGCGAAGGAGATGACCTCCGCCTTGATGAAACCCTTTTGGAAGTCGGTGTGGATGACGCCGGCGGCCTCGGGGGCGGTGGCGCCCTTCTTGATCGTCCAGGCGCGGGTTTCCTTGGGGCCGGCGGTCAGGTACGTCTGGAGGCCGAGGGTGTTGAAGCCGACGTGGGCGAGGGTGGCGAGGCCGGGCTCCTGCTGGCCGACGGACTGGAGGAGTTCGAGGGCCTCGTCGTCGTCGAGCTCGGCGAGGTCCTGTTCGAGCTTGGCGTTGAGGAAGATGGCCTCGGCCGGGGCGACGAGGGCGCGCTGCTCGTTCTTGAAGTCCTCGTCGACCAGCTCGTCCTCGTCGACGTTGAAGACGTAGAGGAACGGCTTGGTGGTGAGCAGGTGCAGGTCGTGCAGGAGGGCGCCGCGGTCGGTGTCCTTGGTGATGCCCGCGGAGAAGAGGGTGCGGCCCTCCTCCAGGATGGCCTTGACCTCTTCGACGGCCTTGACCTGGACGGCCTTGTCCTTCTGGATCCGGGACTCCTTGACCAGGCGCGGCAGCACCTTCTCGATGGTCTGGAGGTCGGCGAGGATCAGCTCGGTGTTGATGGTCTCGATGTCGTCCTTGGGCGAGACCTTGCCGTCGACGTGGACGACGTTCTCGTCCTTGAAGGCGCGGATGACCTGGCAGATCGCGTCGGACTCGCGGATGTTGGCGAGGAACTTGTTGCCCAGGCCCTCGCCCTCGGAGGCGCCGCGGACGATGCCGGCGATGTCGACGAAGTCGACGGTCGCGGGAAGGATCTTCTGTGAGCCGAAGATCCCGGCGAGGGTGGCCAGACGCGGGTCCGGGACGCCGACGACGCCGACGTTGGGCTCGATGGTGGCGAACGGGTAGTTGGCCGCCAGCACGTCGTTCTTGGTCAGGGCATTGAACATGGTCGACTTGCCGACATTCGGCAGACCGACGATTCCGATCGTGAGCGACACGGTGGCGACTTCCCGGAGCGAGGAGGTGGAGGGCGGTGGACGGCTCCCTGAGGGGCCGATCCACCAGTCTACGGGGCGCCCGGCGGCGGGGGCCCAGCCCGGCCGGGGACGGCGGCCCAGCCCTGCTGGGGACGACCGCCCGGCCCGGCCAGGTACGACCGCCCAGCCCGCCAGGAGCGACCGTCCAGCCCGCCCGGGAGCGACGGCCCAGCCCGGCCATGGACGACTGCCCACCCCACCCGGCCACGCCCGCCCGGCCGCCGCCCCCCTCACCCCCCATCCGCTCCCCCACCTCGGCCAAAGGGCGTGTCTCAGGGCCTCTTGGTCAGGTTCGGCGGCCTACCGTTGGCGGGTGGAGCAACATGAAGCGCGTACGCCGAAGCAGAGCCCGTCGCAGCGTCGTCGTCCGGTCGTGGGCCAGGACGGACGGCACTCCCGCGGCGGGGAAGCGGTGCCCGGGCCCGTGGGAGGTGGGGCGCGGGCCCCGGCGCACGGGCCGGCGCAGGACGGGGCGCGGGCCCCGACCCGGTCCCGGGCGCCGGGGACCGGGTCGGGGCCGGAGAACGGGCAGGGGCCGGCGGAGGGCGTGGAGACGACGACCGTCTACCGGGCCCGGCCGAAGCGGCGCGCGCTGCTGGGCCCGGTCGCCGTCCTGCGGCGGATGCCGGAGCCCAAGCTCACCGGGCTGGGCTGCTGGCTGCTGGCCACCCTGGCGCTGCTGGCTTTCGCGGGCGTGGACCGGCTGCTGTTCGGCGGCGCGCAAACCGCGTACGGCGTGTTCTTTCTGCTGGTGGGCATCGGCGCGGCGGTGTGGGTGCGGCCGTACGACCTGATCACCGCGCCGGTCACGCTGCCCCTCGCCTTCACCCTCGGCGCGGTGCCGCTGCACCGGGGTCCGGCGGGCTTCGGCGGGCTGGTGATGGGCGTCTTCACCGTCCTGGCGCTGAACGCCGGGTGGCTGTACGCGGGCACTCTGGCCTGCGGGCTGTTCGCGCTGGGCCGCCGGGTGATGATCAGCGCCCGGCGCCGGGCGGCGGTGGTGCCGCCGGGGAAGCGCTCCGGGGGACCGGGGAGCCGGGCGGCGGAGGCGGCGCGGCAGTCGGCGGGGAGCCGTCCGTCGCGGGTGGGTCGCCGGCCGCGGCGGCGTGCGCAGCCATCGCCGCCCCCACGATCCCCGCGTTGTTCTGAAGCCGAGCCGGCACGATCTCGGCCCTGATGTCCTCGATCAGCGGCAGGAACTTCTCCGCCTTGCGGCTGATCCCGCCGCCGATGACGAACAGCTCGGGCGAGAACAGCATCTCCACGTGGGCGAGGTAGTCGCGGACCCGGTGCGCCCACTGCGGCCAGGTGAGGTCCTCGTCCTCCTTGGCCTTGGTGGAGGCGCGTTTCTCCGCGTCGTGACCGTGCAGTCGCAGGTGGCCGAGCTCGGTGTTGGGCACCAGGCGGCCGCCGGTGAAGACGGCGCTGCCGATGCCGGTGCCGAAGGTGAGGACGACGACGGTGCCGGTGCGGCCGCGGCCCGCGCCGTAGCGCATTTCGGCCAGGCCGGCC
Source organism: Streptomyces sp. NPDC031210 (assembly GCF_055570395.1). NCBI lineage: Bacteria > Bacillati > Actinomycetota > Actinomycetes > Kitasatosporales > Streptomycetaceae > Streptomyces > Streptomyces sp. NPDC031210. The sequence continues at coordinate 213,974 of NZ_JBVIHH010000004.1, forward strand.
GCGTCCGCGTCATTGAGCAGGGTCACCGGGCTGCCGCCGAGACGACCGCTGAGCAGCGCGCCGGCGTCCGTGCCGATCCAGTGGGCGTCGACGTTGGCGGCCGTGCGGGTCGTGCCGCCGGTGACCACGCCGGGGAAGGTGGCCCCGACCGGGCCCGTCCAGCCGAAGTGGTCCACGACCTCCCGGACGCGGTCCGCGACCGCCTCCGGGGTGGCCGGGTGCGGGGTGAACACCTTGTAGCGCTCGTCCGCGAGAGCGCCGCGCTCCAGATCCACCGGGGCGCCCTTGATGCCCGTACCGCCGATGTCCACGCCGAAGACATTCATGGGGAAAGGCTAGAGGCTGCCCGGCGGATGTTCGCGGGATCGCGGGCATCCGCCGGACGGGGCGCGAGCATCCGCCGGACGGGCCCCGGACGGCGCGCCGGGCCCCGGACGGCACCCGGCGGGCGGGGCGGGTCCCTGCGGCCGGTTCAGCCCTCGACGGCGGAGCGGGCCTCGGCGCGCAGGTCGCGCCGGAGTTCCTTGGGGAGCGAGAAGGCGATGGACTCCTTGGCGGCCGTGATCGTCTCGACGTCTTCGTAGCCGCGCGCGGCGAGCCAGTCCAGGACGCCGTGGACGAGGATTTCCGGGACCGAGGCGCCGGAGGTGACACCGACCGTGCGCACGCCCTCCAGCCAGGACTCGTCGATCTCGTCGGCGTAGTCGACCAGGTGGGCGTCGCGGGCGCCGGCGCCGAGGGCGACCTCTACGAGGCGGACGGAGTTGGAGGAGTTCTTGGAGCCGACGACGATGACGAGGTCGGCCTCGGCGCCCATCTGCTTGACCGCGACCTGGCGGTTCTGGGTGGCGTAGCAGATGTCGTCGCTGGGCGGCGAGAGGAGGTTGGGGTAGCGGCCCTTGAGGGCGTCGACGGTCTCCATCGTCTCGTCCACGGAGAGCGTGGTCTGGGAGAGCCAGACGACCTTGTCGGGGTCGCGGACCTCGACGTTCGCGACGTCCTCGGGGCCGTCGACGATGGTGATGTGCTCGGGGGCCTCGCCGCTGGTGCCGACGACCTCTTCGTGGCCTTCGTGGCCGATGAGGAGGATGTCGTAGTCCTCCTGGGCGAAGCGGACGGCTTCCTTGTGGACCTTGGTGACCAGCGGGCACGTGGCGTCGATGGTGGCGAGCTTGCCGCGCTTGGCCTCGTCGTGGACGACGGGGGCGACGCCGTGCGCGGAGAAGATGACGATGTTGCCCTCGGGCACCTCTTCCGTCTCCTCGACGAAGATCGCGCCCTTCTTCTCCAGGGTCTTCACGACGTACTTGTTGTGCACGATCTCGTGACGTACGTAGACGGGCGCGCCGTACTGCTCAAGGGCCTTCTCGACGGCGATCACCGCCCGGTCCACGCCCGCGCAATAGCCCCGGGGGGCGGCGAGCAGGACCCGGCGGGTGTCACCGCGACGCGAAGCGTCTCCGCTCGGGGTGGTGGCGGGCGGGGTGCTGGGCGTAGCAGTCATGCGTCCCATCGTACGGGCGTACCTCGGCCGCCGAAGATCGGCTCGTGGACCAGACTGATGACGAGCGCACGGAGGAGGCACGATGCCGGGCACGATCGGCGAGACCAGCGGCGGCGGGGCGGGCGGCGGCGGTGTCGCGGCGACCGGTGCGGGCCCCGGGAGCGGCTCGCTGCACCGGACCCTGACGTTCCGGGATCTGCTCGTCTACGGGCTGCTCTTCATCGCCCCCATGGCGCCGGTGGGCATCTTCGGCACGCTGCGGGCCACGTCACACGGCGCGATCACCGCCGTCTACCTCGTCGCGACGGTGGCGATGGCGTTCACCGCCTGCTCATACGCCCAGATGGTGCGGGTCGCCCCCCGGGCCGGGTCGGTCTATACGTACGCGCGGGTGGGGCTGGGTGAGGGCCCGGGGTTCATCGCCGGGTGGATGGCGATGCTGGACTATCTGCTGATCCCGGCGGTCGCGTACCTCTTCTCGGGGATCGCGATGCACGCGCTGGTGCCTTCGGTGCGGGCGTGGGTGTGGACGGCGCTGGCGGTGCTGGTGACGACGCTGCTGAACCTGTGGGGGGTGCGGGCCGCGGCCGTCGCCGGGTTCGCGGTGCTGGCCATGGAGATCGCGGTGCTGGCGGTGTTCGTGGTCGCGGCGGTGGCGGAGCTGATCGCGCACGGCGCGCGGCGCGGCTGGGCCGAGCCGCTGACGGGTGAGGGCGGCTTCTCGGTGAACGCGGTGCTGGCCGCGGTGTCGGTGGCGGTGTTGTCGTATCTGGGCTTCGACGCCGTCGCGGCGTTCGCGGAGGAGGCGCGGGGCGCGCCGGGGGGCGGGAAGCGGCGGGGGCCGCTCGGGTCCGACCGGGTGGCGCGGGCGGTGCTCACGTGTCTGGTGGTGGCCGGGACGCTGTTCGCGGTGCAGACGTATCTGGCGGCGCTGCTCGCGCCGATGAGCGCGGCGGAGCTGGCGGCGCGGCCGGCGGAGCAGGGCGACGCGTTCTACGCCACGGTCGACGCGGCGGTGGGCGGCTGGCTGCACGACCTGGTGGCGGTGAGCAAGGCGGTCGGGGCGGCCTTCGCGGCGCTGGCGGGGCAGGCGGCGGCGGGGCGGCTGCTGTTCGCGATGGCCCGGGACCGGCGGCTGCCGGGGGCGATGGCGAAGGTGGACGCGGGCAGCGGGGTGCCGCGCCGGGCGCTGCTGGGCGCGGCCCTGGTGACCCTGGTGGCGGCGGTCTGGGCGGCCCGGCGGGACGACGGCCTGGACCGGTTGTCGTCGATCGTCAACGTCGGGGCGCTGACGGCCTTCGGGCTGCTGCACGCGTCGGTGATCGGGTGGTTCTGGGTCCGCCGGCGGGGCGGGACGCCGCGGGTGCTCACGCACGCGGTGGTGCCGCTGCTGGGTCTGACGGTGGTGAGCGCGGTGATCGCCGAGGCGTCGGGGACGGCGCGGGCGGTGGGCGGGGTGTGGCTGGTGGCGGGGCTGGCGGTGCTGGCGTGGGAGTACGGGCGGGGCCGGGCGGTGAGGCGGGGGGCGCGCTGAAGCGGCGGGGGCGGTGCGCGGAGGGCGGAGGGCGTGCGTGCGGCACCGTACGCCCCGCGCCCGTCCCGTAACGGCCCGCGCTCGTGCCCGTACGCCCGCGCCCGTCCCCGTACGGCCTCCGCTGTCAGTGGCCGCCGTTACTCTCGCTCGTATGGCTGTCTCCACGTCCCCGCAAACGCCGATCCCGGTCGGCGAGGTCTCCCGGCTCATCGGCGGATGGATCGACCGGCTCGGCGCGGTATGGGTGGAGGGGCAGATCACCCAGCTCTCGCGGCGGCCTGGCGCGGGCGTGGTCTTTTTGACGCTGCGCGACCCGTCGTACGACATCTCGATCAGCGTGACCTGCTACCGCCAGGTGTTCGACAAGGTGGCCGAGGTGGTGAGCGAGGGCGCCCGGGTGGTGGTGCACGCCAAACCGGAGTGGTACGCGCCGCGGGGCCAGTTGTCGCTGCGGGCCGCCGAGATCAAGCCCGTCGGGGTGGGTGAACTCCTCGCGCGTCTGGAGCAGTTGAAGAAGTCGCTGGCGGCGGAGGGGCTGTTCGCCGCGGACCGCAAGAAGCCGCTCCCGTTCCTGCCGCAGCTCATCGGGCTGGTCTGCGGCCGGGCGAGCGCGGCCGAGCGGGACGTCCTGGAGAACGCCCGGCACCGCTGGCCGGCCGTCCGCTTCGAGGTGCGCAATGTGCCGGTGCAGGGGGTGCACGCGGTGCCGCAGGTGATCGAGGCCGTCCGGGAGCTGGACGCGCTGCCCGAGGTGGACGTGATCATCGTGGCGCGGGGCGGCGGCAGTGTGGAGGATCTGCTGCCGTTCTCCGACGAGCAGTTGGTGCGGGTCGTGGGGGCGGCGCGGACGCCCGTGGTCTCGGCGATCGGGCACGAGCCGGACAGCCCGCTGCTGGATCTGGTCGCCGACCTGCGGGCCTCGACGCCGACCGACGCGGCGAAGAAGGTCGTGCCGGACGTCGGTGAGGAGCTGGTCCGCGTCGAGCAGCTCCGCCAGCGGGCCCGGCGCGCGGTCGGTGGGTTCCTGGAGCGCGAGGAGCGGGGGCTGGCCGCGGCCCTGCACCGCCCGTCGATGCAGCGGCCGCAGCGCATGATCGAGGAGCGCGAGCAGCAGGTGACGGCGGTGCTGGAGCGCGGCCGGCGGACGCTGGGGCACCTGCTGGACCGGGCCGACTCCGAGTTGTCGCACACCCTCGCCCGGGTGGTCGCACTTTCCCCCAAGGCGACCCTGGAGCGTGGTTACGCCGTGCTCCAGAAGCCGGACGGGGCGGCGGTGCGGTCGCCGGAAGAGGTCGGGGCGGACGAGGAGTTGCGGGCCAGGGTGGCCGAGGGCGAGTTCCGGGTGCGGGTGGACGGCGTCCCGGGCGCTGTCACACCCCGCGCATAGGGTGGGAGACATGGCGAAGGCGAAGACGGGCGACGATGTGACGGACGCGGAGCGCGGGGCGGCGGCCGGCGCGGGCGGCCCGGGGGAATCCGTGGCGCCGTCGGGATCGGACGAGGCGGCGGGCCCGACGGGATCGGTGGAATCGGTGGGATCGGACTCCACGCTCGGCTACGAGCAGGCGCGGGACGAGCTGATCGAGGTCGTCCGCAGCCTGGAGGCGGGCGGCACGACGCTGGAGGAGTCGCTCGCGCTGTGGGAGCGCGGGGAGGAGCTGGCGAAGGTCTGCCGCCGGTGGCTGGACGGCGCGCGGGCCCGACTGGACGCGGCGCTCGCGGAGTCGGGCGAGGGGGAGGCGGGGCGCGCGTAGAGGCGCCTGCCACGGGGGTCGGACGAGCACCGCGCGACCCCTCCGCACTTACACGCTCATGTGAGGCGGCTCACAATAGGCCAGCTTTAGTTGAAACTTCACCTATTCCGGTTAGAGTGGTTTGTCGTAGCCCCAGGAGCCTCCTCGGACCCGATCGAGGAACCTGGTCATCCCGCCGACTCACCGAGGTGCCCTTATGTCTCTCGCCCTTGACGCCGCCGCTCAGGACCTGCTTTTCCGCGAGGCCCAGACCGCCAACACGTTCACGGACGAGCCGGTGACGGACGAGCAGGTCCAGGCGATCTACGACCTCGTGAAGTACGCGCCGACCGCCTTCAACCAGTCGCCGCTGCGGATCACCCTGGTCCGGTCCGAGGAGGCCCGGCAGCGCCTGGCCGACCACGCCATGGGCGCCAACGGCCCCAAGACGCTGTCCGCGCCGCTGACCGTGATCCTCTCCGTGGACCTGGACTTCCACGAGAAGCTCCCGGTGCTCTTCCCGGCCATGCCGGGCCTCAAGGACGCGTACTTCTCCGAGCTCGCCGCCCGTGAGGCCGCCGGCACGCAGAACGCCACCCTCCAGGCCGGCTACTTCATCGTGGGCATCCGCGCCGCCGGCCTGGCCGCCGGCCCGATGACCGGCTTCGACTTCACCGGCGTCGACAAGGAGTTCTTCGGCGACGGCAAGCAGAAGTCCTTCCTCGTCATCAACATCGGCAAGCCGGGCGCCGACGCCTTCTTCCCGCGCTCGCCGCGCCTGGAGTTCGCCGAGGCCACCGCCACCGTCTGAGGCCCCCACGGCGACCTGAGACCCCCATGACGACGAGGCCGCCGCACCCCTCACGGGTGCGGCGGCCTCGTCGTACGTCCGGATCCCGCCAGGGACCGCGCCCATATCAGCCCTTCTTCGCCTCCAGGGAGGCGGCCAGCTCCGCGAGCCGCCCGTACGGCGCGGTGCCGGTGACGACCGTGGTCACGCCGGCCTCCCGTCGCACCAGGGCGTTGTACTTCTCGCCCTTGTACCGGTCCCACTTCGCGCCGCCCACGGCCTGCTTGCCGGCGGCCTTCGTCGCGCCCAGCGTCACGTCCTCGATGAACGTCCGAGCGGTCTCGTCGCTCTGCTCGACCGCCGCGTACTCCTGCTCCGGGTCCAGCAGACCCAGGTGCCAGGCACCGCCCTTGCCGTCGCTGGTCGCCTTGTACGAGACGGAGGTGGCGCGCCAGGTCTTCGGCAGTCCCTTGGGGGCGGCGACCGCGTACGGTGCCGCACGCCGGGCCGTCATGAGCTCCACGCGGTAGTCGACCGTCTTCACCGCGCTCCGGGCGGCGCTCTCGCTGTCGTCGTGCGGGATGAAGAAATAGATCGCCCCGACCAGAGCGCCGATCACCGCCAGCGACAGGACCATGTCCCGCACCGTTTGCCTGCCTCGCATACCTGCCACGCCCCTATGGTCCCCCATGCCCCCGGCGCGTCGGACAGGCCCCCCGGCGACGGCCCGCACCCGGCCTCACGAGCCGCCACCCGGACGCCGCCCGGACGCCGCGCGAGCCGCCGTGACCAGGGCCTACGGCCCCGCCGCCCGGCGCCCTGGCGGCTGCTCATGCGATAGGGCCCCCTGCTCATTTTCGCGACCTACCGATAAAGTCGTGCCCACCCTCAATATTCCGGCCGTCGCCGTACAGAAAGGTGCGCTCGATGACCGAGCATCATCTCCCGCCCCCGCTAGAGGTCAGCCCCGAGGCCCCCGACCGCAACCTCGCCCTGGAGCTGGTCCGGGTCACCGAGGCCGGCGCCATGGCGTCGGGCCGCTGGGTCGGGCGCGGTGACAAGAACGGTGCGGACGGCGCGGCGGTCAAGGCCATGCGCGCCCTGATCCACACCGTCTCGATGAACGGCGTCGTGGTCATCGGGGAGGGCGAGAAGGACAACGCCCCGATGCTCTACAACGGCGAGCGGGTCGGCGACGGCACCGGCGCCGAGTGCGACGTCGCCGTGGACCCCGTGGACGGTACGACGCTGACCGCCAAGGGCATGGCCAACGCCGTGTCGGTGATGGCCGTCGCCGACCGCGGCACGATGTTCGACCCGTCGGCGGTCTTCTACATGGACAAGCTCGCCACCGGCCCCGAGGCGGCGGACTACGTCGACATCACCGCGCCGGTGGCCGTGAACATCAAGCGGATCGCGAAGGCCAAGCGGTCCGCCGTCGAGGACGTCACCGTCGTCATCCTGGACCGGCCCCGCCACGACGGCCTGGTCAAGGAGGTCCGCGAGGCCGGCGCCCGGATCAAGTTCATCTCCGACGGCGACGTCGCCGGCGCGATCATGGCGGCCCGCGAGGGCACCGGCGTGGACCTGCTGCTGGGCATCGGCGGCACCCCCGAGGGCATCATCGCCGCCTGCGCGCTCAAGTGCCTGGGCGGCACGCTCCAGGCAAAGCTGTGGCCCAAGGACGACGAGGAGCGGCAGCGCGCCCTCGACGCGGGCCACGACCTGGACAAGGTGCTCCAGATCGAGGACCTGGTCAGCGGCGACAACGTCTTCTTCGTCGCCACCGGCATCACCGACGGCGACCTGCTGCGCGGCGTGCGCTACCGCGCCGAGACCGCCTACACCCAGTCCCTGGTGATGCGCTCGAAGTCGGGCACCATCCGCCAGATCGACTCCCAGCACCGGCTGTCCAAGCTCCGCGCGTACAGCTCGGTGGACTTCGAGCGTCCCAGCTAGCCGCCGTCCGCGCACGGCCCCCCCGGGGGCGTGCGCGGAGCGAAGGACACGCTTCGCCCCCGCCGGAGACGCTCCGGCGGGGGCGAAGTGGTCCGTATGCGAGGAGGAGTGCCGCGCTCCGGCGCCGTCCGGCGCCGTCAGCTCACGACGGGCAGGTGGGCGGCGCGCTGCAACTCGGTCTCCCGGCGCCGCCGACGGGCCAGCACCACCCGGCGCTCGGCCGCGGTCAGCCCGCCCCAGACGCCGTAGGGCTCCGGCTGGAGCAGCGCGTGCTCACGGCACTCGACCATCACCGGGCAGCGGGCGCACACCCGCTTGGCGGCCTCTTCCCTGGCCAGTCGCGCGGCGGTCGGCTCCTTGGACGGGGCGAAGAACAGCCCGGCTTCGTCCCGGCGGCACACCGCCTCCGAATGCCAGGGGCCGGCCTCGTCGCGAGCGGGCACTCGCTGGGACGGAACGACAGCGGCATTCTGCAGGGGCTGATGCGGTAGCAGCACGGTCTACTCCTGACGACGGCTTCGGCGAAGAACTCACCCTTGCCCGTCTCGCTGCGCACGGCTTTTCGCACCCCGCAGCCGTACGAGAGACGATGCCCCAGCCCTACCCGCTGTGCGCACGCTTATGCACACCGTGGCCACCGGAGAAAGCCGCGTCAGCCGTCGAGGTCCTTACGGAAGCGGTCGCGGCGCTCATGGAGCGTCCGGTCGTGCCGGTCGCGGCGCTCCGCGCGGAGCCGGTCGCGCAGATCGCGCAGCACGGCGCCCCGCCGGGGCTTGGCCTCGACGCTGCCCAGCACGGCGTAACCGTTGACCATGATCTGCGGGGCGTCGCGGTCGTCGGCCTCGTGCGACGTGATCTCGAAGGCGCCGAGCACGCCGGAGCCGCTGCCGCGCACCGTGACGTTCTCCGGGACGCGGATCTCGACGGCGCCGAAGACGGCGGTGACGTTGATCTCGATCCGCTGCTGGGGGAAGAGCGCCTCGGTCAGATCGATCTCCACGCTGCCGAAGATCGCGACGGCGTTGATCCGGGCGGGCACCCGCCAGCGGCCCTTGCGGATCGAGGCGCTGAAGACCGCGACCAGATTCTGGTCCGGCGGGGTGCCGACATCGGCGTACGCGCCGGTGGCGGGCTGCGGACGGGCGGCGGCCACCGGCAGGTCGCGGACGAAGGGCTCCAGCTCGCCCAGGGTCTTGGCGCGGTAGACGCCGTCGATCCGCTCGGCGTGCTCCTCGGCGTCCAGCCGGCCTTCCGCCAGCGCCTCCCGGAGGATTCCGGCGATCCGGTCCCGGTCGGCGTCGGAGGCGCGGAGGGGCCCGGGCGGGGGCTGGGGGCTCGGCACTCGATTGTCGGCGTCCACGGCACCAGCGTAGCGAAACGCGATAGGTCGCGAGTGGCGAATCGTGAGGTTCCCCTCCAGGCGGCTCCGCGGCGACGCGGTTCCCGGATCGGCCGGAGTCCGGAAGGCGGGGCGGGGTTCCCGGATCGGCCGGAGTCCGGAAGGCGGTGCGGGCCCGCCAACTGAGCCTTACCTCACAGCGGCGGCCGGGCGCCAGGGTTCTACGCTGTTCAGGCGCTGCCGTAGATGCCAGCCGAAGCCCCTCCGAGTAAGGAATGACCCCCAATGCCGGAATTCGCCTACACCGACCTGCTCCCCCTGGGCGAGGACAACACCCCGTACCGCCTGGTCACTTCGGAGGGCGTGAGCACCTTCGAGGCCGACGGCCGGACGTTCCTCAAGGTCGAGCCGGAGGCGCTGCGCAAGCTGGCCGCCGAGGCGATGCACGACATCTCGCACTACCTGCGCCCGGCCCACCTCGCCCAGCTCCGCAAGATCCTGGACGACCCCGAGGCCAGCGGCAACGACCGTTTCGTGGCCCTCGACCTCCTCAAGAACGCCAACATCGCGGCGGCCGGCGTGCTGCCGATGTGCCAGGACACCGGCACCGCGATCGTGATGGGCAAGCGCGGCCAGAACGTCCTGACCGAGGGCGGCGACGAGGCGGCCCTCTCCCGCGGCATCTACGACGCCTACACCCAGCTCAACCTGCGCTACTCGCAGATGGCCCCGCTGACCATGTGGGACGAGAAGAACACCGGCTCCAACCTCCCGGCCCAGATCGAGCTGTACGCCACCGACGGCGGCGCCTACAAGTTCCTGTTCATGGCCAAGGGCGGCGGCTCGGCGAACAAGTCCTTCCTCTTCCAGGAGACCAAGGCGGTCCTCAACGAGGGCTCCATGATGAAGTTCCTGGAGCAGAAGATCCGCTCGCTCGGCACCGCCGCCTGCCCGCCGTACCACCTCGCGATCGTGGTGGGCGGCACCTCCGCCGAGTACGCGCTCAAGACCGCCAAGTACGCCTCCGCGCACTACCTGGACGAGCTGCCCGCCGAGGGCTCCCCCACCGGCCACGGCTTCCGCGACAAGGAGCTGGAGGAGAAGGTCTTCGAGCTGACGCAGAAGATCGGCATCGGCGCCCAGTTCGGCGGCAAGTACTTCTGCCACGACGTGCGCGTGGTCCGCCTGCCCCGGCACGGCGCGTCCTGCCCGGTCGCCATCGCCGTCTCCTGCTCCGCCGACCGCCAGGCCGTCGCGAAGATCACCGCCGAGGGCGTCTTCCTGGAGCAGTTGGAGACCGACCCGGCGCGCTTCCTGCCGGAGACCACCGACGAGGAGCTGACCGAGGGCGCGGGCCCGGACCTCGACGCCGTCCGCGTCGACCTCAACCGCCCCATGGACGACATCCTCGCCGAGCTGACCAAGCACCCGGTCAAGACGCGGCTGTCCCTGACCGGCACGCTGGTCGTGGCGCGCGACATCGCGCACGCCAAGATCAAGGAGCGGCTGGACGCGGGCGAGGGCATGCCGCAGTACCTCAAGGACCACCCGGTCTACTACGCCGGCCCGGCCAAGACCCCCGAGGGCTACGCCTCCGGCTCCTTCGGCCCGACGACGGCCGGCCGCATGGACGCCTACGTCGAGCAGTTCCAGGCGGCCGGCGGCTCCAAGATCATGCTGGCCAAGGGCAACCGCTCCCAGCAGGTCACCGACGCCTGCGCCGCGCACGGCGGCTTCTACCTCGGCTCCATCGGCGGCCCGGCCGCCCGCCTCGCCCAGGACTGCATCAAGAAGGTCGAGGTCCTGGAATACGAGGAGCTCGGCATGGAGGCGGTCTGGAAGATCGAGGTCGAGGACTTCCCCGCCTTCATCGTCGTCGACGACAAGGGCAACGACTTCTTCACTTCGCCGGAACCAGAGCAGCCGACGTTCACCAGCATCCCGGTGCGGGGCCCCGGCCTGTCCTGAGCCACCCCTAAGAGCCTCACAGACCCCTCGGCGTCGCCGGGGGGTCTGCTGCTGTCCCCTGGGTGGCGCTATTAGCCCGCCGTTCCCATGGCTTGAAGCGCACCCTTGACGCCAGCACGGCAGCATCGGGAGGTCCGTGCGTAGAAGTCTGTGCAATCCGCGTAGCCCGGGAGGCTGCTGTGTCGCTACGGTTCATCGCCAAGGACCCGAACACGGACGGGGCGAACTGCCCCACGGCCTGGGTCGACGAGGAGAAGCAAGAGATCGTATTGCAGGGTTGGACGGTGGACGAGGCGACGCGCGCCGAGTGCCTGAAGACCGGCCCCATCCCCGACAGTGAGACCGTCGTCCGATGCGCGACTTCTACGACGACCCCGACGAGGCCCCGCGTGTGGCCGCGTGGAAGGCCGGTCATCGGCCGGACCCGAATGACCGGGCGTCTTGGTGGCGTCCCTGGCTCGACATCGTGTCCGAGGCCGTCTCCCGGGGCGTCGTGATCCGCCGTGCCCGGATCGTCTCCGAGCCAGTGAGCGAGTACACGCGGTATCTCTACGATGGCACGTTCACCAACGTCGCCGCCGGTGAGCAGATCCGCTGGCTTCCCCGGCGGAACGCGTCGGATCTGGCACTCCCCGGCAATGACTTCTGGTGCTTCGATGGTCGGCTGGTGAGGTTCGGCTACTTCTCCGGTGAGGGCGTCTACCTCGGCGACGAAGTGCACGACCGCCCGGAGGTGGTCAAGCTGTGCGCCTCGGCATTCGAAGCCGTCTGGGACCGAGCCATTCCGCACGACCGTTACAGGATCTGAGAACGCACAGCACCAATGGCCCGTTCCCCTTCGTCCAGCGTCCAGGCGGCCCGTGAGGCACTTGCAGCACGACTGCGGGATATTCGCCTAGACGCTGGCCTGAAGGCCCGTGAGGTGGCCGTACAGGCCGGCTGGCACCCCTCAAAGGCAAGTCGGCTTGAGAACGCCGTAACGCCCCCTCGGACGCCGACATTCGCGATTGGTGCCGTATCTGTGGGGCCGACGACCAAGCAGCCGACTTGATCGCTGCGTCTCGCTCGGCGGAGTCGATGTACGTCCAGTGGCGACGGCTCCAGCGCACCGGGCTACGCCGACTCCAGGAGTCGTACGTACCTCTCTTCGAGCGCACCCGAACCTTTCGGATCTACTGCTCCAACGTGGTGCCCGGCCTGCTCCAGACCCCGGCATATGCGACCGCGCTACTGACTGAAATCACCGACTTCCGGCAGACGCCCAATGACGTCACCGAAGCAGTAGCCGCCCGCATGGACCGGGCACAGGTCCTCCACGAAGGAGATCACCGTTTCGCCATCCTCGTTGAGGAAGCCGTCTTGCGGTACCGCATCGGCGACGCGGGGAGTGATGGCCGGGCAACTGGGTCACCTTCTGTCGATCATTTCCCTACCGGCGGTTTCCCTTGGAGTAGTGCTGTTTAGCGCCTCCCGGCACATGTGGCCGCTGGAGACGTTTTCGATCTATGACAGCGCACAAGCCCAGGTAGAACTACTGACTGCCGCTGTGAATGTCACAGCGCCATCGGAGATCGAGCAGTACGCGCGAGCGTTCGAGCGCCTGTCAGAAGCGGCGGTCTACGGAGGGGCGGCCCGCACCTTGATCACGAAGGCAATCGAGGCCCTCGGCTAACCCGCGTGCAGTTTTGTAGAACTTCGTAGAGCCCCGATGTGGCCCGTTCTTAGCGTGGCCTGCACGACCAGAGGAGGGGCGAGCGATCATGGCGAGCGACGCAAGAGCCCGACTATCCGAGGCGTTCGAGTTGTTCGGCAGCGACGGCAGGTTGCGGGTGTTCCACGACCCGGACGACCCGTTGGGAATGACGGCCGAAGGGGCGGACACTCCCCCGCACTCGGGAGTGGAACGTGCGCGCCTACGGGAACGGGTCGCCGAAGCCAATGCACGGAGCCGTGGCGAAATCCTCTGATGGCGCGCACCGTCCCGCGCCGTTCCCTCACGTTCATGCAAACCCTGTGGTCTTTCGGCGAGTAACGCGGAACGTGTGTCGGGCACGGCGAAACCTGGTGCCCCATCTGCTTCGGCTTCGAAGGTTGCCCAGGTTTCAACAACCGGCAGAAGGTGCCTTGCCCCGCGTGTGCCGGCGGTCAGCTCCTGCCCTTTGCCTAGTGATCCCTTTCCACTGATCTCCGCCCCTGTCGGAAGTGACCCGACCATCTATCCCCCACGGCGGGAATCCCGGCAGGGGCGGGCAGCACCCCGTTTCGCAGACAGCGGGACGGCCAACGAACACCATGGAACTCTGGAGGCAATCAAGTGCGTAGCTGGTGGCTCACGATGGCGGACGGCAACCCGCAGGACGACAGCGACAGCGGGAACAAGCACGGCGGTGGTGGGTCCGACGAAGGCGGCAACACCAACGACGGCCAGGGACCGGCGGACGGCCGCTAGATGACCGGGCAGCAAGGAACGGACGCCAGCCTTTACGGGCTGGCGTCCGCGCTCATGGAGGAGGGCGCACTGTCGTCTGACTGGCTTCCCGCGTTCAAGCGGGCACCCCGTCACCTGTTCATCCCGGATGTCATCTGGCCGGGTACGGCGGGCGGCAACCAGCACATGGCGGGAAGCCGTTTACACGGATGCGCCGATCACGACGCAATGGGATGACGGCAGGTACACCGGTCCCGGTACGGGCAAGATCCCGCCGTCGTCCAACTCCATGCCCACCATGGTCTTCTTAATGCTCGACGCCTTGGCCGTCGAGGAAGGCCCTCGGGTCTTGGAGATCGGGACGGGTACGGGCTGGAACGCCGCCCTTCTGTCGCACCGCGTCGGCCCTGAGAACGTCGTCACGGTCGAAGTGGACGAAGCCACGGCGGCGGACGCAAGGGAGCGTCTCCAGAGCGCGGGATTCGTTCCCCTGGCCGTCGTCGGCGATGGTGCCGCCGGATTTGCGATGGAGGCCCCGTATGACCGAGTGATCGCCACTTGCTCAATCGGCAGAGTGCCTTACGCCTGGGTCGAGCAGACGAAGCCTGGAGGCCTAATCGTCGCGCCGTGGGGGCCGACCTATGGCGGCGAAGCCATCGTTCGGCTCACCGTGCAGTCGGACGGTACCGCGTCGGGGAAGTTCCTTGGTTCCTCGGCATTCATGCGGCTTCGTGCCCAGCGCACCGAGCGAAGACACGTCCGTGAGTACCTGAGGGGCAAGCCGTGGCCCGCCGACGGCATCAGATCGACCTCGGCCCTCTCCCCGGACGACGTGGGCGCCTGGCACGTCATGTTCGCCATCGGGCTTCAGGTGGCCGATGCGTTTCCGTGGATGGAGTCATACAAAGACGGCTCTTACACCCTGTGGCTTCGAGACACGGCGGTTACTTCCTGGGCGACTGTCGATTTCGAGAAGGGCCGGAGAGAATGCGAAGTCGTACAGTCCGGCCCCCGCAAACTGTGGAACGAAGTCGAAAAGCCGTACCGGTGGTGGGAGTCTCAAGGACGCCCCGGCTTCGGTCGGTTCGGGCTCACGGTGAGCACCCATGGTGAGGCCGTATGGCTCGATGATCCAGGGAACCCGGTTCCACCGGTACTGGGCTGAAACGAAAAAACGAGGGGCACCCGAATCAAGCCGGACGCCCCTGAGTTGTTAGACGGCCCTGTTTAGCTAGCGGCAGCCTTCACGACCTGGACCGAGGAGGACTCTGCGAGGGAAACGCCATCAACACGCATAGTGAGCTTGAAGCCGAACTGGTCCTCATCGAAGCGAGCGTCTTCGCTGACCTTGATAAGGGCATTCCGGCGAACACCGACCTTGATACGGATCACATCCGCGACCACGAGAGTCTTAGCCCTCTCGCTTAGCCCTCTCGGGTGATTATTTGCTGCGCTTGGGCTACGCAGCGCCAGGAGTTGAGTGTCGCTGACCACAGTAAAGAAACTAATCTTTACGGTCCGGCATATGGGACTTTCGTACGAGCTATCAGCAGCCTGACTTGGAGCGGACTGGGGGTCAGTCCCGGCTTGGGCCGGGGCGGGCTCATTGGCCGTAGCAGCAATTTCATTCCTGCGCAGCCAGAGCGACAAGAAGCGCGAACACGCCAGCAGGCTTGGAGCTTGGATTGGCAAGAGACCCGCGGAGGGCGGTAAGTACTACGTAACCGTGTGCAACACCAATAGTGCCCCAGCCTACGAAATCAAGGTCAAGCCCTCTGGCTCCGGTGAAACACTTCTCGACATCCCGGAACTTCCCGCAAATAGTACGGTTCCAGGGAAGTCAAAAAGAACGAGGAGAGCTGGCATCCAGCAAACGCAGCCTGGCGAATGAAAGTTCTCCCGTCTGACAATGGGGTAGTAATGGCCACGTTCATGGTCAAAAATCCAGCAGTTTATGTTGAATTTAGGGACGCGCTTGAAAGGGAATGGAAGAATGATGAAGCCGGGAAAATCACCCGCAGGAAATCCGAACATTACAGAAAATTTCAAGTGAGCATCGGAGGAAAAGAAGACGAAGGGGCGTAGCCCTGGGCCAGGATTCACCGCCGCATTCCCACAATTTCAGGCGAACCCCCGCGCGTGCAAGCGAAGCGAAGGACGCGGGTGCCCGGAAGGATGTCTTCAGAGTTTCAGACTCCCTTTCCCAGCTCTTTCCGGTGGCCAGGGCCATTGTGGGACGCTCCGCGACGTGAACACCGGTGCCTTCCCCGTCAGCCGGCTGAAATCCCCTTGACGGTGTCAGTACCGTGAACCGCATGGGTTGGTCGCTGAGCTATCTGAAGCCGCGTGAGCCACGGTTGCTGGACGCGCTTTTCCTGTCGGCTGGTCGAGCGTTGCACCTGGCCAATGCCTTCGAGTCGAAGTGTCAGTACGTCTTGCGGATGGCCAGCCTTGCCGAGGCTGCACAAGCCGACCCGGTGTTGGGTCTGCAGGAGATGATCAATGGCCTGCCCCCGGACAAGATGCTCGGGGGGACGTTGCGGGACCTAGCGAACACATCGCTCGGCTCGCGAACCTCCGACTTCGACGCCCTCGATGGGGCAAGGAAAGCCCGCAACTTCATTGCGCATGAAGGAGCCTCGGTAGGCTCAATATCTGCCGTGCGTCAAGGCGACATCTTGGAGCATGCAACGCGGCTGCGCGCTGCTGTAGCCGATCTAGCCTTGGGCGACAACGTCGTGTCGCAATGGTGCTTCCACCTCGATGAGCCGAAAGACTCTCTTCCGAGGATACTGATAGACGCTTACCCAACCATGGTCGATGGTTGGGTGTTTGGTCACTTCGGCGGCCTACTCGACGTCGAGGACGACTCGCCCTCAGACGTCGTTGAAGCTGAGTAATTCTGCCTCGCAGATAGAGGCACCCTCCACGGGGTGCCCTAGGTTGCTATGAAGCCTGGCCTCCATTCCTCGGCCAGGGTGAGAAGCGAACGCTAGTGAGCTTCTATAGAGAGCGCCCTTAGAGGGGCGCTGCTTCTCCCTAAGGCCATAAGTTCCCTGGCCTTGATCGGCCAGGGATAGCTGCGCAGCGGAGCGCAGCAGCTAACGGCCCCAGAGGGGTCCTCACTAAGGCCATAAGTCGCCGAGGACCGTTCAGGCAGCCTCGGTGAACCATTCCCGGTCATCGATCCAGCCCAGGCACTCCGAGGAACGGTCACCCGCCAGGAGGCGGAACGTCGTCTTCGCTCCGCGCTTACTCCCAACCGTCTCGACTTCGAGCCATCCGGCATCGATCAGGGCCTTCACTCCACGCTCGGCATAGCGGCGAAGGTTCCCGGCCTGGTCGCGCACGCCGACAGCATCCACAAGCGAACGCCACGGAACAGTCACCTCAGATTCGTCGCCGCAGAGGCGGGCTATCTGCCGGGCCACGGCCTGACTGCTACGCGGCACGCATTGAACCGCGTCGGCATACCACAGGGCGGCTTGCCCGGTCGGGGGAGCCGTCTCTGCCGCAAGGGCGAACCCGCGCTTTCGCAGCTTCACTCTGCGCCCCTCGATAGCGTCCACGTACTGTTCGGCAAAGGTCATCGGTCAGGTTCCCTTTCGAGCGATGCGGGCACGGAAAAGGCCCCGGCCATCCGGGGCCTTTGTGCGGTCTTCTATGCCTAGTTTTTAACCCGTCAGGGGTGGCGGAATCAAGGAAGAGCGTTTAAACGGCCAAGGGCCGAGCGTGGGCATGGAAAGGCCACCGAAGTGTTTACACGCGACGGGGGAAAAGGTTGGGAGCGTGGGCGGCCCTACCTACTTCCGCTTATAAGCCATCTGCTTCGGCAGAATATATTCCGCCTCCGGCTCGATCAACCAGTATCCCTCGGGAACTTGAAGCCCGGTTTCCTTCGCGATCTCGGCAACCTCCGGCACCTTGCAGACGACTCGCCGGCTCCCGCCTTCCGCGGCCCCCACCGTCACAGTTATGCCGTGCCGTTGCAGGAAGACACGCTTCTGTTCGTCATCCTTAGCCGTCCACTCTTCGGAGTAAGTCCGACCCGTCTCCTTCCAGGACGGGGCATCCTCGGCAGTCTTGATTTCCTCCCGCAGACGCTCAACCTTGGCCGACTGGAATTCGTGCTGCCCCCAGTAGCGTTCGACCTGAACGTCGGTCTTGAACCGTCCAGCCAGGTAATCGGCTTCCAGTCGGTCTAGCGTCGCCTCGGCTTCGGCAAGCTCGGTCTTGGCCTGACTGATGGAATTACCGGCCCGCTCCATAACCGGGAGCGGTCCGAGAGTGACCTTCACGAAAGTCCCAACAGCCGTGTCCAGGTCATCGCGTCGAATGCGGCCAGGGGTAGTACACGTTCCGGTGTTGACGTTGTTGCAGGCGTAGTAGTGATGCACGCGGCCGTTCGGCTTCGTCTTCTTGTTGGACGACATCCGGGCGCCGCAACCCTGGCAGGTAGCCACACCGCCGAGCATCGACCGCGAAGGAGTGGACCGCCTGACCGGGCGATCACTCTTGAGCGCGGCCATGAATTCCGACCACTCGGCAAAATCCATCAACGGATCATCGGTGATCCGAACATTCTCGCCGTTCTCGTCTACGACGTTCTCGCCCTTGTACGTGTAGATGCCGGCCACCGTGGGATTCATGGCTATGGCTCGAATCGCGTTGGCAGTCCAGGCAACGCCCCTCGGATCTTCCCCCTTCACGATTCGAAGATGATCCCGCCAGGTGGGAACGCCACGCTTATTCAGATCAAGCGCGATCTTGTACGACGACCAGTCGCCCTTGAGGCGCTCGACAATCTCGCGGAACAGTTCCGCATACATGGGGTCCTGAACCAGCTTCTTTCCGCCGCCTTCCTGCCGTTCGAAGCGGTACCCATACGGTTCGACGCCACCGATCCAAACGCCCTTGGCCTTACGAGCGGCCGAGCCAGAGAGCGCGCGGGCGCGAATGGTGTCCAACTCGCCCTCGGCAAAGGCGGCGATGATCTGAGCGAACATCTTGCCCATCGGGGTGGACATGTCGATGCCCTCCGTCACGGACACGATGGACTTCCCGTGCTTCTGGCACCACTCGAAGACCTCGGCGAAGTGACCCGCCTTTCTACTGAGGCGGTCGAGCTTCCAGACGGCCAACAAGTCCCACTCGTCGGCTCGCTCGTTGAACCAAGGTCCGAGGCCCGGTCGCTTAAAGGGGTGCATCGCACCGGACACGTCCAGGTCTTCCGCCCAGCCCGCTATGCGGCCGTCCACGGCGGGGCCAGCAGTCCAGTGCTCCACGGCCTGCCGCTGCTTCTCGGGGCTGGTGGTGTCGTCCTTGAGGATGGACAGGCGGACAGCGCCCAGGACCCTCGGATGCTTGATCATGGCGGCGATCGTACGAGGGTCCACTCGAGATGAACAAGTCGAGCGACTTCTTCCAGGACCCCGCCTCGGCCCGACGTTCACCAGCATCCCGGTGCGCCAGGGAAGCTGACGCGCCCGCTCCCGTGGCGGCCTGACGGGCCGCTACGGGGCAGCCGCCTGTACCCGGGGCCGCGCCGCGGAGGCCGCCCGCCGCCGTACTCACCGGGAAAAGACCGGCGACTCGTGCCCCAACCCGGGAACAGATCGCCGTTCCCTGGTACTGACATAGGTATGAGCGACAACAGCGGCTTCAGCGACGCGGCGGAATCCGGCGAGTACCGCATCGAGCACGACTCCATGGGCGAGGTGCGGGTGCCCGCGCATGCCAAGTGGCGGGCGCAGACCCAGCGTGCGGTGGAGAACTTCCCGGTTTCCGGGCAGCGGCTGGAGCGGGCGCACATCGAGGCGCTGGCGCGGGTCAAGGCGGCGGCCGCCGTCGTCAACGCCGAGCTGGGCGTGCTGGACAAGGACGTCGCGGCGGCCATCCAGGAGGCGGCCGGGGAGGTGGCGCAGGGGCGTTGGGACGACCACTTTCCCGTTGACGTGTTCCAGACCGGCTCGGGCACGTCGTCCAACATGAACGCCAACGAGGTCATCGCGACGCTGGCGAGCGAACGGCTGGGCAGGGACGTCCACCCCAACGACCATGTCAACGCCAGCCAGTCGTCCAACGACGTCTTCCCCTCCTCCATCCATATCGCGGCGACGGCGGCCGTCACCCGCGACCTCGTTCCGGCGCTCGATCACCTCGCCGCCTCTTTGGAGCGGAAGGCGGAGGAGTTCGCCGAGGTCGTGAAGTCGGGCCGGACGCACCTGATGGACGCGACGCCCGTCACGCTGGGGCAGGAGTTCGGCGGGTACGCGGCGCAGGTGCGCTACGGCGTCGAGCGGCTGCGGGCCTCCCTGCCCCGGCTCGCCGAACTCCCGCTGGGCGGCACGGCCGTGGGGACGGGCATCAACACCCCGCCCGGCTTCCCCGCGGCGGTGATCGCCGAGGTGGCGCGCGCGACGGGGCTGCCGCTGACCGAGGCGCGCAACCACTTCGAGGCGCAGAGCGCGCGGGACGGCATCGTGGAGACGAGTGGTCAGCTCCGGACGATCGGGGTGGGCCTGACGAAGATCGCGAACGACCTGCGGTGGATGGCGTCCGGTCCCCGGACGGGACTCGCCGAGATCACGCTGCCCGACCTCCAGCCCGGCTCGTCGATCATGCCGGGGAAGGTGAACCCGGTGATCCCCGAGGCGGTGCTGATGGTCGCGGCGCAGGTCACCGGCAACGACGCGACGGTGGCGGCGGCCGGCGCGGCCGGCAACTTCGAACTGAACGTGATGCTGCCGGTCATCGCCAAGAACGTGCTGGAGTCGGTGCGGCTGCTCGCCAACGTCGCGCGGCTGCTGGCGGACCGCACGGTCGACGGGATCACCGCCGACGCCGAACGGGCCCGCGAGTACGCCGAGTCGTCGCCCTCGGTGGTCACCCCGCTGAACAAGTACCTCGGCTACGAGGAGGCGGCGAAGGTCGCGAAGGAGTCGCTGGCGCAGCGGAAGACGATCCGCCAGGTGGTCGTGGAGGGCGGCTACGTCGAGCGGGGCCTGCTGACCGAGGAGCAGTTGGACCGGGCGCTGGACGTGCTGCGCATGACCCGTCCGTAACGCCGGGTGCGGCTCAGGTCACGGCGGGCGTAACGTGCCGCGCCTAAGATCTGCGCATGACAGCGGACATGGTGGACACCACGGAAGGCGGGGCGGGCGGCACCCGCGGGCGGGACGCGGCGGGGCCGGGGCGTTGGGCGCCGGGGGATCAGATCCTGTGGCGTTATCGCGACAACGCCGACGCCGGCCGGTTCCATATCTGCCGTCCGATGACCGTGGTGCAGGACACCGAGGAGCTGCTGGCGGCGTGGATGGCGCCGGGTACGCCGTGTGTGAAGCCGGTGCTGGCCGACGGCACGCCGGTGCACCGCGAGCCGCTGTCCAGCCGTTACACCAAGCCGCGGCGCACCGCCCTCGACCAGTGGTTCGGCACCGGTGTGCTGAAGTTGGCGCGGCCGGGCGATCCGTGGTCGGTGTGGTTGTTCTGGGAGCGCGGCTGGCAGTTCAAGAACTGGTACGTCAATCTTGAGGAGCCCCGCCACCGTTGGGCGGGCGGTGTCGACTCCGAGGACCACTTCCTCGATCTGTGCGTCTATCCGGACCGGCACTGGGAGTGGCGGGACGAGGACGAGTTCGCACAGGCGCAGCGGGACGGCCTGATGTCGCCCGCGCGGGCCGACCGGGTGCGGGCCGCCGGTCGGGCCGCGGTGGCGCACATCGCGGCGTGGGGCGGGCCGTTCGGCGACGGCTGGGAGGACTGGCGGCCCGATCCGGCGTGGGAGGTTCCCCGGCTGCCGGAGGACTGGGACCGCCCGGCGGAGCGTTTGCGGTCGTGAGCGGGTGAAGGTGAACGGTGCGAGTGCGGTGCACCGGAGAGAGTGAAGCGGGCGAATGTGGAAAGGTGCGCCTGTGGGCCGGGCTGTTATCCCGCGGGGTGAGAAGCGGGCCGAGCCCCCTTGCTGCGCCAGGGGTCTTCAACCGTAGGATCGTCCTCCGCAAGACTGCACAGGCGCAACTCCAGAACTGGAAAACGAACTTGACTGCGGTCGCAGGAGGGGCGAGGTCGTGAGCGCGACGAGCTACGACGGATATGAGGGCCTGAACCGGTTAGCACTGGACCGGGCCGGCCAGGCCGAGGCGTTCGACGCGATCGGTGACCGGTACGACGACGCCTTCCCGCACAAGGAGGGGCAGCTCGCGTCGGGCGAATGGCTGGCCGGGGCGCTTCCCGCCGGCTCGCGCATCCTGGATCTGGGGTGCGGTACGGGCCTGCCGACCGCCCGTCAGCTAGCCGACGCGGGGCACCGCGTGGTGGGGGTGGATCTGTCGCCCTCGATGATCGAACTGGCCCGGGAGAATGTCCCGGCCGTGGAATTCCATCGGCTGGACATCGCGGATCTGCGGGCCGGCCGGCTCGGCGGTCCGGGTTCTTTCGACGGAATCGCCGCCTTTTTCTCCCTGCTGATGCTGCCACGTGCGGAAATCCCTTACGCGCTGCGCATGCTGCATGATCTGCTACGACCGGAGGGGCTGCTCGCCCTGTCGATGGTCGAGGCGGATGTGGACGACTTCACGATTCCGTTCCTGGGCAACTCGATCCGGGTATCGGGTTATCTGCGGGACGACCTGCGGAAGGTCGTGCACGACGCGGGTTTCTACGTCACCGGGGAGGACTCGTATGCGTATGCCCCGGCGAGTACGGACGTACCACCCGAAATCCAGCTCTTTCTGCACCTGCGACGCGCTTGAGACGCCGCGCGTCAGGCCCGCAGCCCCGGACGGATGGAATCCCACGCGTGACGGAGCACCCCACCTCCTACGAATCGCGGCAGCCGCCTTCGCCTGCCGCGCCCTCGGCGTCCCCTTCGCGGGGGCCGGCCGGGACGGCGCCGTTCGGCGCGGTTCCCGACCCGCGCAGCGCCTTGCAGCAGCCCGCGGCACCCGGGTTCGCGCCCGTACCCGGCACGGGGTTCGCCGTGCGCGGGGGTGACGACATCGGCATGGGCGACGACCTCGGCAGGGGCCGGGATCTCGGCCTGGGCCAAGACCTCGGCGGGTACGGCGGCGTGCCCGAGGCGCCGGGTGCGGCGTCCGCGCCCGGCTTCGTCACCGGGGTCGTCGCGGCCGCCGCGGGCCGGCCGGAGGACGAGCCGGCCGCGGATCACGGCACGGCGGAGCGGGACCCGGCGGGCCACTCCGGCCTGGACGCGGCCAGGCACGGCGGCGACCGCGCCGCGGGCCACGCCGCCGCGCGGGACGCCACGGGCCCGTACGTCGATCCGTACGGGCCGGTGCCGGGGCCCGGGCGGTCCTGCGGGGTGCCGGACGCGGACCGGCGGGCCGCGCACGACGCGGCGGGGCGGGGCCGGGAGCACCGCGCGACCGCGGCGGCGACCCGCACCGTGCAGGCCGCGGGCGAGGGCGCGGCGCGGCCGGAAGCCGACGAGCGGGCCGCGCGCCGGGCCGCCCGGGGCGCGGTCGGCCGGGCGGAGGTGCCCGGGCCGGGCGAGGAGCCCCAGCCGGGTGGCGAGGGGATCGGCCGTCCCCGTGAGGGCGACGGCACGCCGGGCGCCGCGGGTCCGTCCCGGCCGCGTGGCGGCGAGCCGTCCGGTACGCCGTCGGTTCCGCCGCCGGCCTCCCCCGGCGAGCGGCAGGTGCCGTCGGGCGTGGGCGGTGGTGCGGCGCGGGCGGCCGGGGAGGCCGCCGGGGCGCAGGTGCCCGGGCCGGTGGTGCCGCCGGCGCGTTCCGCGCATCCCGGTGAGAGCGGTGAGGTGGCGGCGGCCCGTCAGGCGGGCGGCGACCGGCTGCGGTTCATCGGGGCGGCGACGCGGCGGATCGCCCGCGGCATAGACCTCGACGAGATCGTGCTGGGGCTGTGCCGGGCGACGGTGCCGACGTTCGCCGACGCGATTTTGGTGTATTTGCGTGATCCGCTGCCGGTGGGCGACGAGCGGCCGACCGGTCCGGTGGTGCTGCGGCTGCGCCGTACCGACCGGATTCCGGAGGAGCCGGACACCAACGGCACCCGGCTGCCGATGCTGCCCGCGCAGCCGGATCTGGGCCCCGCGATGGGCGGCAGCGCGGCCGAGCTGGCCGAGGTGCGCCCCGGCGGGCCGCTGGCGGAGGTGCTGCGCGGGGTGCGGCCGCTGTTCGGCGAGGCCCAGGCCGCGCGGACGGCGCTGCCGGAGCTGCTGGGGCCCGACACCCGGCTGCCGGGTGGTCACCGGGTGGTGCTGGCGCCGTTGCGCGGGCGCCGGCGGGTGATCGGCGCGGCGGTGTTCCTGCGCCGCCCGGACCGCCCGGCGTTCGAGCCGGACGATCTGCTGGTGGCGGCGCAGTTGGCGACCCACACCGCGCTGGGCGTGGACAAGGCGGTGCTCTACGGCCGGGAGGCGTACATCGCCGACGCGCTCCAGCGCACGATGCTGCCGGACTCGCTGCCGCAGCCGACGGGCGTGCGGCTGGCCAGCCGTTATCTGCCGGCGGCCGAGACGGCCCGGGTGGGCGGCGACTGGTACGACGCGATTCCGCTGCCGGGCAGCCGGGTGGCGCTGGTGGTCGGTGACGTCATGGGGCACTCGATGACGTCGGCGGCGATCATGGGCCAGCTCCGGACGACGGCGCAGACGCTGGCGGGTCTGGACCTGCCGCCGCAGGAGGTGTTGCACCATCTCGACGAGCAGGCGCAGCGGCTGGGTTCGGACCGGATGGCGACGTGCCTTTACGCGGTGTACGACCCGGTGGCGCACCGGATCGTGATCGCCAACGCCGGGCATCCGCCGCCGGTGATGCTGCACCGGGGCGGCCGTGCGGAGGTGCTGCGGGTGCCGCCGGGCGCGCCGATCGGTGTGGGCGGTGTGGACTTCGAGGCGGTGGAGCTGGACGCCCCGGCGGGCGCCACGCTCGTGCTGTACACCGACGGTCTGGTGGAGTCGCGGATCCGGGACGTGTGGACCGGGATCGAGCAGTTGCGGGAGCGGTTGACGGAGACGGCCCGGTTGACGGGTCCCAATCCGCCGCCGTTGGAGCCGCTCTGCGACGAGGTGCTGGACATGCTGGGGCCCGGTGACCGCGATGACGACATCGCGCTGCTGGCGGCCCGGTTCGACGGGATCGCGCCGAGCGATGTGGCGTACTGGTATCTGGATCCGAAGGCGCAGACGGCCGGGCAGGCGCGCCGGCTGGCCCGGCGGGCGTTGGCGCGCTGGGGGCTGGACGAGCTGACCGATCAACTGGAGCTGCTGGTCAGCGAGGTGGTGACCAACGCGGTGCGGTACGCGGAGCGGCCGATCACGCTGCGGCTGCTGCGTACGGACGTGTTGCGCTGCGAGGTGGGTGACGACGTGCCGCAGTTGCCGCGGCTGCGCCAGGCCCGGCCGTCGGACGAGGGCGGGCGGGGCCTGTATCTCGTCAACCGGATGGCGCGGCGCTGGGGCGCGACCCGGCTGAGCATGGGCAAGGTCGTGTGGTTCGAGCTGTCGATGCCGCCGGGCGCGGCGCACGGCTGAGGCGGCGACGTGGCGCAGGCCCCCGTCCGGGGTTCCGGGCGGGGGCCTGCTGTCGCCGGCCGGGACGGCGGCCGGTCTGGGTGGCCCGTCAGTCGAAGCCGGGCAGGGTCTTGTCGCCGTCGGGTCCGGTGCCGCCGCCGGTGCCGTCGCCGGTGCCGCCGTCCGTGGTGCCCCCGTCGGGCGGGGACGAGCCGGTCGGGTTGGGCGTCGTCGGGGTCACCGGCGGGCTGCTCGTGGGGTCCTTCGGGCTCTGGGTGGGTGCCGTCGGGGTCTGCGAGGGGGTCTGGCTCGGTGTCTGGGACGGGGTGGCGGACGCGGAGGGGGTGCGGGTCGGCGTCGGGGCGGTGGTCGGGGGCACCCCCGCGCCGAGGTCGGTCTCCAGGTCGAAGTCGGCGCCCGTGGCGCCGCCGATCGCGGCTGCGGTGTAGTCGGCCCACACCAGGGCGGGGTAGCCGCCGCCGTTGACGCGGCCGCCGCCCCCGGTGCCCTTGAGGGTGACCTGGGCACCCTGGCCGATCTTGCCCTCGGACTTGGCTGCCTCGCCGAACATGCCGACGGCGGTGACCAGCTTGGGCGTGTAGCCCACGAACCAGGCGGACTTGTTGTCGTCGGAGGTGCCGGTCTTGCCGGCCGCCTTGTAGTCGGCGTTCTTCACGGAGTCCGTGGCCGTGCCGTCGTTGACGACGCCGGTCAGGACGGAGGTGACGGTGTCGGCCGTCTCGCGGCTGAGGACCTGGTCGCCGATCGGGTCGGGCAGGTCGGTGGGCTCGGTGCCGTGCACGGCCTTGGTGACCAGCGTCGGGGTGACCTTCTTGCCGTGGTTGTCGAGCGTGGCGTAGGCGCCGGCCATCTGGAGGGTGCTGGCGCCCATGGTGCCCAGCGTCATGGCGGGCTGGACGTCCATCTTGGCCCCGTCCATGCCGAGGCTGACGGCGGTCTTCTTGACCTTGTCCAGGCCGACGTCGGCGCCCATCTGGGCGAAGACGCTGTTGACGGAGTTGTTCGTCGCGGTCTGGACGCTGATCTTGCCGTACTGGTGCTCGTCCTCGTTGGGCGGTGCGAAGGGGGACATCCCGCCGACGACCGGGCGGCGGTTGCGGCCGTCGTAGATCGTGTTCGGGGTGATCGGGACGCCGCTTTGTGTGGTGGCCTTGTTCTCCATGGCCGAGGCGAGGATCAGCGGCTTGAAGGTGGAGGCGGGCTGGTAGTCCGAGCGCAGGGCGTTGTTGGTGTAGTGCGTGGTGTAGCCCGCGCCGCCGTACATCGCCACGATGTGACCGGTCTTGGGGTCGACGGAGGTGGCGCCGATCTGGGCGTCGGCGTCGACGTCGCGCTTCTTGGGGTCGAGGTCGTCGGTCAGCTTGTGCTTGACGGCCTTCTCCAGCGCCCGCTGCTTGTCCCGCTCGATGCCGAGGGTGACGGTCCAGCCGCCGGCCGCGAATTCCTTCTCGTCGACGCCGTGGGCGAAGAGTTCCTTCTTGGCCGCCTCGACGAGGTAGCCGCTCTGGCCGTCGAGCCCGGGCAGCGGCTTGGGGTCATGCGGCGTGGGGAACGTCTGCTTGTCGCGCTCGGACGAGGGCAGCCAGTGCATCTCGACCATGTTGTTGAGGGTGTAGGCCCAGCGTTCCTTGACCCGCTTCCTGCCGGCCTCGGTCGCGGTGGTCCAGTCGTACTGGCTCGGCGCCTGGAGCAGCGAGGCGAGATAGGCGCCCTGGGAGACGGTGAGCTTCTCGACGTCCACGCTGTAGTAGGCCTGGGCGGCGGCCTGGATGCCGTACGCGCCGCGGCCGTAGTAGCTGGTGTTGATGTAGCCGGCGAGGATCTGCTCCTTGGTGAACTTGTTGTCCACCTTGAGCGAGATGACGATCTCCTGGAGCTTGCGGCTGACCGTCTGCTCCTGGCTCAGGTAGTAGTTCTTGACGTACTGCTGGGTGATCGTCGAGCCACCCTGCTTGCCGCGGCCCATCAGGGTGTTGAGGATGCCGCGGAAGGTGCCCTTGAGGTCGACGCCGGAGTCCTTGAAGAAGGTCTTGTTCTCGGCGGCGACGAAGGTGTACTGGACGGCCTTGGGGATGCGGCTGATGTCGACGGTCTCGCGGTTGACCGCGCCGGCCCGTGCCATGACCTTGCCGTCGGCGTACTTGTAGATGTTGCTCTGCTGCTCGGCGTCCTGATTGCCGTGCGTGGGGACATCGACGTAGAGGTACAGGCCGATGAAGCCGAGGATGCCCAGCAGGCACACCCCGAGGAAGGTTCCGAGGATCTTCTTCCAGGTGAACAGGCGGCGTATGACGCCCTTCTGCTGTTTCCTGGCCCGGCGGGCGCTCCCCTGTCGCGCCCGTCTCGCTTCCGCACGGCCCATCGCTTAAGCAACTCCAGTCAATTCCGCCCCCAGCCAACTAGCTGTTGAAGCTAACACCGCATCTGTCAACAAATACTCATCGATCAAGGCTTTTCCCGACGTGACAAACAGCACCCGGGGCGAGGGAACCCCACACCGGGTTTTCCGCGTCGGCCTGGCGGCGTACGGGATCCGTGGGCTAAAGTGCTAGCACTTTGCTAAGCCAGTGACATCAGCAGTCGCATCGTGGCCTCAACTGTCGCGGCGCGAGGAAACGGGGATCCCATGTCCGACCGGACAACCGCCGACCGCACCACCGACTCCGGCGGCGCACTCGCCGCCGACACCCCCGAGATGCCGCAGCCGCAGGTCCGCGAGACCGCGGCGCACAGCATCCCGGGCGGCGTCGCCCTGCTACTGACCGTGCTGGGGGTGTTCCTGGGCATCGCCGGCCTCGTCGCCGGCGGCGTGCTCGGCTCGGGCGGCAACGACGCGGCCGGCGTGGCGCTGGTCGTCGTCGGCATCCTGGTGCTCGTCGGCTCCTTCTTCTGCATGACCGGCGTCAAGATGGTCGCGCCCGGCGAGGCCCGGGTCATCCAGCTCTTCGGACGGTACGTCGGCACGATCCGCACCGACGGCCTGCGCTGGGTCAACCCGCTCACCTCCGCCCGGAAGATCTCCACCCGGGTGCGCAACCACGAGACCGCCGTCCTGAAGGTCAACGACGCCTACGGCAACCCCATCGAGCTGGCCTCGATCGTGGTGTGGAGGGTGGAGGACACCGCCCAGGCGCTGTTCGAGGTCGACGACTTCCTGGAGTTCGTCGCCACCCAGACCGAGGCGGCCGTCCGGCACATCGCCATCGAGTACCCCTATGACGCGCACGACGAGAACGCCCTCTCCCTGCGCGGCAACGCCGAGGAGATCACCGAGAAGCTCGCCGCCGAACTGACCGCCCGGGTCCAGGCCGCCGGCGTACGGATCATCGAGTCGCGCTTCAGCCACCTCGCCTACGCCCCCGAGATCGCCTCCGCGATGCTCCAGCGGCAGCAGGCCGGCGCGGTCGTCGCGGCCCGCCAGCAGATCGTCGAGGGCGCGGTGGGCATGGTCGAGCAGGCGCTGGCGCGGATCAGCGAGCAGGGCATCGTCGAGCTGGACGAGGAGCGCAAGGCGGCCATGGTGAGCAATCTGATGGTGGTGCTGTGCGGCGACCGGGCCGCCCAGCCGGTGCTGAACACGGGCTCCCTCTACCAGTGAGCGCCGACACCCCCCAGGGGCCCGGCGCCGAGGGCGAACGGGCCCCCGCGAGAGGGCCGCGGCAGCGCAAGCAGGTGCTGCTGCGGCTCGATCCGCTGATCCACGACGCGCTGGCGCGGTGGGCCAACGACGAGCTGCGCAGCGCCAACGCGCAGATCGAGTTCCTGCTCCGCAAGGCCCTCGCGGACGCGGGACGGCTGCCCAAGGGCGCGGGCGCCATCCCGCGGCGGGGCCGGCCCCCCAAGGGGCGGCCGCCGGCCGGCACGTCGGACGAGGACTGAGCGTCCGGCGGCGTGTGCGGAGTGCGGTCCGGGCGCGCCCCGAGATCCGCGACCGGGCGCGGGGTGTGCCCACCCAGGCCGTATACATCGCGCGTATACACCCGGATTACAGGCCAAGTAAAGTGGTCGGCATGTCAATCGGTCATACGCTGCTGGGCCTCCTGGAGTCCGGCCCCCGCCATGGCTACGACCTCAAGCGGGCCTTCGACGAGCGCTTCGGCCACGACCGCCCGCTGCACTACGGTCAGGTCTACTCCACGATGTCCCGGCTGCTGAAGAACGGTCTGGTCGAGGTGGACGCGGTGGAGGCCGGTGCCGGCCCCGAGCGCAAGCGGTACGCCATCACGGAGGCGGGCGTCACCGACGTCGAGCGGTGGCTGGCCCGACCGGAGAAGCCCGAGCCCTACCTCCAGTCGACGCTCTACACCAAGGTCGTCCTGGCCCTGATGACCGGCCGGAACGCCGCCGAGCTGCTCGACACCCAGCGGGCCGAGCACCTGCGGCTGATGCGCGGGCTGACCGAGCGCAAGCGCGGCGGCGACCTCGCCGACCAGCTCATCTGCGACCACGCCCTGTTCCACCTCGAAGCGGATCTGCGCTGGCTGGAACTGACCGCGGCCCGCCTGGACGGGCTCGCGGAGACGGTCCGCGTATGACGCCCGAGGGATCCCTGCTGGCGGCCGAGGGGCTGCGCAAGGCGTACGGAGCCACACCCGCGCTGGACGGCGCGGAGTTCTCCGTCCACCCGGGCGAGGTCGTCGCCGTCATGGGCCCCTCCGGCTCCGGCAAGTCGACGCTGCTGCACTGCCTGGCCGGCATCATCCGGCCGGACGCCGGCACCGTCCGCTACGGCCCGCACGACCTGACCGCCCTCTCCGACGCCCAGCGCAGCGCGCTGCGCCGCGGCGACTTCGGCTTCGTCTTCCAATTCGGGCAGCTCGTGCCGGAGTTGACCTGCCTGGAGAACGTCGCGCTGCCGCTGCGACTCAACGGCGTCAAGCGCAAGGACGCCGAGCGCCGGTCGCGGGAGTGGCTGGAGCGGCTGGAGGTGACGGGCGTCGGTGGCCGGCGGCCCGGTGAGATATCCGGCGGCCAGGCGCAGCGCGTCGCCGTCGCCCGCGCCCTGGTCACCCGCCCCCGCGTCCTGTTCGCCGACGAACCGACCGGCGCCCTGGACTCCCTCAACGGCGAACGGGTGCTGACGCTGCTGACGGACGCCGCCCGCGAGACCAACGCCGCCGTCGTCCTGGTCACCCACGAGGCCCGGGTCGCCGCCTACTCCGACCGCGAGATCGTCGTCCGCGACGGCAGGGTCAAGGACATGCTGGCGGGCCTGGGATGAATCCGCTCCGCTCGCGGTCCGGCGCCGGCGGCGGGCGGGACGGTGACCGCGGACGCCCGGGCCCGGCGGACGCCGCCGCCCGCCCCGGTCCCGTGCACCCCGCCCCGCTCCCCACCCCGCGCACCGGCCCCTCCGTCTGGGCCCGTGACCTGGCCATGGGCATGCGGTGCGCGGCCGGCGGCGGCCGTACGGGCTGGATCCGTACGGCGCTGACCGCCGCGGGCGTAGCGCTGGGCGTGGCCGTCCTGCTGCTCGGCGCTTCCGTGCCGTCCCTGATGGATTCCTGGCACGGCCGGGAGAAGGCGCGCGAGAACCTCGGCCAGCGGCACGAGCCCGCGCCCGCCGACGACACCGTGCTCTACGCCCCCGCCGACACCACCTTCCGCGGCGAACCGGTCCGCGGCCGGCTGGTGCGCCCGGACGGCGCGCACCCGCCCGTGCCGCCCGGTGTGGGTCACCTGCCCGGCCCCGGCCGGATGCTGGTCTCCCCCGCGCTCAAGGAGCTGCTGGCCTCGCCGGGCGGCGCACTGCTGCGTGACCGGCTGGACTTCGAGGTGGCCGGCGTCATCGGTGACGAGGGGCTGCGCGGCCCGGCGGAGCTGACCTACTTCGCGCAGAGCGCCACCCTGGCCGAGTCCGCCGGCTACCGCGTCGACCACTTCGGCAAGGACTGGGAGGCGCCGCCGATGCGGGCGCCCGTCGTCCTGCTGGTGATCATGACGTGTGTGGCGCTGATGACGCCGGTCATGGTCTTCATCGGCACCTCCGTGCGGTTCGGCAACGAACGGCGCGAGCGCCGGCTGGCCGCGCTGCGGCTCGTCGGCTCCGACGTGCCGACCACCCGCCGGATCGCCTCCGGCGAGGCCCTGTTCGGCTCGCTGCTGGGGCTGGTCGCGGGTGCCGCGCTGTTCCTGGGCGGGCGGCGGTTCGCCTCGGTGGTCACGCTGTGGGACGTCAACGTCTTCCCCTCCGACGTGTCCCCCGGCGTGCCGGCCACGGCACTGATCGTGCTGCTCGTCCCGACGGCGTCGGTCCTGGTCACGCTGTTCGCGCAGCGGTCCGTCACCGTCGAGCCGCTGGGCATCGTCCGCGACCGGCCGGCCGTCCGCCGCCGGCTGTGGTGGCGCCTGGCGCTGCCCGCCACGGGCGTCCTGCTGCTGCTTTCCCTGGCCGGGGAGCGGCCGTGGACGGACAGCACACCGAACACCCTCCGGCTCGCGAGCGGCGCGATGCTGCTGCTGCTCGGCGTCACGGCCCTGCTGCCGTGGCTGGTCGACGCGGTGGTGCGGCGGCTGCGCGGCGGCCCGGTGCCCTGGCAACTGGCCACCCGGCGCCTGCAGTTGAGCAGCGCTTCGGCCACCCGCGCGGTCAGCGGCCTCACCGTCGCGGTCGCCGGCGCCATCGCGATCCACATGCTGATGACGGGCATGCAGGCCGGCTACGCGCAGGCGTACGCGAAGTCCGGCGAACGCCCGCGGATCGGCCTGTGGAGCGGCTCCGGGAGCTGGCCGCAGACCCAGCGGGCGCTCACCGCGCTGCGGGCCACACCGGGGGTGACCGCCGCGCACGGCACGGTCGACGGCCTCGTCGGCAAGCTGCCCGCCACGGGCCGCGGCGCCGCGGACGCCACCGCGACGCTCGCCGTCGGCAACTGCGCCGAGCTGCGCGTACTGGCCCGTCTGGCGTCCTGCCGGGACGGCGATGTCTTCGTCACCGACGCCCGGGAGAAGGACTCCCCCGTGGCGCCCGGGGCGACCGTCGACCTCAACCCGGCGCTCACGGAGGGCGAGCGGGCGGCCCCGCGCCCCTGGAAGATCCCCGCCGCGGCCCGCGCCACGTCGCTGATCGCCTCCGGCCAGGACGCCGACCTCTCCTCTTACGACCTGCTGGCCACCCCGTCCGCGCTCGACACCGCCCGGCTCGGGAGCGCCGACATGGAGCTGCGGGTCGATTTCGACCGCGGCACCAAGGACGCGGTGGAGTACCTCCGCAACACCGCCGCGCACATCGACCCGACGCTGCGCGAGGCGTCGAGCGTCGACAATCCGCATGACGCGCAGTACACGAGCGTGCGCGACGGCCTGTTCCTCGGCGCGGTGGTCACCCTGCTGCTGATCGGCGCGGGCCTGATCATCTCCACCGTCGAACAACTCCAGGAACGCCGCCGCCTGCTGTCCACCCTCGACGCCTTCGGCACCCGCCGCGCCACGCTCGGCTGGTCGGTGCTGTGGCAGACCGCCATCCCGGTGACGCTCGGCCTGGGCCTGGCGCTGGGCTGCGGGCTGGGGCTCGGCGCGCTGCTGCTGACGATGACCGACAGCGCGGTGACGGTGGACTGGCCGGTGGTGGCGGGCATGACCGGCATCGGCGGCGGGGTGATCCTGTTGGTGACGGCGCTCAGCCTGCCGCCGCTGTGGCGCCTGATGCGGCCCGACGGCCTGCGCACGGAGTGACGGCCGCCGCCACCGGCCGCCCCCGACGCCTCCTCTTCGGCGCCGACGGCCGCTCGTTGACGACGGCTACTCGTTGACGAGAGCTACTCGTCGATGATCCGTACGGGCAGCCGCCGCAGCGCCACCCGCAGCGCGTCCGCGAACTCCTCGAACTCGCGCTGCCGGGCCGACCCGCCGCGCATCGCCAGCGCGATCCGCCGGGCGGGCGCCGGGTCGGCGAAGTACCCGGTCGTCAACTGGTCGTTGCGGCCGGTCTCGACCCGCAGCGCGGTGCGCGGCAGCAGGGTCACGCCCAGCCCGCCGGCCACAAGCTGCACCAGCGTGGACAGCCCCGCCGCGCTCGTCGTCACCGGCACCCCCTCCTCGCGGCCCGCCTCCCGGCAGATGTCCAGCGCCTGGTCGCGCAGGCAGTGCCCCTCGTCGAGGAGGAGCAGATCCAGTTCCTTCAGCGCCTGGCGCGGGATGTCGCCGCGCCCGCCCAGCCAGTGGTCCTTGGGCGCGACGAGGACGAAGTCCTCCTCGAAGAGCGGGAGTTCGGTGACCTGGGGGACGCCGAGGGGCACCGCGAGCAGCAGCAGGTCCAGGCGCCCGTGCCCGAGGCCGTCCAGCAGGGAGGCGGTCTGCTCCTCGTGGACCTGGAGATCGAGGTCGGGGTAGGTCTGGTGGACCAGGCGCAGGACGGTCGGCAGCAGATACGGCGCGACGGTCGGGATCACCCCGAGCCGCAGCACTCCGGTGAACGGCGCCCGCGCCGCCTCCGCTTCCTCCATCAGATCCCCGACCGCCTCCAGGACCGTACGGGCGCGCGCGGCCACCCGCTCCCCCGCGGGCGAGAGCAGCACCTTGCGTGTCGTACGCTCCAGCAGTTGCACGCCGAGCGCTTCCTCCAGCGCGGACACGGCACCGGACAGGGCGGGCTGGCTCATCCCGATCTCGGCCGCCGCCTCCCGGAAGTGCAGGTGCTCGGCGACGGCGACGAAGGCCCGCAACTGGGCCAGGCTGGGTTGGCGGGGTCTCCCGCCGGGGGTCAGAGGCGAAGCCACTGATAACCACCTCCGATCGAGATCACCCATTCTAGCGAGGGTTTCTGATCAATGCCCGGCGGGGCGGGGCGGCCACCCGGGGCCACGCCAGTCCACTGATAGCCAGACCCGATCAACATCAACCAGTCCGGCTATTTCCCTGATCAATGTCCGCTGTGCCACTGTGTCCACCGTCCAAGCCTCAAGAAAAGCCCCCGAATCCTCACAAGGGACGTCGAGCGGGCTTGCATTTTCGCAAGGAGAGCGCGTGCTCACTGTTGGTGACAAGTTCCCCGAGTTCGATCTGACCGCCTGTGTCTCCCTGGAGACCGGCAAGGAGTTCGAGCAGATCAACCACAAGACCTACGAGGGCAAGTGGAAGATCGTCTTCGCGTGGCCCAAGGACTTCACCTTCGTGTGCCCCACCGAGATCGCCGCGTTCGGCAAGCTGAACGAGGAGTTCGCCGACCGTGACGCGCAGATCCTCGGCTTCTCCGGTGACTCCGAGTTCGTGCACCACGCCTGGCGCAAGGACCACCCGGACCTGACCGACCTGCCCTTCCCGATGCTCGCCGACTCCAAGCACGAGCTGATGCGCGACCTGGGCATCGAGGGCGAGGACGGCTTCGCGCAGCGCGCCGTCTTCATCGTCGACCAGAACAACGAGATCCAGTTCACCATGGTGACCGCCGGCTCCGTCGGCCGTAACCCCAAGGAGGTCCTGCGGGTGCTGGACGCCCTGCAGACCGACGAGCTGTGCCCGTGCAACTGGAGCAAGGGCGACGAGACCCTCGACCCGGTCGCGCTCCTCTCGGGCGAGTGAGCTGATCCGACATGGCACTCGACGCACTGAAGTCCGCTCTGCCGGACTACGCCAAGGACCTGAAGCTGAACCTCGGTTCGGTCATCGGCAACAGCGAACTCCCCCAGCAGCAGCTCTGGGGCACCGTGCTGGCCTGCGCGATCGCCTCGCGCTCGCCGAAGGTGCTGCGTGAGCTGGAGCCGGAGGCCAAGGCCAACCTCTCCGCCGAGGCGTACACCGCCGCCAAGTCGGCGGCCGCCATCATGGCGATGAACAACGTCTTCTACCGCACCCGGCACCTGCTGTCGGACCCGGAGTACGGCACCATGCGCGCCGGTCTGCGGATGAACGTCATCGGCAACCCCGGTGTGGAGAAGGTCGACTTCGAGCTGTGGTCGCTGGCCGTCTCGGCCATCAACGGCTGCGGCATGTGCCTGGACTCGCACGAGCAGGTGCTGCGCAAGGCGGGCGTGGACCGCGAGACGATCCTTGAGGCCATCAAGATCGCCTCGGTGCTCCAGGCCGTCGGCGCCACCCTCGACTCCGAGGCCACCCTCGCCGAGTAGTGAGGCGGTGCGGGCACCCGCATCACCCGTCATACGACGAAACCCCGCGGACACCTCGTGTCCGCGGGGTTTCGCGCGTACGGGGATGAGCCCCCGGCCCGCTCCTAGTCCCGGGCCGCTTCCGCGTCCGCCGTCGGCGGCGCCTGCGCCTGCGCCGGCGTCGCACCGAGCGCCGTGGAGCCGTGCGCCGGCGGCATCATCCGCAGCGCCTGCTCCTTGGAGTACGCGCGCAGGAACCCGACGACGGTGTTGGTGACCGCCACCAGCGGCACCGCGACGACCGCCCCGCCGATGCCCGCGATCAGACCGCCCGCGGCGACCGACAGGATCACGGCGAGCGGGTGGACGCGGACCGCGCGGCCCAGGATGAAGGGCTGGAGGATATGGCCCTCGATCTGCTGGACGGCCAGCACCACCGCCAGCACCAGCAGGGCCGTGAACACGCCCTGGGTGACCAGCGAGACCACGCACGCCAGCGCGCCCGAGACCACCGCGCCCACGAGCGGGATGAAGGCGAACAGGAAGATGAAGACGGCCAGCGGCACGGCCAGCGGCACATCGAGGAACCACAGGCCGATGCCGATGAAGATGGCGTCGATCAGGGCCACCACGACCGTGCCGCGCACATAGGCGGTCAGCGTGCGCCAGGCCCGCGGCCCGGCACCGGCCACCCCCTCGCGGGCCGCGGCCGGTACGAGTTTGAGCAGCCAGGTCCAGATCCGGCGGCCGTCGTAGAGCAGGAAGAGCGTGGTGAACATCGCCAGCAGGATGCCGGTGAGCACTTCGAGGACGACGGTGACGCCCTCCAGGCCCGCGGAGGTGATCGCCTCGGTGTTGGCGCCGATCGCGTCCTGGAGATTCTTGGCGATGTGGTTGATCTGACCCTCGGTCACATGGAACGGGCTCTTGAGCAGCCAGTCCTTGAGCTCGCTGATGCCCTCCTGGATGCGGCGGGACACCGAGTCGATGTTGTCCTGGACCTGCCACACCACGAACCAGCCGACCAGTCCCATGACGACGAACCCGCCGACGAAGGACAGCACGGTCGCGGGCCCGCGCGGCAGGCCGCGGTTGCGCAGCCACCCGACGGCGGGCTGGAGCAGCGCGGTGATCAGCAGCGCGGCGATGAAGGCCAGCACGACCAGTTCGATGGTGGTGATGACCCGCGCGAGCACCCACAGCGTCCCGGCCAGGATGAGCAGCCGCCAGCCGACCTCGGCGGCGACCCGTACGCCCCACGGCACCGCGTCGACCGGATCGGGCCGGGCGGCGACGGCGGGCGCGTACAAAGGGGGCGCGGGTACGGAGTCCGGCGGACGGACCTCGTCGGACCGCGCGGCGGCCGGAGTGCCGGGGTGCGGGACGCCGTCCGAGGTGTCCGGCACCCGCTTGGCGGTGGCGGTCGCGGTCGCGCTCCCGGACGTCCAGGAGTGGCCCGTGCCGTCCTGGGCGTCCGCGTCCCCGGCCCGCCCCATCCCGTCCGGGTCGTCGTCGGCCGCCGCTTCCGCGCGGCGGCGCTGTTCCTCAAGCCGCTGCGAGAGCCGGGTCAGACCTGCTCCCAGGTCACCGACCCACTGAGGCAATCTGGACATGTCGCTTCCTCTTCCCCGCCCGCCCGCACAACTGACGGCACGACGTTACCCGTGACGGATGCGCGAAACCCCCGACGCGGACGCGGTCGGGGGTTTCGCGACGTGCTGCTGTGCTGCCGGCGGCCTGGGTCGGCCTAGTACCAGCTATTGGCCTGCCAGAACGACCAGGCGCCGCAGGGGCTGCCGTAGCGGTCGTTCATGTAGTTCAGGCCCCACTTTATCTGCGTGGCCGGGTTGGTCTGCCAGTCGGCGCCGGCCGAGGCCATCTTCGAGCCGGGCAGCGCCTGCACCAGCCCGTACGCGCCCGAGGAGGCGTTGGTGGCCCGGTAGTTCCAGCCCGATTCGTGATCCACTATGTTGCTGAAGCACTGGAACTGGTCGCCGGCCATCATCTGGCGCGCCATGGCCTGGGTCTCGGCGATGGTGTATGAGCCCTTGACGGTGAAGTCGCTCGCGTCGCGCGCGGCGGAGCGGGACGCGGCCAGCTCCTTCTTCTCACGCGCTTCGGCGGCCTTCTTCGCCGCTGCCTCTTCCGCGGCGTCCTTCTTGTCCTGCGCGGTCTGTGCGGCTGCCTTGCGCGCCGACTCCTGTGCGGACTTCAGCGCCGCGGCATCGGCCTGGGTGGACTGCTCGTCCGCCTGCTGCGTCAGGGAAGCCGTCTGTACCTGGGCCTGCTGGCCCGCGGGGATGTCGGCGATCGTCGCTTCGGCAGCGGCGGCTTCGGCGTTACCGACCGAGGCCTGGCTGCCTGACGCGACGCCGACGACGGCGCCGACGGTGGTGACCGCGGTGGCGGAGGCCACGGCGAATCCCCGGACCGAGATCCGGCTCA
Source organism: Streptomyces sp. NPDC031210 (assembly GCF_055570395.1). NCBI lineage: Bacteria > Bacillati > Actinomycetota > Actinomycetes > Kitasatosporales > Streptomycetaceae > Streptomyces > Streptomyces sp. NPDC031210. Next base: position 251,229 of record NZ_JBVIHH010000004.1, read on the forward strand.
CACGTTTTCCTTCCAGCATCGCCCGCATAGGTGACCTCGCGGACGCAATCGTGCCCCTGGCGCTGGTCTCCCCTTGTTCCGGCCCCTGTTGAGCGGTAGGGACCGACTGGTCACGGGAGGCACTGGCCCGGTACGTCCCCTAGGGGTCCGCGTGGTGCTCGGGCGGCATACGGCGACTCGCTATGAAGTTCGGGGTGTTCCGCACCTCTGGGGATGCTGGTGTGCCGTATGCGGGGCCTGACAGGACCCAGACTCTGCCCCAACGAGAGGCCCCGAATCAATTCTCCGTTGCGTGTGAAAGCTCACACCCCGTTTACACCTGCGGTTTTTCGGATATCCCCGCGCGGCGCGACGCCGCCCGGCTAAGCTCCTTCGCTTTGCCGGGCGGCGCACGGGTTTACAAAGGGTCAGATCCGGCCGTCCTCCAGCATTTCGGTCACCAGCGCCGCGATCGGCGAACGCTCCGAGCGGGTGAGCGTGACATGGGCGAACAGCGGATGGCCCTTCAGCTTCTCCACGACGGCGACCACTCCGTCATACCGCCCGACCCGGAGATTGTCGCGTTGTGCGACGTCATGCGTCAGCACCACCCGGGAATTGGCCCCGATCCTGGACAGAACCGTCAAAAGGACGTTCTTCTCCAGTGACTGGGCCTCGTCCACGATGACGAACGCGTCATGCAGCGACCGTCCGCGAATATGGGTGAGCGGCAGCACCTCCAGCATTCCGCGGCCCACCACCTCTTCGATGACGTCCTTGCTCGTCACCGCGGACAGCGTGTCGAAGACGGCCTGAGCCCAGGGGCTCATCTTCTCCGCCTCGCTGCCCGGCAGATAGCCCAGCTCCTGCCCGCCGACGGCGTACAGCGGCCGGAACACCATCACCTTGCGGTGCTGCTGCCGCTCCAGCACGGCCTCCAGGCCCGCGCACAGCGCCAGCGCCGACTTCCCGGTGCCGGCCCGGCCGCCCATCGAGACGATGCCGACCTCGGGATCGAGCAGCAGGTCCAGCGCGATGCGCTGCTCGGCGCTGCGGCCGTGGATGCCGAACGCCTCCCGGTCGCCGCGCACCAGCCGGACCGCGCCCTCCGGCGTGACCCGGCCGAGCGCCTTGCCGCGTTCGCTCTGGAGCACCAGCCCGGTGTGCACCGGGAGTCCGGCGGCCTCCGGCACGTGGGCGGTCTCGGCGGCGAACAGGTCGTCGACCTGCTCGGCGGTGACGGGCAGCTCGGCCATGCCCGTCCAGCCGGAGTCGGTGACCGCCAGCTCGGCGCGGTACTCCTCGGCCAGCAGTCCGACCGACGACGCCTTGATGCGCAGCGGCAGGTCCTTGGAGACGACCGTGACGTCGTACCCCTCGGCCTGGAGGTTGCGCGCCACCGCCAGGATGCGCGAGTCGTTGTCGCCGAGCCGGTTGTGCTGGTTCAAGAAGGCCGCGGGCAGGATGCCCGGGTCGGAGTGGTTCAGTTCGACGCGCAGCGAGCCGCCGAGGTCCCCGATGGGGATGGGGGCGTCCAGCCTCCCGAACTGCACGCGGTAGCCGTCGAGCAGGCGCAGCGCCTGGCGCGCGAAATAGCCGAGTTCGGGATGGTGCCTCTTCGCCTCCAACTCCGTGACGACGACGACGGGCAGCACGACTTCGTGCTCGTCGAAGCGGGACATGGCGCCTGGATCGGCCAGCAGGACGCTGGTGTCGAGGACGTAAGTGCGCCGGCCGTTCTCACGGCGCTTGTTGCTGTTCACCACGGGTGGACGAACCCCCTCGGATGAGGTCGGGGTGCGACGGCGTCGCGGGGGACAGGACCGGGTTCTGGCCACGACGCGCGGGCCGAACGCCGGCCCTCCGCGTCATCCGTGCGGTACGCACGATCGTCCGTGATGAGCAACGGGCCTCCCGGGCGGACAGCCCCATGCCATCCGCTGAGATACGGCGCCCGATGTCTGGTTCCGGACGCCGACCTGCTTGGGATATGCCCTTGTTGGCGCGCGCCCATGCCACGGCATATGACGCCCGCTCGGTGAATCTTTGGTTACGCGTGATCGTCCGGGGGTCGGCTCGGGGGTCAGAAGCCGTAACGCCGGTGCCGGGCGGCGTAGTCACGCAGGGCGCGCAGGAAGTCGACCTTCCGGAACGCCGGCCAGAAGACCTCGCAGAAGTAGTACTCCGAATGGGCACTCTGCCAGAGCATGAAGCCCGACAGCCGCTGTTCGCCGCTCGTGCGGATCACCAGGTCCGGGTCGGGCTGGCCGCGGGTGTAGAGGTGCTCGGAGATGCGTTCGATGTCGACGATCTCGGCGAGCTCCTCGAAGGAGGTGCCGCGCGCGGCGTGTTCCAGCAGCAGCGAGCGCACCGCGTCCGCGATCTCCTGGCGGCCGCCGTACCCGACGGCGACATTGACCAAAATGCCCGTGTTGTCGACGGTGGTGTCTTCGGCTTCCTTCAGTACCTTCTGCGTCCCGGCGGGCAGCAGGTCCCGGTTGCCGACGTGGTGCACCCGCCAGCGGCCGTCGGCCGCCAGGTCGCGCACGGTGTTCTCGATGATGCCCAGCAGCGGCGTCAGCTCGTCCTCGGGCCGGTCGAGGTTGTCCGTGGAGAGCATCCAGAGCGTGACGACCTCCACATCGGTCTCCGCGCACCAGCCCAGCAGCTCGCTGATCTTGGCCGCGCCGGCCTGGTGGCCCTGTTCGGGCGTCCGCCCGTCGGCCCGGGCCCAGCGCCGGTTGCCGTCCAGGATGACGCCGATGTGCTTGGGCACCTGGCTGTGGTCCAGACGGCCCTCGACCCGGCGCGCGTACAGCCGGTAGACCAGATCGCGCAGTGCGGGCGGATACGGGATGCGCACCCCGGAAGATCGCAGCATGTGTGGTCCAGCCCCTCCGTGCCGAAATGGCGGTCGCCCCGTCGCCTCAAGTCGGCAACTTTACTTCTCCGGTCTGTGGAAGGCCCAATCAGGTGTGTCACAAGTACGTGATAGGGAGATGAGCATGACTGGCACCTCTCACTACCGCGCCGTGGATTCGCGCTATGACTCCATGGAGTACCGGCGCACCGGCCGCAGCGGCCTCAAACTCCCCGCTATCTCCCTCGGACTGTGGCACAACTTCGGGGACGACCGCACCCTCGCCTCGCAGCGTGCCATCCTGCGCCGCGCCTTCGACCTGGGCGTCACGCACTTCGACCTGGCGAACAACTACGGTCCGCCGCCCGGATCCGCGGAGCTGAACTTCGGAAAGATCTTCGCGCAGGACTTCCGGCCCTACCGCGACGAGATCATTCTCTCCACGAAGGCCGGATATCTGATGCACCCCGGCCCGTACGGCGAATGGGGCTCGCGGAAATATCTCCTCTCGTCGCTCGATGCCTCACTGAAGCGGATGGGTGTCGATTACGTCGATATCTTCTACTCGCACCGCTTCGACCCGGCCACCCCGCTGGAGGAGACGATGGGCGCGCTCGCGTCCGCCGTCCAGCAGGGCAAGGCGCTGTACGCGGGCGTCTCGTCCTACAACGCCCAGCAGACCCGCGAGGCGGCCCGCATCCTGCGCGGCATGGGCGTCCCGGCGCTCATCCACCAGCCCTCGTACTCGATGATCAACCGCTGGACCGAGGACGACGGGCTGCTGGACACCCTGGAGGCGGAGGGGATGGGCTGCATCTCCTTCGCACCGCTGGCGCAGGGCCTGCTGACGGACAAGTACCTGCACGGCATCCCCGAGGGCTCGCGGGCCTCGCAGGGCAAGTCGCTGGACCCGGACCTGCTGTCGGAGGACGTGCTGCGCCGGCTCCACGGCCTGAACGAGATCGCCGACCGCCGCGGCCAGTCGCTGGCGCAACTGGCGCTGTGCTGGGTGCTGCGCGACGAGCGGATGACGTCCGCCCTGATCGGCGCGAGCAGCGTCGCCCAGTTGGAGGCCAACGTCGCGGCGCTGGGCGCGCCCGAGATCACGGCGGCGGAGCTGGCCGAGATCGATCAGTTCGCGAAGTCCACGGACGGCGTGAACATCTGGGCCCGCCGGGGCTGACGGCGGGGCGGGGGCGCCGGACGCGGCGGGCGGACCGGCGGGGGCGGCGGGCCCGGCGGGCGGCGGCGCGCTCGTCCGGGCAAGAAAAAGCGGGCCGGTCCGTGGGGGGGATACGGACCGGCCCGAGGGGGGGTTTCCACCATAACCCCGTGGGAGGGGTGCTGCGTGCAAGGCGGGGAGGGTGGGCGTGGCCCGGCGGGGGCGCGGGCGGGCGGAGAGCGGCCGGGAAGGCCGGCCGGGCGGCGGTCAGGAGACCGCGGCGGCGCTCAGCAGCAATCCGCAGAACGCGCCGACGATCATGGACGGGCCCAGGGGCATGGTCTGTTTCCGCCGGTCGCGCCTGGTGAGCAGCAGTCCGGCACCGTAGAGGGCGCCGAGCAGCACCCCGGCCGCGCCGCCGGTGACGACGGCGCGCCAGCCGTACCACCCAAGGGCGACCCCCAGGCCGACCGCGAGCTTGACGTCACCCAGCCCGATGCCCGCCGGGTTGACGACGAACAGCAGGAGATAGAACGCGCCGAGCGCGGCGCCGCCCAGCAGCGCCCGCAGCCACGCCCCGCTGTGATCCGTCTGCCATCCGACGACGCCGAGCACCGCGGCCGGCAGGAGGGCGAGCGGCAGGGTCAGGGCGTCCGGGAGGCGACCCACCCGTACGTCGACGATCACCAACAGGACCGCGACGGGCGTCGCCGGCAGCCAGGCCGCCAGCTCGGGCCGGGCGCCGGTGGCGGCCGCCAGGGCCGCGCAGACCAGCGCGGTCACGGCCGCCGTGGGCAGCGCGGCGGGCCCGTAGGCCGCCCGGCAGTCGCGGCAGCGGGCCGGGCCCAGCCAGCCGCGCGCCGGCCCGGTGAGGACGTGGCCCCCCGGACAGGCGGCGCGCCACTCCTCTTCGGGCCCGACGCCCATCCGGTGGGCGGGCCGCGGCAGGAGCAGCCCGGCCGCGGCCCCGTAGGCGGCGGCGAGAACCATCAGCGTCACTGGCACGCCTCGACCATAGAGCTGATAGAACGACGGCCATGGCGCGTTGGGAGAACGGTCCGGGGATCCTGCGGGGCGCGGCGGCGGACATTCCGCTGGAGATCGCGGCGTCCTACCGCGCCCGCACCCGCGGTCTGCTGGGTCGCGACGGTGTCGAGGGGGCTCTGCTGCTGACGCCGGCGAGCGGGGTGCACACCTTCGGGATGCGGTTCGCGCTCGATGTCGCCTATCTGAGCCGGGACTTCACGGTGCTGGCGGTGCGGACGATGCCGCCGGGACGGATGGGGCTGCCCCGCCCGCGCGCCCGGCACGTCCTGGAGGCCGAGGCGGGCGCGATGGCGCGCTGGGGACTGCGGCCCGGCCTGCGCGTGACGGTGGTCCGCGGCACGGCGGTCAGGACGCGGCGCGCGGGAAGCTGACCTCGACCCGGCGGTTCTTCTTACGGCCGGCTTCGGTGGAGTTGTCGGCGATGGGGTACTGCTCGCCGTAACCGCGGATCTGGAAGGAGACCGACGAGCCGAGGTCCTCGGCCAGCTCCCGCTGGACGGCGTTGGCCCGGTCCTTGGACAGCACCAGGCCGTGCCCGGCCGAGCCGAGGTTGTCGGTGAAGCCGAAGACCCGCAGGCTGGTGGCGTGCTGCTTGCGGATCTCGGCGGCGATGGTGCGGATACGGGAGAGCGCGTCCGGGGTCAGGTCGGCGCTGTCCTTGCCGAAGAGCACCTCGGCCTGGAGCGCGAAGGTCACGTTGTCGTTGGTGTCCTGGCGCCGCTCGGACCCGTCGTCGGTCTCGACGATCGACTTGATGTTGAGGACCTTGGACGGGGCGAGCTTGGCTCCCTGGACCATGCGCAGGTCGGGGTCGTGCGGGTCGATGCGCACCGGCGGGCTGGTGTCCTCGGTCATCCCGGGCGGGTCGGCCCGCGCGGCCGGGGCCGTGAGCGTCGAGGTCAGCAGCAGGGCCGCAGCGACGGTGCCGGCCGTACGGAGGGCGTGCGACGTGCGGGACGTGGGTGACGCGTGGGTCACCAGGGGCGTGGCAGGCGCGGCGGGGGTGGAGGTCGTGGTCATCGGCCCGCTCAGTCCGTGATCCGCACGCTGGCCGGCGGCATCGTCGGCAACTGGAAGTCGACCTCGGTCACCTTGGCCGGCGGCGCCGGGAACTGCGCGAAGACCGGGCGGCTGGCCCCCGGCAGCAGACCGCTGAGCCCGGTGGTGCACAGGCATTCGCCGTTGGTGTCCCGCAGCACCAAATACCGTTTCTTGCCGGCCTTGTCCACGAGCGTGGCGCCGGAGATGGAGGAACGCGACCGCATCTCCGTCTCGTTGGAGCGCCAGTCGATGGCGTTGAAGGCGCGGGTGCCGCGGTTGGTCACCGTGCCGTTGACGGTGACGAAGCCGCCGGAGTCACGGACGACGGAGTGCAGCGTGACCACGATGCCGTCCGGTCCCTTCATCTCGCCGATCACCTTGTCGGAGTCGGCCGCCGGTGCGCCGGGGCCGCTCTCCGCCGAGGAGGTGGCGGGGGCGGGGGGCTTGCCGCCGTCCCCACCCCGCGCGCCGCCGCCGTCGCCACCGCAGCCGGCCACGACGAGAGCCAGGCCGGCAGCGCTCGCCATGGCGACCGCTCCCCTGGCGGCCTTCGTGGTGCGCCGAATGCTCATGGATGCGATTCCTTTGATCGTCGGTGGCTCGTCGGTGGTCCGGGGTCTCGCTCGGGTCGGTGGCTCGGGGCCGTGCGGTCCGGTGGGTCCGGTCTGTCGGCTCGGTTCGTCAGGGGCGCCGCCGCGCCGGTCAGTTGGCGAGGCGTACGGCGAAGAGGTCGGAGGCGTCGGGTGGATCGCTGAGGTCGTCGGGGTCGAGCGTCCGGCTCTCGCCGTCGCAGAGGAGCGCGACGGTCGCGGGCTTGTCACCCTCGCCCTTGCCGTCCTCGCCGTCGCCCGTCCCGTCCTCCCCGCTCCCGGTGCCCGTGCCGCCCGTGGGCCCGTCCTCGTCCGCCGGGGCCGGGTCGCGGGTGCAGCGGGGTGCGACGACGGCCTTGGCGCGCGCGGCGGCGTGCTCCTTCTCCGTGCCCGGGATGACCGAATCGCCGACCGTGCGGCGGGACTTGACCGTCACGTCGAACGAGGTGGGCCAGGAGCCCGGCACGCAGCCGGCGCCGGTGAGGACCGCGTCGTTGCGGCCCGCGAACCAGGCCGCGTGCGCGCAGGCCGCCGCCGAGGGCGCGCCCCGCCCGCGCAACAGCTCCTCCCACGCCGCCGCGTCGTCGTCGGCACTGCCGTCCCGGACGCCCTGGAGCACTTTCGCGGTGAGCTGCTCGCGGTACTTCTGGCCGGCGGCGAGCGCGGCCGCGTCGGCGGCGGTCTGCGCGCCGTTGCGGGTGGCCGCCGCCTGGCCCACGGCGAAGAACGCGAACGCGAGAAAGAGCAGGCCCCCGACCGCAACGATGTAGAGCGGAAAGGCCTGCCCCGCGTCGCGCCGCCGGCGCGTGGGAAGGGCCGTCATGGCCGTGGCGCCGGCTAGATGCCGACGACGTCGGAGATCTTGTTCGCGATGGCGTTCGCGATCTGGCTGCCGAAGTCCGTGGTCGACAGGACCAGGACGATCGCCACGACCACCGCGATGATGCCGAGGTACTCGATCGAGGTCTGTCCCCGGTCGTTCCCCAAAACCCGCTTCGCCATCGTCTTCCCCTCCATGGGCGGCCGTCCCGCTCTGGTCCGGCTGGTCTGTCCCCGTGGTGCCGGCGCGCTTGTCCGCGCTCTTGACACGAGAAAAGTACGCTGGAAGAGGGTTCCCGGAACAGGGATTCCGTACCCCGTCTCCTTTCGGGAACACGAACAAGCGGCACAACGGCCTGTTTTGGCCACTCCCGCGCACCCCGCCCACCCCCGCTCCCCCTCCAGAACCCTCCGCCGCACCGACACCTTCGAGACCGGCCGGTCCGCCCGTATCGCGGTACGGAGGGAGCCGCCAGGCCCACCACTGTGGCACAACTCGTTGCTGTTGCGAAGACGTTGGCGAGAAGCGGGCGGTGCGCCGCCCGCATCCGGCCGGGTGCGCCGGGCGGGACCGGCCGGCGCGGCCCGAGGCGGCACGGTCAGTCCCCCATCAGTGAGCCGAAGTTGGTCCCCGAGCCCAGGAAGAAGCCCGCGAGCAGCAGGATCATGGTGGCCGGGACCATGAAGGTGGTGACGATCATGGTGGCTTTGGGCACCGCCCGGGCCGCGCGCCGGCGGGCGTTCTGGGCGTCGGTGCGGCGCATGTCGTCGGCGATCTGGATCAGCGTCTCGACGATCGGCGAACCCAGTTCCTCGCCCTGCTGGAGGGCGGTGACGAACTGGGCGACCTGTTCGGAGTCGTTGCGTTTGCGCAGTTCATCGAAGGCCGCACGGCGGCTGACACCCATGTCCATCTGCCGCAGGGTGATGCGCAGTTCGTCGGCCCAGGGGCCCTCGTACTTCTCCGCGACCCGGTCCAGCGCCTGGCGGAAACCGAGCCCCGCGCTGACGACGACGGCGAGGACGTCCAGGAAGTCGGGGAGGGTGCGTTCGATGGTGTCGCGGCGCAGGCGGATCGCGGCCCAGATCCCGACCTCTGTCCAGAAGAGGCCGAACAGGACCATCAGGACGCCGAGAACCGGCTGGCCGCGCAGGAACATCACCACCGCGCCGAAGAAGCCGAGGGCGCCGTAGACGGCGCGGCGGGCGGCGTAGCGGTCGACGGTCAGGCCGCCGGGGTTGCCCGCGAGATCGATGCGCCGGCGCAGGCGGGCGACGCGTCTGCCGCCCATCAGGCGCAGGACGAGGGGGGCGTAGCGCATGCCGGTGCGGTCGACGGCGGAGCCGACGGCGGTCGTCCGGGTCGAGCCGACCTCCAGGGCCAGCGCGAGGTCCGGCGGCAGCCTGGCCTCGCGGCGGTAGAGGGCGGTTCCGCAGGCGATGCCGGCGACCGAGAGGGCGAAGAGGAGGGCCAGCCAGATTCCGGTTCCCATGGCGATACCTGACACCTAGACGTCGATCTTGGAGAAGCGGCGGATGAGGAAGAAGCCCAGCGCGTAGAGGGCGAAGGCCACCAGGACCGCGAGCTGGCCGAGGAAGGAGGAGGTCATCCGGTCGATGGCGCCGGGCGCGATCCGGTTCATCAGCAGCAGGGTGCCGATGCCGAGCAGCGGGACGACGTAGGCGGTGACGACGACCTGGGAGAGCTGGGTGCGCACCTCGCGGCGGGTCTCCTTGCGCTCCTCCAGCGTCTTGGTGAGGTTGCGCAGCGAGCCGACGACGGTGCCGCCGGCGCGGTTGGCGAGGACCAGGGTGGTGACCAGCACGACGAGTTCGCGGGAGGGGAGGCGGTCGGCGAGTTCGCCGAGCGCCTCGTCGATGGAGTGGCCGACGGCGAGCTTGTCGCAGACCTTGGCCAGCTCCTCGCCCGCCGGTGCCTCCAGTTCCTCGGCGGCCATGGCCAGGGCCGTCCGCAGGGCCAGCCCGGCCTGGGTGGCGTTGGCGAGGATGCGGGAGAGTTCGGGGAGCTGGCCGATGAATTTCTCGATGCGCTTCTGGCGCTGCCAGTTGAGGAAGGCGAACGCGGCCCAGACGGCGGCCAGGGCCGCGAGCGGGCCGAAGAACGCGGCGAGGGTGGCCTGGGCGATCAGCCACACCGCCAGCACCGTGCCGAGCAGGTAGACGACGAATTCGCCGGGGGTGACCTCCAGGCCGGTGGCGGCCAGCCGCAGGCCGAGGCGGCGGCCGAAGCGGGTGCCGCGCAGGGTGCGGTCGACGGAGGGGAAACGGCGGCGCCGGCCGGCCGCGGGCAGGCTCCGCTCGTCGGCGAGCCGGTCGACGACGGCCTGGCGCTGGGCGCGCCCGGCCGCGTAGGTCCGCACTCCGGCGACCGCCAGCACCCCGCACAGGACGGTGGCTCCCAGGGCGAGGAGGGCGGGGTCGCGCGGGCCGGTCATGAGGTGGCCTTCCGGGTGGCGAGCTGGTCGTCGCTGGTGGCGACGCCGAAGGCGGGCGGGGTGGCCTCGCTCGCCATGAAGAGGCGTTCGGCGGCTCGGCGCGGCAGCGGGAAGTAGCGGAACCGGCCGTGCACGACGCGGTCGGCGCCCATCGGTTCGGCGTCGAAGCGGCAGATGGTGGCGATGCGGTAGTCCTCGTGGCCCCGGGAGTCCAGGAGGGCGATCTCGCCGATCCGGCGGGAGCCGTCGGCGTGCCGGCCGAGTTGGACGATGCAGTCGACGGCGCTGTTGATCTGGTCGCGCAGCGCCTCGAAGGGGATGGTGACGTCCGACATGGAGGCGAGCGTCTGGAGGCGCATCAGGGCGTCCTCGGCGTTGTTGGCGTGGACGGTGGCGAGCGAGCCGTCGTGGCCGGTGGACATGGCCTGGAGCATGTCGAGGGTCTCACCGCCGCGTACCTCGCCGACGATGATGCGGTCGGGGCGCATGCGCAGGGAGTTGCGTACGAGGTCGCGGATGGTGATCCGGCCCTTGCCCTCGACGTTGGGCGGCCGCGACTCCAGCCGGATGACGTGGGTCTGCTGGAGCTGGAGTTCGGCGGCGTCCTCGACGGTGATGATGCGCTCGCCGTCCGGGATGAGGCCGGAGAGGGCGTTGAGCAGGGTGGTCTTGCCGGCGCCGGTGGCGCCGGAGACGACGACGTTGAACTTGGCGCGCACCAGCGCGGCCAGCAGCATCAGCATCTGCTCGTCGAGGGTGCCCATGCCGATGAGTTCGGCGAGGGTGTAGGCGCGGGGGAAGCGGCGGATGGTGAGGGTGGCGCCGTTGAGGGCGAGCGGCGGGATGATGACGTTGACGCGTTCGCCGGACGGCAGTCGCGCGTCGACCATCGGGTTGGACTCGTCGACCCGCCGGTTGACGGTGGAGACGATCCGCTCGATCGTCTGCATCAGTTGTTCGTGGGAGGCGAAGCGGACGGGGAGGAGTTCGACGCGGCCGTTGCGCTCGACGTACACCTGGTCGGGGCCGTTGACCATGATCTCGGTGATCGAGGGGTCTTCCAGGAGCGGTTCGAGGACGCCCAGGCCCAGCGCCTCGTCGACGACGCGGCGGATGAGCTGGGCGCGTTCGGCGGTGGACAGGACCGGGCCCTCGCGGCTGATGAGGTGGCCCAGGACACGCTCCAGGCGGGTCCGGCGTTCGGCCGCGGCCAGCGAGGACATCTCGGCCAGGTCGATCTCTTCGAGCAGCTTGGCGCGGTAGACCGCGACGAGGTGGCTGTCGTGGCGTGCCTCGGCGGGCGGCTCGGGCGCGACGATCCGGGCTTTCAGACTCATCGCGGGGCTGCTCCTTGGTGAACGCGGCCGACGGGCGCCGCGGCGTGCGGGCGGCCGGCATACGCGACGGCGGTGCCGGGTGCGGTACGGGGCATGGTGGCGCTGCGGCGGGCGGAGCCGAAGTCCACCCCGGGGAGGAGCGAGGGGATGCGCACGGTCGCGGTGGCGCGGACCGAACCGCCGCCCGCCTCCACGGAGATGGTGGCGCCGTCGGCGACCCAGCCGCTCATCGCGGCAAGGCCCGCGGCCCGTGGCGGAAGCTCGCGGTCGGGCTCGTCCAGGGACGCCGTACGGGCCGCGGCGCGGGCGCCGGTGCCGGCCTGCTGGACGGCGTAGGCGCCCAGGCCCAGTTGGACCACGGCGAGGGCGACCAGGAGCAGGATCGGCAGGAAGCCGAGGAATTCGATGGAGACCTGGCCCCGGTCCCGGCCGCGGCCGCGCAGCCGGCCGGGAAGGCGCGGGTGGCGGCGCTCCGGGCGGCGTGCCATGGCGCTCCCCTCTCGCTTCGTGCTGTCCGCCGCGCTCATCCCCGGGCCTCCTTCACCGCGCCGGCCGTACCGGTGACCGTCCAGGGGAAGTCGGCGGCGCCGGGGAAGAGCACGGGGACCTTGAGGTGGACGGTGGCCCGCCACAGGCCGGCCTCGGCGCCGCACCGGAAGGTGGCACCGCCGCGCCAGGAGCCCGGCAGGTCGCGTGCGGCGGCGGTGCGGCAGGCGCCCGCGCCGCCGCCCTGGGTGGCGGTGGCGGCCCGCGCTCCCCGGTCGGCGGCGTGCGCGGCGAGCGAGTAGGTGTAGCCGACCAGCACGAACTGCCAGACCAGGGCGAGGACCGTCGCGATCAGGGGGAGCAGACCGAGGAATTCGACGGAGACCTGTCCCCGGTCGCTGCCGCCCAGCGGCCGGCGCACCGCTCAGCCCTCCTCGGGCGGACCGGCCGGGCCGAAGGGCCCCGCCTCCGGGGCCGCCGCGCCCGCCGTGAGGGCCTTGCGCTTGCGCCCGGTCAGCGACGTACGGCCGCGCGGCCCGCCGCGCCCCTGGTGGGTGGCGGGCCCGTCGACCAGGCCCAGCTCGCCGGCCAGCGCCCACAGGGCCTGCTTGACCGTCGACCGGCTGTCGAGGTCCTGCATCCGGCCGGCGTCGACGCAGGGCTGGAGCTCTTTGAAGGCGGCCGGGACGGGTGTCCTGGCCACCTGGGTGCCGGTGGCCTTGGCGACCAGCGGCGGCTGGATCTCGGTGTTGCGGGTGAGGCGGTTGACGACGGTGAGGGTGTCCTGCGCCTTGCGGATGCGCAGCCGGTCCCACAGCCGCACCTGCCGTTTGGCGGCGCGTACGGAGATCACGTCGGGGGTGGTCACCAGCAGGGCGGTGTCGGCGAGTTCGACGGCGGCGGCGTTCGCGGACTGCATCTGCGAACCGCAGTCGGCGATCACGACTTCGTAGCGCGAGCGCAGCGCGGTGACGATCTGGCGGGCGGCCCGGTCGTCGACCTCCTCGCCGCGCTCGCCCTCCTCCGGGGCCAGCAGCAGCCCGAGCCCGGTGTGGTGGTCGTGCACCGCGTCCTGGAGCACCCGTACGGAGATGTCCTCGATGCCGGCCAGGTCGACGATCGAGCGGCGGAACTGGACGTCCAGGTAGGAGGCGACGTCGCCGGACTGGAGGTCCATGTCCACCAGCGCGACGCTGCGGCCGGCGGCGCGCGCGGCCAGCGCGAGCTGGACGGCGGTGACGGTGGTGCCGACGCCGCCCTTGGCGCCGGTGACGGTCACCAGGATGCCGTTCGGTGCGGGCAGCGTCTCGCCGCCGCCTCCCAGGTGCGCCCGTACGCCCGCCGACCACTGGGCGGCGGCCCGTACCCGGGCGGCCAGTTCGTCGTAGGCGAGCGGCAGTCCGACGATGCCGCGGGCGCCGGCGTCCATCGCGGCGGAGAAGAGGGCGGGCCCGGCGTCGGTGGTGATCAGGACGACGCCGACGGCGGGGAAGCGCAGCGCGACCTCGCGGATCAGTTCCAGCGCCGGGGCCGGGCCGATCCGCTCGTGGACGAGGACGACTTCGGGCAGACCCTCGATCGCGGCGGGCGGTTGGCCGGCGCTCTGGCCGGTGGCCGGTGCGGCGGCCGCCGCCAGGGCGTGCAGCAGGGCGGTGGAGTCGGTCACGGCGGGCTCGGGCTCGGCGTCCGGCAACTGGCCGAGCAGCGCGGACACCGTGCGGGCGGCGTCCGGGTCGCCGACCGCCGGGAGGATACGGATGGTCACCTGTGCCTCCGGGTCACTTGTCGCCGTCGAGGGTGTAGGTGCGCTCGCCGGGCGGGATCGTGCTCTGGCCGCCGGGGGCGAGGAGGGCGAGCCGTACGTGGGAGGCGAAGGATTCGGCGTAGGCGACGCGCTGGGCGTCGCGGGTGCCCAGGGCGAAGGTGATGGGCACGGCCTCGCCGGCCTGGCGGGTGCCGGTGGTGTCGCCGGGGTCCTTGGCCTCCAGGGGCGTCAGCTTGCCGACGTCGATGACCTGGGCGCCGGCCACGATGACCTTGGAGACGGGCTTGTCCTCGGGGCGCTTGCCCTCGAAGGTGGCGTAGATGTTCACCCGGGAGCCGGGGGTGATCTTGCCGGCGACTCCGGTGGCGGCGTCGATCATGATGGCGATCTCCTGCTGCCCGGTTTTCAGGGCGGGGCGCTCGACGATCATGTCGTCCTGAAGGAGTGACCCCTTCTTCAGCGGGGTCACGGCTATCTTGCCGCTGACCTCGTCGAGGTCGGTGACGGCGGTGGGCGGCAGCCACCGCTGAGGCATGCGCACCTTTTCGAACTGCCCCGGATCCAGCGTTTTATAGGCGGCGACATCCGCCTTCAGCCGGTACGCCGTCCTTTCCGGGCCGACCTTGGACTCGACGTCCTTGATCACCGACAGCACGCCGACGAACGCGCCGACGGCGCACAGGACCGACAGGAGCAGCAGGATCACTCCGCGGCGCTGGCGTGAGTTCATGGGGAAGGGACCTCGATCGGGACGGGGCGGCGGGGGCGGGGCGGGCGGATCGGTGGGGGGGGCGGCGGCGCGGCCGTGCGGCGGGGTCTCTCAGCGCACGCGGGCCACCGTCCGCGGGCCCGTGGCCGGTTGGGGGCCACAGGGGACGCCGGGGACGCCGGTGACGCCGGTGGCGCCGGGGACGCTTGGGGCGTACGAGAGGCCGGGAACGCCGGCGGGGGCGACGGGCGAGAGGCCGCGGCGGGTGAGCGGCGAGGGGGGCGGGGCGGCGGGCCCGGGGGGTGCGGGCGTGGTGGGCGCGGGGGCGGTGCGGGCGGGGGCGGCGCTCGTGGCGGCCGGCCCGGCTATGGCCGCGGGGCGGTCCGCGCGCCGGCCGCCGCCGTGCGCGGCGTCCCTGGCCAGGGGCGCCGCGCAGAACGCGCAGCGGTCGCCCAGGACTTCCAGGCCGCACCAGCGGCACGACTCGCGCCGTACGGAGGCCACGAGCGGGTGCAGGACCGACAGGTCGGGCAGGGCCGCGGCGAACTCGATCAGCTTGCCGGTACCCCACCACCGGGCGGACTCGGCGGGCAGCGGCGCCTCGCAGACACCGCCCACCTGCCAGGCGGGGGCGAGCACCCGGTCGACCCACTCCGTGGTGAGCTGCCCGCGCGCGACGGCGAGGTGGGTGGCGTACCCGGGGGCCGGCAGCCCGGATTCGGCGCTGTGCCGGTCCACGGCGACCAACCGGGGTTCGGGGTGGGCGAGCACCGCGAACTGGGTGCCGGGCAGCCAGGACTTCAGATGGGAGCGCAGGTCGACCGCGACCCGGTCCAGGCCGCTGAGGCTGCCGAGCAGGGCGCCCGCGTGGACGTAATGGGCCAGCAGGCGCGCCGCGCAGGCCAGTACGCCGGGGCTGAAGTCGCACAGCGACAACTGCCGTAGCTGGCGGGCGAGCACGGCCACGCCCAGCGGCGGCAGGGCCAGCGGCACGATGGCGATCCGGTCGCTCTCCAGGACGGCGCGCAGGGTGTGCAGGCGGCGGACGTGCTCCGGCGGGCAGGCGGCGGAGTACAGGGCGATCAGATGGCCGTGGTGTTCGAGGACGGCGCTGGTATAGGTCAGCGCGTCGTCCAGCGGCTGGAGGTGCGGGGCCTGGAGGACGACGGCCGCCGGGGTGCGGTGGTCGGTGGCGGGCAGCGCGAGGTCAGGGCTGGTGACTGCAATCGCGGTCGGCACGTCGCTCCCCCACTTCCTCCGGCCGCCGGGGGTCCGGGACCGCGGATCGGCACAGCTCTGCGCCATCGGCGCCATACGCTCAGCACTTTATCCACGAGATACGCCCCAAGAGAACACGTTCTGGGCTACTCGTCATGACCGTCCCGCCACCGGGAACGGCCGGTTCCCGCAGGAGTCTTGACAGGCCGAATGGTCTGGACCACCTTGTACGCCAAGCCCAGGGGCCCCTGAGCGCGTATCGCAGCACTCCCCAAACTCCCCCCACACGGAGGCAGTCGTGGTTCGCGCACGATCAGGAAGAGTCCCCTTCAGGCTGCTGGCGTCCCTGGCCGCCACGGTGCTGGTGTCGGCCGGCGTCCTCGCGTCGGGCACCGCGCAGGGCGCCGAGGACCACCCGCGGCGGGCCGCCGCGGTCCCGGGGCACGCGGTCACCGGCTACTGGCAGAACTTCGACAACGGCGCCACGGTGCAAAAGCTCGGGGACGTCGACGACGCCTACGACATCATCGCGGTGTCGTTCGCGGAGGCGGCCGGCGCACCCGGGGCGGTGACCTTCCGCCTCGATCCGGCCACCGGTTACGGCTCCGCCGACGACTTCAAGGCGGACATCAAGGACCGGCAGGCGGCCGGCAAGTCCGTCGTCCTCTCCGTCGGCGGCGAGAAGGGCGCGGTGTCCGTCAGCGACGACGCCTCCGCGAAGAACTTCGCCGACTCCGTCAACGGCCTGATGGACGAGTACGGCTTCGACGGTGTCGACATCGACCTGGAGAACGGCCTCGACTCCACCTATATGACGCGGGCGCTGAAGGCGGTGCACGCCGCGCACGGCGATGTGGTGGTGACCATGGCGCCCCAGACCGTCGACATGCAGTCGACCCGGAACGAGTACTTCAAGACGGCGCTCGGCATCAAGGACTTCCTGACCGTCGTCAACATGCAGTACTACAACAGCGGTTCGATGAACGGCTGCGACGGCAACGTCTACGCCCAGGGCACGGTGGACTTCCTGACCGCGCTGGCCTGCGTCCAACTGGAGGGCGGCCTCGATCCGTCCCAGGTCGGCATCGGCGTGCCGGCTTCCTCCCGCGCGGCCGGCAGCGGCTACGTCGAACCGTCGGTGGTCAACGCGGCGCTGGACTGCCTCACCCAGGGCACCCACTGCGGCTCCTTCAAGCCGCCGCGGACGTACCCGGGGCTGCGCGGCGCGATGACCTGGTCGACGAACTGGGACGCCGCCGGCGGCAACGCCTTCGCGAGCCAGGTGGGCGCGCACGTCCACGGTCTGCCGTAGCCCCTGGCGCCTTGGCGCCCCGGCCGGGGGGGGGGGGGGGGGGGGGGGGGGGGGGGGGGGGGGGGGTGGGGGGGGGGGGGGGGGGTGGGGGGGGGGGGGGGGGGGGGACGTTCCAACCCCCCCCTCCCCCCCCCCCCCCCCCCCCCCCCCCCCCCCCCCCCCTCCCCCCCCCCCCCCCCCCCCCCCCCCCCCCCCCGGCGTCCTTCTCAGGGTTTCTCGGGGTTTCTCAGGGTGCGCGTCGTTCAGCGACGGGTGGCCGACGGCTTGGGCAGTTCACAGCCGGGCCGGCCGAGGTCCAGCTTGTTGCCGGTGCCGAAGCACTTCGGTATCCCGTAGGTCTGCTCGGCGTAGTTGATGCCCTTGTGGACGGTGACCTGGCCGTTCTCGTCCACCTCGCACGGGTTGTTGACGGTGCACTCCTCGCCGTCCTCGTTGCCCGTGTTGTTGACGGCCGCGACCTTGCCGGTGGCGGTGTCGATCACCGGCGATCCGGAGGTGCCGCCTATCGTGTGGCACTCGGGGGTGTAGCGGACGGAGTCCTTCCAGGTCCAGTCGCCCTCCTTCAGGACGGGCACGAATCCGTCGATGGCGCAGGAGTAGATCTTCTTCCAGTAGCCGGAGACCACGCTGATCTTGGCGCCCTGGGTGGGGTGCGTGGTGGCGAGTTCCAGCGGCTTGATGCCGTACTTGCTCTCGATCGCGGCGTAGGTGGAGCCGGTCTCGTAGAGCGAGACGTCGGTGTCGGTCATCGTGGCGTACGCGACCTTGGTGGCCTTGATCGTGCCGAGCCGGCCGGCCGAGGCGCTCAGCAGCGTGAAGCTGCGGCTGGACGGTTCGTCGACGACGACCTCGCCCGGGCCGGGCATTCCGCCTTCCAGGCAGTGGCCGTTGGACATCACCATGGCGGGGTCGTTCGGCTGCGAGTCGGGCATCCGCACCACGGAGCCCGAGCAGTTGCTCAGTGCGACCGTGCCCGCGAAGTTCACGGCCTTGGTCTTCGTCTTGGCCTCGGGGGCGTGCGCGACCGCGCGCGCCCCGTCGGCCGGTGCCGACTTTCCGGGGTGGGCGGCCGCACCGGCCGTTCCGGCGGTGCTGCCCACCAGTGCCGCGGCGGCCAGGACGGCCGTGGCCAGGGTGCCGACGAGAGGTCGGTTCATGTGGGGGTCCTCTCAGCTTCCGTCACCGAAGTCCCTTGTGGGTCCTTCGGTGTTGTCGTGCGCATTGTTGGCGCACGAGCGCCGGGAGGCAATGAACGTCCCTGAATCGATGAGAAGTTGCCGGTTCGCGTCGGCCGCCGGGCCGTTCGGCCGCGCCTTCGCGGGGCCGTTTCCGCTTCCGGACGTCCAAAGTCTTGACCAGCCCATGCCAACGGCCGAACACTGGCGCGGTCGCTTCGCCTCACCACCCCACAGGAGACCGCATGCGACCACCCCTCAGCGGCCGGCGCACCACCGTCCTCGCCGCACTCCTCTCCCTCACGCTCGCCGCGCCGATCGCCGCACAGGCGCAGGACTCCCCACCGGCCGGCTCCACGGCGGCCGGCCTCTCGCTCACCGCCTCGCCCGACACCGAACGTCCGCACCAGTACGAGCTGACAGGTCCCGCCACGGTGGCGGCGCGGACCGTGCTCGCCTCGGCCGGCGTCACCATCGACGAGGTGCACGCGGACACCGTCGTCATCACCGCGGACCGCGCCCAGGCCGCCGCCGTACGCGAACTCGGCTACGCGCTGCGCAAGTTGCCCGACCCGCCCGGCGCCGCCCCCGGCGCCTCGAACGCCCGCGTCAAGGACTTCCCGGCCGGCTACACGAATTACCACACCTACGCGGAGGCGACGAAGGAGATCGACGCCCTCGTCGCGAAGTATCCGGCGCTGCTGAGCAAAAAGGTCATCGGCACCTCGCACGAGGGCCGCGACATCCTCGCCCTGAAACTCAGCAAGAACGTCACGAAGGACGAGGCGGAGCCCGAAGTCCTCATCACCGCACACCAGCACGCCAGGGAACACCTGACGGTGGAAATGGCGCTGTATCTGCTGGGCGAGTTCACCTCGAAATACGGCACGGACGCCCGGCTCACCAAAATGCTCGACTCCCGCGAGATATGGGTGATACCGGACCTCAACCCGGACGGCGGTGAATACGACATCGCCGGCGGTTCGTTCCGGAGCTGGCGCAAGAACCGTCAGCCCAACGCCGGTTCCAGCAATGTCGGTACGGACCTCAACCGCAACTGGGACTTCAAATGGGGCTGCTGCGGCGGCTCGTCCGGCAGCACCTCGGCCGAGACCTACCGCGGCCCCTCGCCCGCCTCGGCCCCCGAGGTCAAGGTGGTCTCGGACTTCGTCCGCGGCCGCGTCACCGGTGGAAAGCAGCAGATCACCGCGGCCATCGACTTCCACACGTACAGCGAACTGGTGCTGTGGCCCTTCGGTTACACCTACAGCGAGACCGGCCCCGGCATGACCCAGGACGACCACGACGCCTTCGCCGCCATCGGCAAGAGCATGGCCGCGAGCAACGGCTACACCCCCGAGCAGTCCAGCGACCTCTACATCACCGACGGGTCGATCGACGACTGGCTGTGGGGGGACCAGAAAATCTTCGCGTACACCTTCGAGATGTATCCGTCGTCCGGGCACGGCGGTTTCTATCCGCGCGACACCGTCATCCCCAAGGAAACGGCGCGTAACCGCGAGGCGGTGCTCCGGCTGCTGGAGAACGCCGACTGCGTCTACCGTTCCATCGGCAAGGAAGCGCAGTACTGCAAGACCGGTTGAGACCGCCGCCAGGTGGGGCGCCCACCGGTCCGTCGGGGGCCGGTGGGCGCCCGTAATTCATCGGTCAACTTATTCACTTGACGCTTCCAACAACCGCCGGTGGACCGCCATTTCCGAAAACCACTCCGAAAGGCGTGAAAGCGGCCCCGGTGTTAATCTGAACAGGTGCAGAACCCTGAATACCCATAGTGTGGAAGAAGGTGACCACATGCTGAGGTACACCACTCCGACCATCATCCGCCTGGGGCGCATCGAGGAACTGACCGGCCAACTCCGTCGCGGAACCCCGGACCTCCTCGGGCACGGCAACCTTCTGTGAGAAGTCCCCGTCCCCACCCCTCACCCGCTCCGCCGACAGCGAAGCGGGGAGGGGTTTTCGACGGGCTCCCGGTGACCGGGCCGCTGGTCACCGACTGGGTCGGCTGCTCGGGCCGCGCCCGGCCGGGCGAGCGGCATTCCGCCCCGCGCTACGGGGTGATGCGCGGGGACGCGCGGACCACACTGCCCGCCTCGGAATGTTGCGCCCTTCAATGGTTGCGCCCCGGAACCGACGCGACTCCCCCGCAACCGGTCCCCGGCTCCTTCCTCCTCCTCGCCGGCCCGCTGCCGCGCCGCTTCACCGCCGGCCGCGTCGAAGAGCTCATCCGGGCGGTGTCCGCCGACGACCACCGCGCCCTGGCGGGCATCCTCACGAGCCTCCCGGCGGAACTCGGCGGATCCGTGGTGACACCGGACCGGGTGGTCCTCTTCCGCGGCCCCGCCGCACCCGGCCAGATCTTCTTCCGCAGAGCGCGGACGGCGGTGGAATGGTCGTCCGACCCCCGGGACCTCCTGGAGGGCCGCTTCCCGGAATTCGGGCGGGAAACGCTGTGGCGCAGTTGCCGGGGCGAGGACGTCTTCGTCTATCCGGACCTGGGCCGCCTCGGCTGGGGCGAACTCGTCGTCCTGGACTCCCGGACGACCCGCACCCGGCGCTACGAGCCGTTGACGCCCCTGGAGTTGCCGCGCCGCACCTCCCTCGAACGGTACGCGCGCCTGACGTACGACCTGCTGCTGGAGGAGACCCGGCCCTACGCCCAGGACGGCGGCCGGCGGGTGGGCATCCTGCTGTCGGGGGGCGTCGATTCGGCCACCGTGCTGGCCGCCGCCGTCGACCACGGCGCCGACATCGTCGCGTACCACATGGGCAGCGACGACCCGTTGGCCGACGAGTCGTCCTACGTCCACCAGGTGTGCCGCCACCTCCGCGTGCCCCTGGTGACGGTCCCCCGGGCCGGCGGGGAGGACTACCTCGGCGGCGACTGGGACTTCCCGCACCCCTACAACCACGTCTGGCTACGGTCACTGGAGCGCCTCGCCGACCGGATCGCGGCGGACGGCGTGCGGGTGGTGCTGTCCGGCCTGGAGGGCGACATGCTGTTCGGCCCGCTGCGCTACGGACTGCACACCGTCCTCACCGGCGACGTCGCGCGGCGCGAGAAGTGGCGCATGCTGCGCGGACTGGCCGCCACCCGCTGGGAGCTGAGCCGCATCCTGCGCAGCGCCGCCCCGTCGTACTCCCTGTACGCCGACGCCGAGGGCCTCAGCGAGGTCGAGCCGGACAGCGACTTCCTCATCCCGGTGCCGGGCGCCGCCCCCGAGGCGTACGACGTGGATTTCGCGCCGCAGGAGCACACCCTGAACCTCGTCCTGTGGCAACCGCGCGGTATCCATCTCGCCAAGCCGCTCGGCGGCCGGCGCCTGCGCCGCCTGGCGGCGCGGCTGCCCGACGCCTACCGCCTGATCCCGTACGCCGGGCGGACCATCGACAAACCGGTCCTGCGGCTGGCCGCCGCGCACCGGTTGCCCCCGGCCGTGTGGCGCCACTACGGACGCACCTGGCTGGGCTCCCCCGACGAGACCTGGTGCCTGCGCCACCCCGACGCCCTCGCCCGCGTCCTCGGCGACCCGCGGGCCCAACTGGCCGCCGCGGGAGTGCTGGACCAGCGGCGGCTGGCCGACGTCCTCGCCGACCCCAGAGCCCTGCGCCGCAACGCCGAGAACCTGCTGTGCTCCGCCATGGTCGAGCTGTTCCTGCGCGACCTGGAAGCGAAAACCGGCCCCGCCCCCTGGAGATGACCGCCATGCCTCTGCTCCAGCTCACTCCCCAGACGGCCTTCGACCCGGCGGACGGCGCCGGCATCCTGATGGACGGCGCCCAGGGCGTCTACTTCGAACTCAACCCCGTCGCCACCCTCATGCTCGACGCCGCGCTGCGCTACGACACCGTCGAGGACGCCGCCCACCACCTCGGCGCACGCATCGACGCGAGCGAGGCCACGCTGCGCGACGGCATCGTGGCACTGACCGCCCAGCTCGCCGAGAACCACCTCGCCGAGCGCGGCCGCGCGGGTACCTGATGCGGGGCGCCGCCACCGACTGGGAGTTCCTGCTCTGGGACACCGGCCGGGACCCCGCGCCGCCGCCGCTGCCACCCCGGCTGCGGCTGGCCGCCGCCACCCGCACCGGCCGGGCCCTGCGGGTCCTGCGCCGCGAGGGCTGGCCGGCGGCCCAGGGCTGCCTGCGCGAGTTGCGGCCCGTGTGCCACGCCGGGGCCGCGCTCGGCCCGCCCGCCGCGCTGCGCCTGGCCCGCCGCCAGGTGCTGCCCGCTCTGGCGGTGCTGCGGCTGGTCGAGCCGAACGCGCTGTGCCTGCCCCGCTCCTACGCCCTCGCCGTCCACCTGGCCACCCTCGGCCTGCCCGCGGAGGTCGTCGTGGCGCGGCAGCGGTCCTCGATCGGCGGACGGTTCGCCTTCCACGCCTGGGCGGAGCTGTACGACGAGGTGCTGGCCGACCTCCCCGGCGTCCGCACCGGCTTCACCGTCCTCCAGCGCGTGGGCTCCGGCCATGTGCCCGGGTCGGGCCCCTGATGGCGGCCCTCACCGAGCCGGCCACCGCCCGGGGCGCGCGGCGCAGCGGGCGGCGGGAGCTGCTGGGCCTGCTGCGCGGGCAGGGGCGGCGGGTCGGCCTCGCCGTGGGCCTGGCGCTGGCCGGCTCGGTGCTGGCGCTGGCCCAGCCGCTGCTGGTCAAGCGGGTCATCGAACAAGCGCAGGCCGACCGCGGCACCGGCGCCACCATCGGGCTGCTGACCGGCCTGTTCCTCGCCCAGGCGGCCGTCCAGGCGGTGGCCCGCTACGTCCTGGCCCGTACCGGCGAGGGCATCGTGCTCGGGCTGCGCCTGAACCTCATCGACCAGTTGTTGCGGCTGCCCATGCGGACGTACGCCCGGCACCGCACCGGCGACCTGATCTCGCGCACCACCTCCGACAGCACGACGCTGCGGCTGCTGCTGTCCGAGGGCTTCACCGACACGGTCACCGGCGTCATCGGCCTGGTGGGCGTCGCCGCGCTGATGGCGTGGCTGGACTGGGTGCTGTTCCTGGTGGTGCTGGCGGTGATCGCGTTCGGGTCGCTGGCGGTCGCCTCCGTCCTGCGCGGCATCGAGCGGGCCTCGCTCCAGGCCCAGCGGGCCACCGGCGCGATGACCGCCGAGCTGGAGCGGGCGCTGGGCGCCATCCGCACCGTGCGGGCCAGCCGCGCGGAGCTGCGCGAGTCCCGGCGCATCGGGGCGGAGGCCAGGACGGCGTACGCGCAGAGCGTGCGGGTCGGTGCGCTCGACGCGGTGGTGACACCGGCGATCACGCTGACGATCAACGGGTCGTTCCTGCTGGTGCTGCTCATCGGCGGGATGCGGGTGGCCGGCCACGACGGTTCGGTCGCCGACCTCGCGGCGTTCCTGCTCTACATGCTCTTTCTGCTGGGCCCGGTCGGCGCCGTCTTCCAGGCGCTCAGCACCATGCGGCAGGGCCTGGGCGCGCTGCGCCGCATCAACGAGATCATCGATCTGCCGACCGAGGCGGACACCGCCGCACGGCCCGGCCGGGACGTGCCCGCGCCGGGCGGGGAGCGGCCCGCGCTGGAGTTCCGGGACGTCTGGTTCGGCTACGAGGCGCGCCGGCCGGTGCTGCGCGGCGTCTCCTTCGAGGTGCCGCGCCGCGGGCATATCGCGCTGATCGGCGGCTCGGGCGTCGGCAAGTCCACCGTCTTCGCGCTCACCGAGCGGTTCTACGACCCGGACGCGGGCCGGATTCTGTGCGAGGGCAGGGACGTGGCGGCCGTCGGCCGGGCCGCCCACCGGGCCCGGATCGGGCTGGTCGAGCAGGAGGCCCCGGTGCTGTACGGCACGCTCCGGGAGAACCTCCTGTACGCCGCGCCCGACGCCGGTCCGGAGGAGCTGGAGCGGGTGATCGAGCTGACGCATCTGCGGGAGCTGGTCGCCCGGCTGCCGCGCGGGCTGGAGACGGAGGCCGGTGAGCACGGCATGGCGCTCTCCGGCGGTGAGCGCCAGCGGATCGCGCTCGCCCGCTCGCTGCTCACCCGCCCCGGCCTGCTGCTGCTGGACGAGCCGACGGCGCATCTGGACGCGGCCAGCGAGGCGGCGCTGCACCGCGCGATCCGGCGCATCGCGCGGGAGTGCGCCCTGCTCGTCATCGCGCACCGCTACTCCACGATCCGGGCGGCCGACCGCGTCATCGTGCTGGACGGCGGCAAGGTGGTCGCCACCGGCACCCACGACGAGCTGCTGGACACCAGCGACCACTACCGCTTCCTCTTCCGCGCCCAGCGGACCGGCGAGGTGTTCCCGGCGTAGGGCGCCCGGGGCGTCGGCCCAGGACGGCCGGGGTGTCAGCCCAGGACGGCGAGGGCGTCGATCTCGATGAGCAGGCCGGCGGGCAGCCCGACGTAGACGGTGGTGCGGGCGGCGGGCGGTGCCTGGAGGTCCTCGGCCTCGAAGTAGGCGTCGTAGATCTCGTTCATCTCGGCGAAGTGGTCCACGTCGGTGAGGTAGACGCGCAGCATCATCACGTCGTCCCAGCGGGCGCCGCCCTCCTCCAGGACCGCCTTGACGTTGGCGAGGGTCTGGAGGGTCTGCTCGCGCAGGGCCGGCCCGGCGGGTGTGGGGGCCCGCCCCTCGACGGCGGGCAGGAAGCCGACCTGGCCGGCGACCTGGAGGAGGTTGCCCTTCTTGACGCCGTGCGAGAACTTCGCGGGCGGGGTGGT
The DNA here is from genome assembly GCF_055570395.1 of Streptomyces sp. NPDC031210. Classification (NCBI taxonomy): domain Bacteria; kingdom Bacillati; phylum Actinomycetota; class Actinomycetes; order Kitasatosporales; family Streptomycetaceae; genus Streptomyces; species Streptomyces sp. NPDC031210. The sequence goes on from NZ_JBVIHH010000004.1 coordinate 275,888, forward strand.
GTGGGTGGCCGGGATGATCGCGGTCTTCTCGCTCATGGGTGGGGCTCCTTGGTCGGGGTGGTGCCGGAGAACTCCCGGCTGACGGCGTCGGCGGTGCGGCGTACCAGCGGGAGCAGGGTGAGGAGTTCCGCGGCGGTGACGACGACGTTCGGCGCGGACACCGACAGGGCGGCGACCAGGCGTCCGTCCGGACCGCGGACGGGCGCGGCGACGCAGTTGATGGACTCCTCGTGGCCACCGAGGTCGGTGGCCCAGCCCTGTTCGCGGACCTTGGCCAGTTCGGCGAGGAACGCCGTGGCGTGGGGTGTCGAACGGGACGTGTAGCGGGGGTAGTCGAGTCTTTCGGCCAGCGCGCGGCGCTCGGCTTCGGGCAGGTCGGCGAGGAGCAGCTTGGCGACCGCGGCGACGGTGAGGGCCACGGGTCTGCCGATACGGGAGTACATCCGGACCGGGTAGCGGCTCTCCACCTTGTCGATGTAGAGGACTTCGCCGTCCTCCTGGACGGCGAGGTGGACGGTGTGGCCGCACCGCTCGTTGAGCGCGGCGAGGTGCGGGTGGGCGATGTCGCGGATGTCGAGGCCCTCGGCGGCCTGCTGGGCGAGCGCGAACAGCCGCGCGCCGAGGCGGTAGCGCTGGTCGGGCTGGCGGTGGACGAGGCCGTGCGCGTGGAGGGTGCGCAGCAGCCGCAGGGCGGTGGATTTGTGCACGCCGAGCCGGACCGAGACCTGTTCGAGGTTGGCCGGGCCCTCCGCGAGCAGCGGCAGGATGCTCAGTGCGCGATCGACGGTCTGACTCATGCGCGGACCTCGCCGCACGTCGTGGCCTCCGCCTGTACGGTGCGCGCCCGCTCGCCCGTCCAGCCGGGGCCCGGGCGCAGGCGGGCCCAGTCGGCGGGGGCGAGGGCGGCGAGGCGGTCGGCGAGGGCGGGGGCGGGCGGGGTGGCGAGGTCGGTGGTGACGGTGAGGGAGGCGGCGGCCATCAGGTGGCCGTGCCGCAGGCGGGCGAAGAGGGGCAGGGCGCGCAGGACGCCGGAGAGGAAGCCGGCGGCGAAGGCGTCGCCGGCGCCGGTCGGGGAGACGACGTCGACGGCGAGGGCGGGGGCGAAGGTGACGGTGTCGGTGCCGTCCTCCCGGCGCGCGTAGGCGGTGGCGCCGGCCGCGCCCTGCTTGACGACGAGGGTGGCGGGCTCGGGGAGGGCGGCGCGTACGGCGTCGGGGCCGTGCAGGCCCCAGGCGGCCGCGGCCTCGTCCTCGCCGACGAAGACCAGGTCGCAGTCGCGGGCGAGGTCGAGGAGGACTTCGGGCCCCGGGCTCGCCCGGCGCCAGAGGCCGACGCGGTGGTTGACGTCGAAGGAGAGCAGGGGGCGGCCCGGGGTGCGGCGGGTGAGCAGGCGCAGCACGTCCAGGCAGTCGCCGGAGAGGGCGGCGGTGATGCCGCTGAGGTGGAGGACGCGGGTGTCCTCCAGGGCGCGGCGGTCGAGGAGGGCGGGGCTCATGGCGGACGCGGCGGATCCGGCGCGGTAGTAGAGGACTTCGGCGCGGTCGCCGGTTTCGCCGTCGGCGCCGGTGGCGCGTTCCCCGGCGGTACGGAAGTACAGGCCGGTGGGGCGCAGCGGATCGCGCTGGACGTGGGAGACGTCGACGCCGGTGTCGGCGATGGCGGCGAGGAGGTGGTCGCCGAAGGCGTCGGCGCCGACCCGGGAGACCCAGCGGGTGCGGTGACCGAGACGGGCCAGCGCGCAGGCGACGTTGGATTCGGCGCCGCCGATGGCCCGGTCGAAGGAGGGTGCGTCGGCGAGCCGGCCGGGCCGGGTGGGCAGGAAGGTGATCATGGACTCGCCGAGGCAGACGACGTCGGCGGCCGGGTCGGCGCGAGGGTGGGCGGTGTGGCGGGCGGTGTGGCCGGCGTCCGGGCCGGCGTCCGGGGAGGTGGGCACGATCGCTTCGGCTCCTTCGCTGGGCGATTCGCCGCCCGTTTCCCGCCGTTTCGCGCACCATTGACCGGGCGATGGCTCGGATGTTAGACAGCTCGAAGCAATACCCGCAATGGGTGTTGCACTGTGTGCAACGGACGTGGAGGAGGCCGCATGGCCGGCGAGCGGCTCGCGACGGGACTGAGGAAACTCTCTGACGAGCGGGTCGATCACCGCTTCAAGGCACTCCCCCCGGACGCCGAGGGACTGACCGTCGGTCAACTGGCCGCCGAGCGCCGCAACCTCTTCCTCGACGGCTTCACCACCCCCGTGCTGACCCTCTCCGCCGCCTCGGTCGAGCACAACCTCGCCCTGATGGAGACCTACGCCACCCGGCACGGCCTGGACTTCGCCCCGCACGGCAAGACCTCCATGGCCCCGCAGCTCTTCGCCCGCCAGTTGGAGCGCGGCGCGTGGGGCATCACCGCCGCCGTCCCCCACCAGGTCCGCGTCTACCGCGCCTACGGCATCCAGCGCGTCTTCCTGGCCAACGAGGTGGTGGACGCCGCCGCCCTGCGCTGGTTCGCCGCCGAGCTGGCCGCCGACCCCGCCTTCCACCTGATCTGCTACGTCGACTCACCGCGCGGTGTGGAGCTGATGGACGCCGCGCTCCGCGAGGCCGGGACCGCCCGCCCCGTCGACGTCGTCATCGAGCTGGCCGCCGGCGAGGGCGCGCGCACCGGCGTCCGCACCGAAGCCGACTGCCAGGCGCTCGCCGACGCCGTCGCGGCCGTGGACACCCTGCGGCTGGTCGGCGTCGCCGGCTACGAAGGCGAGGTGCCCGAGGCCACCCACGAGCGGGTGACCGCCTGGCTGCGCCGACTGGTCGCGCTCGCCGAGGAGTTGGACAAGGCCGGCCACTTCACCGGCGTCGACCGGATCGTCGTGAGCGCGGGCGGCAGCGCCTGGTTCGACGCGGTCGCCGAGGTCTTCGACGACCTCCCGCCGCTGTCCGCCCCGCCGTTGAAGCTGCTGCGCTCGGGCGCGTACGTCTCGCACGACGACGGCCACTACCGCGACCTGACCCCCTTCAACCGGGTCCCGCGCGAGGGCGCGCTCCAGCCCGCCTTCCGGCTGTGGGCGCAGGTCGTCTCCCGCCCGACACCCGGGCAGGCGTTCGTCAACGCCGGCAAGCGCGACGCGGCCCACGACCTGCGTCTGCCGCAGGCCCAGGTCGTACGGTCCCTCCGGGACGGCGGCGTCCGGCCGGCCGACGGCATCACCGTCACGAAACTGTCCGACCAGCACGCCTGGCTCACCACCGAGCACGCCGACGACGTGGAGGTGGGCGACTGGGTGGGCCTGGGCCTGTCCCATCCGTGCACGGCCTTCGACAAGTGGCAGCTCATCCCGGTGGTCGAAGAGGACGGCACGGTCACGGAGTTCGTGCGCACGTTCTTCTAGGCGCGGTGGCCCACCCGTGGACATCGTGGTGCGCGACGTGCGCGTCGTCGACGGCTCCGGCGGCCCGTCCTACCGCGCCGACGTCGGCCTGGCAGGCGGCCGGATCGCCCGGATCCGGCGGGAGAAGGACGGCGACGGCGGCCCCCGCCCGTCGGCCCGCCGCGTGGTGGACGCCGCCGGCCTCGCGCTCGCCCCCGGCTTCATCGACATGCACGCCCACAGCGACCTCGCCCTGCTGCGCGACCCCGCCCACGAAGCGAAGGCCGCCCAGGGCGTCACCCTCGAAGTCCTGGGCCAGGACGGCCTGTCGTACGCGCCGGTCGACGAGCGCACCCTGACCGGGGTGCGCGCCCAGATCGCCGGCTGGAACGGCTGCGCGCCCGGCAGCGGTGAACTGGACTTCACCTGGCGCACGGTCGGGGAATACCTCGACCGCCTCGACCACGGCTTCGACGGCCAGGGCATCGCCGTCAACGCCGCCTACCTCATCCCGCAGGGCAGCGTGCGGGCGCTGGCCGTCGGCTGGGACGACCGCGCGGCCACCGGCGAGGAGGCCGCGCGGATGCGGCGGCTGGTCGCCGAGGGCATGGAAGAGGGCGCGGTCGGCCTGTCCTCGGGCCTGACGTACACCCCGGGCATGTACGCGAGCGACGCCGAACTGACCGACCTGTGCCGGGTGGTGGCCCAGTACGGCGGCTACTACTGCCCGCACCATCGCTCCTACGGCGCCGGCGCGCTCCAGGCGTACGCGGAGATGATCGCCCTCACCCGGGAGGCGGGCTGCGCCCTGCACCTCGCGCACGCCACGCTGAACTTCTCCGTCAACCAGGGCCGCGCCCCCGAGCTGCTGCGCCTGCTCGACGCGGCGCTGGACGCCGGCGCCGACCTCACCCTCGACAGCTATCCCTACACGCCCGGCTGCACCACGCTGGCCGCCCTGCTGCCGAGCTGGGCGGCCGAGGGCGGCCCGGAGGCGGCCCTGGCGCGGCTGTCGGACGACGCGACGGCCGCGCGGATCCGCCGGGTCATGGAGGCCGAGGGCGCGGACGGCTGCCACGGCGTGCCGATCGAGTGGGACACCGTCGAGGTCTCCGGGGTGGGCGATCCGGGCCTTGCCGGATACGTCGGCAAGACCGTCGCGCACAGCGCCGCCGAGCGCGGCGAGGAGCCGTGGCACACCGCCCGGCGCCTGCTGATCGCCGACCGGCTGCGGCCGACCGTCCTCCAGCACGTCGGGCACGAGGAGAACGTGCGGCAGATCATGCGGCACCGGGCGCACACCGGCGGCAGCGACGGCATCCTCCAGGGCGCCAAGCCGCATCCGCGCGCCTACGGCACGTTCCCGCACTACCTCGGCGCGTACGTCCGCGAACGGGGCGTGCTCTCCCTGGAGGAGTGCGTCGCGCACCTCACCTCGCGCCCCGCGGCCCGCCTGCGGCTGCCCGACCGGGGCCTGGTGCGCGAGGGCTACCGCGCCGACCTGGTCCTCTTCGACCCCGCGACGGTCGCCGCGGGGTCCACCTTCGAAAACCCGCGGGTCCTGCCGGCCGGCATTCCGTACGTGCTGATCGACGGCCGGTTCGTGGTGGCCGACGGGCGCCGCACGGACGTCCTGGCGGGGCGGGCCGTCCGCGGGCGGGCGGCCCCGCCGGGGGTGAGCTTCAGCCGGGGGTGAGTCAGCCAGGGGTGAGCTTCCGCGGGCGCGGGCGTCAGCCGGTGGCGGGCGGCGGCGACTCCGGCCGGGCGGCCGGGGCGCGCGCCTGGTCCCACAGGGCGGCCACGACCATCCCCGTGAGGTCGTCGGCGTTCGAGGTCAGCCCGGCGCCCATCCCGGCGGCGCGGTCCACGCGATCGCGGGAGCGCCGGATCGTGAAGAAGATGACCGGACCGGTGTACAGCCCCTCCCGCGCGAACCCCTCGACCATCTCGAAGCCCTTGTTGTGCTTGTCCCCCCGGCTGAGGTCGGACACCAGCAGATGGGGGGTCCGGCCCCGAAGCGCCCTGGCCGCCTCCTCGGTGTCGGCACAGTGCTTGACCTGCGCGCCCAGCCCCTCCAGCACCTGGCGCACCACCGCCTTGCGTTCGGGCTGGTCGTCCACCCACACCACGTAGGGCCGGGGGAACGGCAGCAGGGGACCGGGCCCGTCCCCGCCCGCCTGCTGGTACGGGGTCGGTGCCGGGTAGCCGGACGGCGCCTGCCCGTACCCCGACTGCGGGGCCGGGTAGGCGCCTTGGCCGGGCTGCGGCACGTACGGCTGGGGAGCGTACGGCTGGGGACCGTACTGCTGGGCGGCCGCACGCTCCACCGGTCTCGGCTGGCCCGCCGGCCTCGGCTCGGCGGACCGCGCCGACGGCTCCGGGGACGGCACCGGCACGGCCGACCCCTGCGGCCCGCCCCGGGGGTCCGCCGCCTGCGTAACGGGCCGCTGCGGCTGGGCGGGCGGCTGCTGGAAGACCGGCGCCGGATAAGCCCACGGCTCGTCGTCCTGCCAGGCCAGCGGCGGTCCGAACCCCGTACCGGAACCGTCGGCGGCCGGCAGCGGCAGGCCGCGCCACAGCGGATCCCACTCCCGCGACATCCGCGCCGGCCCGTCCCCGGCGCCCGGCGGGCCCTCGCGCAGCCGCAGCAGCAGTTGGGCCGCGTCGGGGCGGGCGGTCAGCTCGTCGACGAGCGAGGTGAACGCCGAATTGACCACCAGGTCGGGGAATTCGCTGGGCAGTTGGCGTTCCAGCGCGGCCAGCACCGCCTCACCGGCGCCGTCGAGCGGTTCGGGCAGCACCAGCTCGTACTGCGCGAGGAAGTCACGCACCGCCGCCCGGTCCTGGGCCGGTACGCCGCCCGCGGCCGCCAGGAGCGTGCGGCGCACCTCGCGGTAGGTACGGAATTCGGCCACCACATCGCCGTCGACGGTGCCGGAGGGGCCGGTCATCATCCGGTAGAAGTCGGGATAGAAGTACTGGAGCAGCAGCGTTCTGATCACCGCGCCCGGCCCGAAGTCGCGCCAGACGGGGTTGAGGGTGGCTTCCAGGACGAAGCCGTTCACCAGGCGTTTGATGCGGCGCGGATTGCGACCCGAGCGCTGGACCAGCAGGTCCACCAGCGTGTCGTCGAGCAGCGGCGCCACGCCGGCGGTCCGGGCGCACCAGCGGATGTAGTCCTTGACGCCCTGCCCGTCGGCGGCCGGGATCCGGTAGCTGGTCTGAAAGATCTTCTCCATGAACGCCGAGCCGGCCGGCGACAGATCGCGCAGCAGGCCGTTCGGGCCCAGCGCCGACCGGTCGCAGCCGACGACGAACGCCAGCCCCGGCACGTCGAGGTAGACCTTCACCGCCTCGCAGACCGCCAGTACCGTCTCCTCCGAGCAGCGGTCCAGATCGTCGATGAAGACCACCAGCAGGCGGCGTGGCCCTGATCCGCCGGTATCGGCCCACTCCTGGACCAGATCGCCGATCGCGCCGCGCATCTCGTTGCGCGCCTGGGAGTTGACCGACAGGTTCTTCCACAGCTCGTCGACCAGGCCGGCCACCCCGAGCGGCCCGGCGGCGACGGTCAGCACGGACCGCACCGCCCGCAGCAGGACTCTTTGCTCGGAGACCCGTTGCAGCCCGCGCCGCAGCACCCGCCGGTCGAACCGCATCAGGACGGACTTGATCAGCCCTTCGAGCGCGTCCGCGCCGGTCGAGGTCCAGGCGTTGTACCAGACGGTGTGCACCTCGGATGCCTGCGCCAGCTCCGCGTCGACCAGCCGCATCAGGCTGCTCTTGCCCATGCCCCAGCCGGAGTCGACGGCGAGGGTGAAGGGGGTGGAGGCGCGGGAGGCGACGAGCAGCCCGGCGAGCTGGCGGGCGGCCCGGCCGGCACCGAGCAGGTCGGCGCCGGGATCGTCCACCGGCTCGTCGTTGAGCAGGGCGAAGTGCCCGTGCGGGCCCGGTGTGCTCGCCATCGTGGTCCCCGTTGTGGTCAGTTCAGGCGGTCAGGCGCGGTCAGGCGCTCAGCGAGTCGCCCTTGACGGCGGTGACGAAGTGGCTCCACACCCCGGCGGGGAAAACGAGAGCGGCTCCGGCGGGGTCCTTGGAGTCCCGGACGGGGACGATCCCGGGGAGGTCGTCCGCGACCTCGACGCAGTCTCCGCCGTCGGTGTTGCTGTAGCTGCTCTTGCGCCAGCGGGCGGCGCCGATGAACCCTTCGGCGATCTCGACGCAGTGACCGCCGTCGCCGTTGCTGTAACTGCTCTTGCGCCAGGTGGCGGAGTTCAAGTCAACGCGGTTGCTTGCCATTTCGGTAGTCCTCTGCCGCTGCCTCGATCATGGCCAGGGACGCTCTCGGTGGCAATGCAGCGGCCCTGAGGCGATCGTACGCCTTCATGTACTGCCTCACGATCTTCGGATCATCGATGATTTGACCGCTGTACATGCCCTCCGTGTACAGCAATGGCGGTGCGTCACCAAAGGTCATGATCCTTGTCGTGCCCATCATGAACGGGTGCGCACCTGCGTTCCACGGCAGGATCTGTGGAACGAAGCGGCGGTGCTGCGCAACCTCAACGATGTGCGCAAGCTGCTCTGCCATCTCGGCGTCACCGAGCATCGGTTGCCGGAGAATCGCTTCGCTCATCACCACCCAGGTCTCGGGTCCCTTGGGGTCCTCGAAGAGCCACGCGCGCTCCCGTCGCGCCGTGACCCTTGCGCTGACCATCTCCTCGGCCTCCATCGGCTGGGCAGCGTGCACAACTGCCCTGACGTATGGCTCAAGTTGTAGTGGGCCCGGGATCAGAATGGGGTCCCACTCCTCGACCTCCTGCGCACGCTGTTCATACTCCAGGACATCGGCGAAGTAGCCGGCATGCCCGCTCCGCCGCGCCTCCCGTACATCATTGCAGCGCCGCTCGAAGAACCCGTCGGTCGCCAGCACACGATCCACATGACGTGCCAGATCCAACGGCATGCGCCTCGTGCCGCGTTCGATCTCGCTGAGGTAGCTCGGCCCGTAGAAGCTGCCCTCCACGGTCGCCTGGAGGGTGAGGCCCGCCGCCTCCCGTTTCCAGCGCAATTCCTTGCCGTAGAAGGCGGGGACACTCGCGGACCCGTCAATGTCCTTGCGTGCAGGCATGTTTCACCGTTCCACAGTTCACGCAGTGGCGTCGAAATCCCTTCCACGCTACGCCGCGTCACGTCACGCTGTGAGCAGTTCGTCACCATGCGCACAGGGAGCTGAACCCATGCCTGAACAGACCCCCGCCCACCCCGACGACGTGCACGACTGCACCGCCGCTCTCCGTACCGCCCTCGCGGCGAACGACATCACCTTGCCGTCCCTCGGCATCGACTTGCCGACCTTCGCGGGGCGCTACTCCACCCCGCTGATCACCCTCGGCAACTGCAACACCGCCACCGCCCGCAAGCTGACGAACGCGCTCCGCAGGGCCGCCGCACAGTGACGAAAGACCCCCGCGACCGAGCGACCGGTCCGGGGGCATGGCCATCAAACGCTGGGAGTTGACGACGTGACCGACCTTATCCGAACGCTCTGCGAGCCGCTGCTGCGTTGGTTATTTCCGGCCGGAGGGCAGCACCGGGCGGCGGCCGCCCCGCCCACCGCCCCGCCCGTGAGCGCGCCGGCGCCGCGCCCGCCGCGCGAACGGCCCGCCCACGAGACCCCGCTGCGCGGCGAGGACAGCTCCCTCCTCCGCCCGTACCAGCTCACCGCCGACGAATGGCGGCAGCGGCGCGAACAGCGTGCGCGGCGGGAACGGCGGCGGGCCCTGTGGCTCGCCGTCTACGGCATCGACACCGGGCCGCGCCGGATCCACGGCGTCGAGGTGGCCCCGCGATGAACGGCGATGACGGCGACCAGCGGGAACCCAAGGACCAGGACCCCGAACGCGAGGCACTGGAGGACGCCCTCCGGCGACTGAACAAGTGGTCCTCCGGCGGGGGCGGCAGGCGGTGATCCGGCGGTGATCGGAGGCGGAGGCGTCCACTTCCGTCACCCACCGTGAGAAGGAGGCCACCGTCCGGTGGCCAGGTGGCGAAAAACACCGCGCGGGCGCCGTGACACGCCCGTAAGGTTGCGGACATGCAGGTGATCCAGTCAACGAAGCTCGCCAACGTCTGCTACGAAATCCGTGGCCCGGTGCTTGAGGAGGCTATGCGGCTGGAGGCGGCCGGGCAGCGCATCCTCAAGTTGAACACCGGAAATCCGGCGGCGTTCGGCTTCGAGTGCCCGCCCGAGATCCTGGAGGACATCCTCCGCTCGGTCGGCACGGCACACGGCTACGGCGACGCCAAGGGCCTGCTCTCCGCCCGCCGCGCGGTCATGCAGCACTACCAGACCAAGGGCATCGAGCTCTCCGTCGACGACGTCTATCTGGGCAACGGCGTCTCCGAGCTGATCCAGATGTCGATGCAGGCGCTCCTGGACGACGGCGACGAGGTGCTCGTACCGGCACCGGACTACCCGCTGTGGACGGCCTCGGTCTCCCTCTCCGGCGGCACCGCCGTGCACTACCGCTGCGACGAGCAGGCGGACTGGATGCCCGACCTCGCCGACATCGAGCGCAAGGTCACCGACCGCACCAAGGCCATCGTCGTCATCAACCCGAACAACCCCACGGGCGCGGTGTACGACGACGAGCTGCTGCGCGGCATCGCGGAGATCGCCCGCCGCCACAACCTGATCGTCTGCGCCGACGAGATCTACGACAAGATCCTCTACGACGGCGTCACCCACACCCCGTTCGCCGCCCTCGCCCCGGACCTGCTGACGCTGACCTTCAACGGCCTGTCGAAGTCCTACCGGGTGGCCGGCTACCGCAGCGGCTGGCTGGCGGTCTGCGGCCCGAAGGCCCATGCGTCGTCGTACATCGAGGGCCTGACGATCCTCGCCAACATGCGGCTGTGCGCCAACATGCCGGCCCAGCACGCCGTCGCCACCGCGCTCGGCGGCCGCCAGTCGATCAACGACCTGGTCCTCCCCGGCGGCCGGCTGCTCCAGCAGCGCGACACCGCCCATGAGCTGCTCACCCAGATCCCGGGCGTCACCTGCGTCAAGCCCAAGGGCGCGCTCTACGCCTTCCCACGGCTCGACCCGAAGGTCTACAAGGTCAAGGACGACCGGCAGATGGTGCTGGACCTGCTGCGCGCCGAGAAGATCATGATCGTGCACGGCACCGGGTTCAACTGGCCGGAGCCGGACCACTTCCGTCTGGTGACCCTGCCGAACAAGGCCGACCTGACGGATGCCGTCACCCGGATCGGCTCCTTCCTCGACGGTTACGGACAGTACTGAATCGCATCGACCTCTGTACGCCCCATAACTTTAGACAGAGTCTAAGCTAGGATGGCTTCCTAGACGTTTTCAGGAGGCCGTCCCATGTACGAACCGATCCGCACCAAGTCGGTCCACAGCATGGCCGCCGCCCCGGAGGTCCCGCACCGCTCCCGCGAGGAGGAGCTGGATATCCGGCTCGCCGGTCAGCTCACCGCGTTGCTCACCGTCACCGACGAGCTGCACGCCCTGACCGCCCGCTCCGAGGGCGCCGACGGCGCCGCATCGGCCGGCGCGGAGCTGGCCGCGGCCGCCGACCGCATCGCCGAGCAGGTCGCCCGCCTCAGCGGCGGCCACTATCCGCTGCGCGCCGAGCCCAGCGACGGCGGCGATCCGTCGCGCGTCCCGGCCCTCCAGCAGCGCGCCCGCACGCTCGCCGGCAACGCCCTGGCGGTCGCCACGTCCCGGCACGACAGCGCGGCGATGGAGCTGACGGCGGAGCGTCTGGAGGCGCACAGCGCGGCCCTCCCGGACCTGACTCCGGCGTGACGAACGACGCGGCGGGCCCCGCACAGCACCTGCTGTGCGGGGCCCGCCGTCTGTCGAAGGACCGTCAGCCCAGGCGCTGGACCAGCGCGCGGTACTCGTCCCACAGCTCCTTCGGCGTGTGGTCACCGAAGGTGTTGAGGTGCTCGGGGATCAGCGCCGCCTCCTCGCGCCACACGTCCTTGTCGACGGTGAGCAGGAAGTCCAGGCCGGCGTCGTCCAGGTCGAGGCCGTCGGTGTCCAGCGCGCCCTTCGCCGGGACGATGCCGATGGGCGTCTCGACGCCCTCGGCCTTGCCCTCCAGACGCTCCACGATCCACTTGAGCACCCGGCTGTTCTCGCCGAAGCCCGGCCACACGAAGCGGCCCTTGTCGTCCTTGCGGAACCAGTTGACGTAGTAGATCTTCGGCAGCTTGGACTGGTCCTTGTCCTGGCCGACCTTGATCCAGTGCCCCATGTAGTCGCCCATGTTGTAGCCGCAGAACGGCAGCATGGCGAACGGGTCGCGGCGCAGCTCGCCGACCTTGCCCTCGGCGGCGGCGGTCTTCTCGCTGGCGACGTTGGCGCCGAGGAAGACGCCGTGCTGCCAGGTCAGCGACTCGGTCACCAGTGGCACGGCGCTGGCGCGGCGGCCGCCGAAGAGGATCGCCGAGATCGGCACGCCCTTGGGGTCCTCCCACTCGGGCGCGATGATCGGGCACTGGCCGGCCGGGACGGTGAAGCGGGCGTTGGGGTGGGCGGCCGGGGTCTCGGACGCCGGGGTCCAGTCGTTGCCCTTCCAGTCCGTCAGGTGGGCGGGCGGCTCTTCGGTCATGCCCTCCCACCACACGTCGCCGTCGTCGGTGAGCGCCACGTTGGTGAAGACGGAGTTGCCCCACATGGTCTTCATGGCGTTGGCGTTGGTGTGCTCGCCGGTGCCGGGCGCGACGCCGAAGAAGCCGGCCTCGGGGTTGATGGCGTAGAGACGGCCGTCGTCACCGAAGCGCATCCAGGCGATGTCGTCGCCGATGGTCTCGACGGTCCAGCCGGAGATCGTGGGCTCCAGCATCGCGAGGTTGGTCTTGCCGCAGGCGCTGGGGAAGGCGGCGGCGACGTACTTGGACTCACCGTGCGGCGGGGTGAGTTTGAGGATCAGCATGTGCTCGGCGAGCCAGCCCTCGTCGCGCGCCATGACGGAGGCGATGCGCAGCGCGTAGCACTTCTTGCCGAGCAGGGCGTTGCCGCCGTAGCCGGAGCCGAAGGACCAGATCTCGCGGCTCTCGGGGAAGTGCGAGATGTACTTGGTGGAGTTGCACGGCCACGGCACGTCCGCCTCGCCCTCGGCCAGGGGGGCGCCCAGGGTGTGCACGGCCTTGACGAAGAAGCCGTCCTCACCCAGCTCGTCCAGGACGGCCTGGCCCATGCGGGTCATCGTGCGCATCGAGACGGCGACGTAGGCCGAGTCGGTGATCTCCACGCCGATGGCGGAGAGGTCGGAGCCGAGCGGGCCCATGCAGAACGGGACGACGTACATCGTCCGGCCGCGCATCGCGCCGCGGAAGACGCCCCGCTCGCCCTGGAAGATCTCCCGCATCTCGGCGGGGGCCTTCCAGTGGTTGGTCGGGCCGGCGTCCTCCTCCTTCTCGGAGCAGATGAAGGTGCGGTCCTCCACACGCGCGACGTCCGTCGGGTCGGAGGCGGCGTAGTAGGAGTTGGGGCGCTTGATCGGGTCGAGCTTCTTGAACGTGCCCTTGTCGACGAGCTCCTCGCACAGCCGCTCGTACTCCGCCTCCGAGCCGTCGCACCAGACGACCCGGTCGGGCTGGGTGAGCGCTGCGATCTCGTCGACCCAGGCGATGAGTTCCTGGTGACCGGTGGGGATGGTGGGAGCCGCGTTGTCGCGCGCCACGATCGCTCCTAGATGAGGGTGGGGACAGATCCTTGCCCGATGTGCTGGGAAAAATCCGCTTCTATTGTGATGTTTGCCCCTTGGGGGCCGCGACCCGGATGCTTCGTGACCGCTCATCCGGTGCCGACCGCACTCATTTGATCATCCGACCCCGACCGAGATCTGTCCAGAGGGCGCTGTGGTGACCGTCACCACTTCCGGACGAATCCGTAACTTACGGTGGCGTAGATAGCATTGGCGCCATGACTTCCGCGCCTGACGCCCCCGAGAGCCACACCTCCCACGTGCCTCCCGAGGCCGACGCGGTCTCCGCGCTCGCCGCGGTCACCGCGCCCCTGAAGCCGAAACTGCGCGGCTGGCTGCACGCCGGAATGTTCCCCGCGGCCCTGCTTTCCGGCGTCGTCCTGACCGCGCTCGCCGACAGCACCCGCGGCCGCGTCGCCTGCGGCATCTATACGCTCACCGCCTGCCTGCTGTTCGGCATCAGCGCCCTCTACCACCGCGGCAACTGGGGCCCGCGCACCGATGGGATCCTGCGCCGGCTCGACCACGCGAACATCTTCCTGATCATCGCGGGCACCTACACCCCCCTGACGATGCTGCTCATGCCCGGCTCCCGGGGCCAGGCGCTGCTGTGGGCGGTCTGGGCCGCCGCGCTGGCCGGGATAGCCTTCCGCGTCTTCTGGGTCGGCGCCCCGCGCTGGCTCTACACCCCCTGCTACATCGCGATGGGCTGGGCCGCCGTCTTCTTCCTCCCCGATTTCCTGCACGCGGGCGGCGTCGCCGTGCTCGTGCTCGTCATCGTCGGTGGGCTGCTCTACAGCGCGGGCGGCGTGATCTACGGAATCAAGCGCCCCAACCCCTCACCGCGATGGTTCGGCTTCCACGAGGTCTTCCACTCCCTCACCCTGGCGGCCTTCGTGGTGCACTACATCGGCATCTCACTGGTCGCCTATTCGCATTCCTGAGGCACGCGCCGCCGCCCGGGCGCTGCCCCGGGCCTTCGCGTCCGCTCCCCCGCGCCACCGTGGGGGGGGGGGGGGGGGGGGGGGGGGCCGGGGGGGGGGGGGGGGGGACCTCTCCGGGAGCAAAGAAAAAAAAAAACAAAAAACGAGAAAGAGGGGGTGGTGGGGAGGAGGGGGTTTTTTTTTTTTTGGT
>NZ_JBVIHH010000004.1:290132-301675 GCF_055570395.1 Streptomyces sp. NPDC031210
CGCCCACCGCCCGGGCCGTTCCCGGGTCTTTCCCCCCCCCCCCCCCCCCCCCCCTTCCCCCCCTCCCCCCCCCCCCCCGCCACCTGCCATGCCAGGACCGCCACTTCCGCCGGAACCAAGGCCAAAACCAGCCCACTCCCCCCGAGCAGGAATCCGCCGACACACAGCACGGCGGCGAGCGCGGCGTACGCGTGAATCGCAGGTCGCATCCCCATCACCCCTCCGAGCATCACTGACAGTAATCGTGCCCACGCCGCAGCGTGACACACCCCACTGACAGCCGGGGTTTGGAAGAGCCCGCGATGATCTCTCCGAGAAGCCGCCGGCCCGATCCCCGACAATGGCCCGCATGCTCTTCCCACCCGCCCCCGCCACCCCGCCGACCGGGACACCGCCGACCGAGCCGCCGACGACCGGGCTGCCCACGGCCGGCCTGCGGGAGCGGAAGAAGGCCCGGACCCGGCAGGCGATCCGCCGCGCCGCCTACCGCCTTTTCGCGGAGCGGGGCTACGACGCCACTTCCGTCGAGCGGATCGCCCAGGCCGCGGACGTCTCCCCCAGCACGGTCCTGCGCTACTTCCCCACCAAGGAAGACCTCGTCCTGAGCGATCCGTCCGACGGCACCGGCACCCCGCTGGAGGCCGGTCTCCGCGCCCGTCCCGCCACCGAGCCGGTGGTCGAGTCACTGCGCCACGTCGCTCTGGAGGCGGTCCGCGGGCTCACCGAGCGGGACCGCGCCGAACTGCTCCAGCGCACCCGTCTCATCCGCGAGGTGCCCGCCCTGCGGGGCCGTACGGCGGAGCACGCCGCCCGCGACGCCGCGATGATCGGCGCCGTCCTGTCCGAACGCACCGGCCGCCCGGCCGACGACCTCGAAATCCGCGTCACCGTCGCCGCCGCCCTGGCCGCCCTCCAGGAAACCCTGCTGCACTGGGCGCAGGAGCACCCCACCGGCGACCTGGAACCGCTCGTCAACCGGACGATGGACGCCCTGGGCCGCGGCCTCACCCGCTGAGCCGCGGTCCCTGGGCGCGCCCGGTCAGGGCCGCAGGTGCTCCGCGAGCTCCTTGGGGTCGGTCGTCGGCCGTTCGCAGGTGAAGTGGCGGCAGACGTACGCGGCGGGCCGGTCGTCGACCAGCGGCCGGTCCTTCAGCAGCGGCACCTCGCCGGCGTCGTCCGAGCCGGGTGCGCCGAGCGCGACCACCGCGCCCGGAGCGGTGCCGAGCAGCGCGGCGCTGTGCAGCGCGCGGGTGGCCGGGTCGTCCCGGGGGCCGACGACGGCGATCTCGCGCGGCCCGTCCAACGCCGCCTCAGCGACGGCCAGTCCCCAGCCGATGAAGCGCGGGGCCCGGCCGCCGAGCGCCGTGACGATGCCCAGCGCCCGCTCCGCGGCGTCCCGGTGCAGGGCGCTGCCGGTCAGCGCCGCGTACGACAGCAGCGCGCCGGCCGCCGCCGACCATCCGGAGGGCGCGGCGTTGTCGGTCGGATCCTGGGGACGGCGGATCAGGGCCTCGGCGTCGGCGGCGGTGTCGTACAGCGCGCCGTCCTCGGCGGTGAACTGGACCAGGACGGTGTCGAGGAAGAAGCCGGCGAACTCCACCCAGACGCCCTCGCCGGTGACCGAGGAGAGGGTCAGGAAGCCCTCGGCGACGTCGGCGTAGTCCTCCAGGACGCCGGAGTTGGCGCCGGGCTCGCCGTCACGGGAGGTGCGGTGCAGCCGCGCCTGCCAGTCCATGTGGACGCGGACCAGGAGGTCGGCGGCGTCCGTCGCGGCCTGGATCAGGTCCGGGCGGTCGAAGTACGCGCCCGTCTCGGCGAGGGCGGCGATGGCCAGGCCGTTCCAGGAGGCGACGATCTTGTCGTCCCGGCCGGGGCGCGGCCGCTCCTCGCGGGCCGCGAGCAGCCGCCGCTTGACGGACGCCACCAGGTCGGCGTCGGCCGGTCCGTCGGTGTCGGGGAGTTGGAGGACGGACGCGCCCTCCTCGAAGGTGCCCTCCGGGGTGACGCCGAAATAGTGGGCGGCGAACGCGGCGTCCTTCTCGCCGAGCACCGCGCGAAGCTGTTCCGGCGTCCATGCGTAGTACGCGCCCTCGACGTGCCGGCCGGTGCCGTCGTCGCTGTCCGCGTCGAGCGCGGAGGCGAAACCGCCCTGGTCGGTGCGCAGTTCGCGGACCATGAAGTCGGCGGTCTCCACGGCAATGCGGCGCGCGAGCTCGGAGCCGGTGGCCCGCCACAGGTGCGCGTAGGTGCGGCACAGCAGGGCGTTGTCGTAGAGCATCTTCTCGAAGTGCGGCACCGTCCAGGTGGCGTCCACGCAATAGCGCGCGAACCCGCCGCCGAGCTGGTCGTAGAGACCGCCGCGGGCCATCGCCTCGCAGGTCGCCCGCACCATGTCCAGGGCCGCTTCGGAGCCGGTCCGGGCGTGGTGGCGCAGGAGGAACTCCAGCACCATGGACGGCGGGAACTTGGGCGCGCCGCCGAATCCGCCGTGCACGGCGTCGAATTCGCGGGTCAGGCCCATCAGGGCGGCGTGCAGCTCCTCGGGGCGCGGCGGCCGCCGGTCCGTGGCGGGCAGGGTCTCGGTCAGCGAGCGCCCCGCGAGGTCGGCGACGATCCGGCCGGCGACCTCGCCGACCTCCTCGCGCCGGTCCACCCACGCCTTGCGGACCCCTTCGAGGACCTGTCCGAAGGACGGCATGCCGTGCCGGGGCGCGGGCGGGAAGTACGTGCCGAAGTAGAAGGGCTCGGCGTCCGGGGTGAGGAAGACGGTCATCGGCCAGCCGCCCTGGCCGGTCGCGGCCTGCACGGCCTCCATGTAGACGGCGTCGACGTCCGGCCGCTCCTCGCGGTCGACCTTGACGGACACGAAGTGCTCGTTGAGCAGGGCGGCGGTGGCCGGGTCCTCGAAGCTTTCGTGGGCCATGACATGGCACCAGTGGCACGAGCTGTAGCCGACGCTGAGCAGCACCGGCACGCCGCGACGCCGCGCCTCCTCGAACGCGTCGGTGGACCACGGCCACCAATCAACCGGGTTGTCGGCGTGCTGGAGCAGATACGGGGAAGTCTCATGAGCCAGGCGGTTCGGCATACGGCCATCCTCTCCCAACGCGGGTCCCGGAGTGGGGAGCCGAGGGAGTTATCCACAGCCCTGCCGGAATTCGCGCGGACGCGGAACACTGTGCGTACGGCGGTGATCACCGCAGGAGCGTGCCGCGGGGGCGAGGCGTCCGGCCGTGGCGTGTCGCGCCGGGCGGGGACCGCTGGGACTGCTGGACGGGTGAACAAAAAAAGGGGGACACACATGCCGGGTGCACTGGCTGTGCTGCGCGAGGGCCACCGGGCGGAAGCCGAAGGGCTGTTGACCCGGGCCGTCGAGGAGGAGGTACGGCGTTCGGGCGGGCGGCTGGAGCGGGAGACGCTGCTCGGCAGGGCGCGGGCGGCCCTGGACGATCTGGCGGCCACCGCGGCCGAGGAGTACGCCGCGTACGTCCTGGCGCTGGACGAGGCGGCGGCCGGCCACCGCCCGCTGGCCGAGCGGCTCTCGCGCGAGCGGCTGGCCACCCCGGCGGTGGCGACGGCGGTCGCGGCGGTGGCGGCCTTCGGCACGGACCTGGCCTACGGCACGGGCGCGGGCGCGGCGCTGGGTGTGGGCGCCGCGGTGGTCGTGGCGGGCGCCGCGGCCACGTTCGTGAAGCTCACGGCGGGCCACTGGCCCGCGGCGCACCACCGGGCCGGGGTGCGCGGCCAGCCCGGCGGCCCCGAACAGTTGCGGTTGCAGTGGCTGACGGCGCTGGAGGTGCGCGGCATCCGCCCGTTCCTGGACCAGCAGCGGATGCTGGCGGCGGCGACCCGCGGCAGCGGCACCCCGGCCGAGCCCGTGGCCGCGAAGACCAGCCGGGTGGTGCCGCAACTGCGCGGCGCGGACCGTAGCGCGGCGGCCCGCCAGCGGTCCGTCCTGGAGCAGTCGTTCGCCCAACTTCCGCGCGCGGACGGCCCTTTCGCGGGCCGCCGGGCGGAGCTGACGCGGATCGCGCAGTGGGTGCACGCGGCCCGCGCGAGCACCGAGACCAAGCCGACGGTGGTCGTGCTGCACGGCGAGCCCGGCTCGGGGCGTACGGCGCTGGCGGTGCGGGCCGCCCACCAGTTGCGCGATCAGTTCCGTGGCGCGTGTGTGGTGGATCTGCGGGGCGATACGCCCGGTGAGGTGCCGCTGCCGACGCGGGACACGCTGCTGCACCTGCTCAACCGGCTGGGCGCGCCGCGCGAGCAGTTGCTCTTCCGGGAACGACCGTCGCAGGAGCAGCACGTCAAGCGGCTGACCGACCTCTATCACCAGCATCTGACGGGCCTGCCGGTGACGGTGTTGCTGGACGACGCCTCCGATCCCGAGCAGGTGCGCACGCTGGTGCCGGACCGTTCCGACAGTCTGGTGCTGGTCACGTCCCGGGAGCCGCTGGAGCTGCCGGGCGACGTCCAGGCGTGGGTGCACCACCTGCCGGTGGGGCCGCTGGACACGGCGGGCACCGAGGAGCTGCTGCGGGTCGCGGTCCCCGCGCGGGAGGCGACGGCCGAGGCGGTGCCGTATGACGCGCGGGCGGTGGAGGAGATCCGCGCGCTGTGCGCCGGCCTGCCGCTGGCGCTGCGGGTGGCGGGTTCGTCGCTGGCCTCCCGCTCGCCCGCCGCGCTGGCGGCGGACCTGTCGGCGCACGGCTCGGTGGCGCCGGTGGAGCGGGCGTTGGGGCTGCGCTACTTGGATCAGTCCGAAGCGGCCCGGCGGCTGCTGCGCCGGCTGGCGCTGGTGGGCCGGGCGTCGCTGGGCGCGGCGGCCGCGGCGGCGCTGCTGGGCGTCGCGGACCAGGAGGCGGAGCGGCTGCTGACGGCGCTGGCCGGGGCCGGGCTGATCGAGCACGTCCGCGGGGAGCGCTTCCGGCTGCACGCCCTCGTGCACAGCTTCGCGCACGACCGGCTGGTGGACGAGGAGGAGCCCGGCGAGCGCGCCGCGGCCCAGGAGCGGCTCATCCGTGGCTACGCCGAGCTCGCCGACTCCGTCATCCGCCTGGTCGACGGCCGGACCTCGACGCGCGCCGACCGCTTCGGCTCGCACGGCTTCACGTCCCTGGACGCCGCCCTGCAGTGGCTGGACGACGAGAGCAGCTTCATCACGGCCGCGCTGCGCCACGCCGACCAGGACGTGGACCAGGCCGCGGTGTCGCATCTGCTGGGGGCGCTGGCCGACTACTGCCTGCTGCGCGGCGATCTCTACCGCCTCGGTGAGCTGAGCGAGCTGACCCGGGCCGTCGGCCAGGGCCTGCTGGTCCGGTCGGTGCAGTGGCGTACGGGTGTCGCGGCCCGGCAGCTCGGCGAGCTGGACACGGCCCGCACGACCCTGTCGTCGGTGGTCGACCTGTATTTCGAGGCGCAGCATCCGGCGGGCGCCGCCCGCGCGTTGCGTGATCTGGGCATCACCCTCCAGCAGCAGGGCAATCTGACGGAGGCGGCGGCCAAGCTGCGCGAGGCGCTCCAGATGCAGTCCGGCGCCGATATGCACGGCGACCGGGCGTGGACGCTGCACGCGCTGGCGGCCGTCGAGCGGGACCGGGCGCGGATAGCCGAGGCGCTGGAGCTGCTGCGCGAGGCGCTGGAGCTGCACGAGGAGAGCGAGAGCGTCCACGGCCAGGCGTGGGCGCACTTCCAGCTCGGGCAGGTGCATCTGCGCCGGGGCGACGTACCGCTGGCGGAGGAGGCGCTGCACGCCGCGATGGAGCTCTACGGCCGTACGCACGACGAGCGCGGCGAGGCGTGGGCGATGACGCAGCTCGCGCGGGCCCGGCTGCTGGACGGCGAGCCGGGCGCGGCCGCGGACCAGTTGCGCCAGGCGCTGCCCCTGCACCACGGCCACGAGGACGCCCGGGGCGAGGCGTGGACGATGTACTACCTGGGCCAGGCGCTGGAGGAGCACGGGGAGCAGGACGCGGCGCTGCGGCAGTTGGAGCGGTCGCGGACGATGTTCAGCCGGATGCAGGACGGCTACGGCCTGGCCTGCGCGCGTCATCACTCGGGGCGGGTCACCCGCGATCTGCGCGCGGAGCAGACCGGCTCGCTGCGCAACAGCGGCTTCGCCCGGCAGCTCCTCCAGGACGCCCGCAAGGATTTCCAGCGGATCGGGGTGCCGCACGGCGAGGCGTGGTCGTGCCTGGAGTTGGTGATCATCGACGCGGGTAACGGCCGTACGGCGCAGGCGCTGGAGCTGGCCGACGAGGCCGCCCGGATATTCGCCGGCTACGGCGACCGGCGCGGCGAGGACTGGGCCCGGTTCCTGCGCTGCACGCTGCTGCCGTTCGCCTCGCCGGGCGGTTCGGTGGTGGGCACGGCCGTCGCGCAGGAAGAGCTGGCGCGGCTGGTGCGCGAGAGCCACCCGACCCGGGATTCGAAGCTGGAGGACTGCGCGGAGACCTTCGCGCTGCTGCTGGAGCGCGGCGTGGAGCCGGAAACGGGGTGGCAGGCGTGGCGGCTCGGCATGGTGCCGAACCGCCACGCGCGCGAGGTGATGGGGGTGGCCATCGAGCCGACCACCGCCGAGTGAGACCCGGTGCCCCCGGCTGCCGTCGGTGCGCGGCGCGGCTCGCTGACCGCCGTAGGTCAGCGAACCGGGTCGACGCGCCGGTCAGCCAGCCGGGTCGACGCGCAGGTCAGCGAGCCGCCGGGCCCGTCAGCCGGTCTTCGGCTTCGGGGCGCCGGAGGCGGTCGCCCCCGCCTCGCCGTCCTCGGGCTGCTCCTCGAAGTCCACCTTCTTCATGTGCTTGTTCATGGACTTCATCAGCAGCCATACGGCGCCGCCGATGACCGCGAAGACGATGAAGCCGAGGACGCCGGGGGTCACCTTGTTCTTGTCGAAGCTGTCGGCAAGGGTGACGAAGTGCGTCAGGGCGAGGGTGCTGGTCGCGCTCATCATGGGGTCAATTGTTGCGGATGCCCGCGAAGAGGTCGTCCTCGGGGAGGGAAGTGTCCACGAGCGACTTCGCGAGCTCGTATTCCTCCGTCGGCCAGACCTCCCGCTGGATGTCCATCGGGACCCGGAACCACCCGCCGTCGGGATCGATCTGGGTGGCGTGCGCGATCAGGGCCTTGTCGCGGATCTCGAAGAACTCGTCGCACGGCACGAACGTCGTCAGGGTGCGCTCGCGCTGCTCGAACTGCTTCCAGCGCTCCAGCCACTCGCCGTAGGGCGAGTCCATACCGCGCTCCAGCAGCGCCTCGTGCAGCGCCACGGTCCGCGGGCGGTTGAAGCCCTGGTTGTAGTAGAGCTTCTGGGGCTGCCACGCCTCGCCGGCCTGCGGGTACTTCTCCGGGTCACCGGCCGCTTCGAAGGCCACCATCGTGATCTTGTGGGTCATGATGTGGTCGGGGTGCGGGTAGCCGCCGTTCTCGTCGTAGGTCGTGATGACCTGCGGCTTGAACTCCCGGATCAGCTTCACCAGCGGCTCGGCCGCCGCCTCGACGTCCTGGAGGGCGAAGCAGCCCTCGGGCAGCGGCGGCAGCGGGTCGCCCTCGGGCAGCCCGGAGTCGACGAAGCCCAGCCACTCCTGCTTGACGCCCAGGATCTCCCGGGCCTCGTCCATCTCCTTCTTGCGTACTTCGTGGATGTTCTCCTCGATGTACGGATCGCCCTGGAGTTTGGGGTTGAGGATGGAACCTCGCTCACCGCCTGTGCAGGTGGCGACCAGCACGTCCACCCCCTCGGACACGTACTTGGCCATGGTGGCCGCACCCTTGCTCGACTCGTCGTCGGGGTGGGCATGGACCGCCATCAATCGAAGCTGCTCAGTCAAGACTCGATCCTCAGTGAAAGGCTGGAGAAGATGCCTCCTATAGTGACCGAAGCGGGGGGCACTGTATTCCCAGAGGAGCGGACCCCCCGAGGGGTTCCGGGATCAAGGTCCCCGTACCAGGAGGAATGATCATGACCGCGGTACGCGAAGGGCTCCCGGACGGACGCTACGGCCGCTCCGCGGATGAGCGCGCGGACCGCAAGCTCAAGATCATCGGAGCGGTGCTCGGAGCGGCACTGCTCGCGGTGGTCGCCTGGTTCGGCGCCTCGTACATCACCGGCCAGGACCTCAGCGGTCGGGTGATCACCTGGGACGCGGTCTCCGATCACGCCGTAAAGGTGCATCTGGAAGTCGTCAAGGGCAAGGACGACACGGGTGTGTGCACGCTGCGCTCGCAGTCCGAGGACGGCTCCGAGGTGGGCCGCAAGGACGTCACCGTCGACAAGCACGCGGAGCAGGTGGACACCGAGGTCACGCTGCGGACGACGAAACGGGCGACCAACGCCGTCCTCGTCGGCTGTACGGTGACCGGCGGCAACTGATCCGGCGGGCGGTGCGCCGAGCCGGCCCGCGCTCGGACGAGGCACGCGGCGGGGCGCCGGACGACCGGCTCTGATCAGCGGTGATGTGTTCCTGTGCGTTCCTTGTGGATTTCCTCTTCCCCGTTTTGTGCCGGAATTGTTAGGCTCGTGGTTTCGCCCACCTGTGAAGGCGCAAACCTTCCTGGTAGGGCGTTTGATTTATCCCCAGTACCGACGAGGAGCACCTGTGACCCAGACCAGCGAGAACGTCACCTGGCTGACCCAGGAGGCGTATGACCAGCTCAAGGCAGAGCTGGAGCACCTGTCTGGTCCCGCACGCGCCGAGATCACCGAAAAGATCGCGGCGGCCCGCGAGGAAGGTGACCTGAAGGAGAACGCCGGGTACCACGCGGCCAAGGAGGAGCAGGGCAAGCAGGAGCTTCGCGTACGCCAGCTCACCCAGCTGCTGCAGAGCGCGAAGGTCGGCGAAGCCCCCGCCGCCACCGGTGTCGTCGCCCCCGGCATGGTCGTCACCATCGCGTTCGACGGAGACCAGGACGACACCCTGACGTTCCTGTTGGCGTCGCGGGAGTACGCGAGCTCGGACATCGAGACCTACTCCCCGCAGTCGCCGCTGGGCGAGGGCGTGAACGGCAAGAAGGTCGGCGCCCACGCGGAGTACGAGCTCCCCAACGGCAAGAAGGCGGCCGTTCAGATTCTCGACGCCAAGCCGTACACGGCCTGAGTCCCCGAGCGTCGCGCAGACGGTGAAGCGGCCCGGAGCCCACGGGGGCTCCGGGCCGCTTTTGCCTGCCCGGGGCGGGTGTTCCCACCTCTCCGGGGCGGGTCTTCCGCCTGTCCGGGGCGCTTCTTGTGCCGGCTGTCCGCGGGCCATCGCGGCCGCTTACGCGCCCCGTCCGGCCCGCCGCAGCCCTCAGGCCGCCGCAGCGCTCAGGCCGCCGC
This sequence comes from Streptomyces sp. NPDC031210, assembly GCF_055570395.1. NCBI lineage: Bacteria > Bacillati > Actinomycetota > Actinomycetes > Kitasatosporales > Streptomycetaceae > Streptomyces > Streptomyces sp. NPDC031210. Next base: position 299,446 of record NZ_JBVIHH010000004.1, read on the forward strand.
CGAGCGGTACTTGCGTACCGCCAGGGTGCGGAACACCGCGATGATCACCAGGGACCAGATCACCGAGGCCAGCACCGGATGCTCCATGGGCCAGGCACCGGTCACCGACTTCGAGACGCCCGGGATGGTGTTGCCGAACAGGTCCCGGGCCGCGGCCACCGTCGCGCTGAACGGGTTCCACTCCGCGACGTGCTGCAAGAACGCCGGCATGCCGTTGACCGGCACGAACGCGTTGGAGATGAACGTCAGCGGGAAGAGCCAGATCAGCCCGCCGGATGTGGCCGCCTCCGGTGTGCGCACCGTCAGGCCGATCAGCGCGCCGATCCACGAGAAGGCGTAGCCGAGCAGGAGCAGCAGCCCGAAGCCCGCCAGCACCCCGGCGATGTTCTCGTGGGTGCGCCAGCCGATGAGCAGCGCCACCACGGCCAGCACCACCAGGGTCAGGGCGGTCTGCACCAGGTCGGCGAGGGTACGGCCGGTGAGCACCGCGCCCCGGGACATGGGCAGCGACCGGAACCGGTCGATCAGCCCCTTGTGCATGTCGTCGGCGATGCCGGCGCCGGCGCCCGCGGTGGCGAAGGTGACCGTCTGCGCGAAGATGCCGGCCATCAGGAATTCGCGGTACGCCTGCGCGTCGCCCTGCGGGGCCCCGGGGATGTTGATGGACCCGCCGAACACGTAGGTGAACAGCACCACGAACATGATCGGCTGGATCAGCCCGAAGATCACCACTTCGGGGATCCGCATCATCCGGATCAGGTTGCGCTTGGCCACGACCAGGGAATCGCGCACGGACCGGGTGATGCCGCCGCGTGGTCGCGGCGTCCGGACGGGGGCCGCCTCACTCACCGAAGTCACTTCGCCACCTCCTCGCCGGCCGCGCCGGCCTCGTCCTCGGTCTCGGCGGCGTGCCCGGTCAGCGAGATGAACACATCGTCCAGGGTCGGGCGGCGCAGTCCGATGTCGTCGATCTCGACGCCCCGGGCGTCCAGCTCCCGGATGACCTCGGCGAGCAGCTTCGCGCCGCCGGCCACCGGGACGGTGAGCTTGCGGGTGTGCGGTTCGACGGTTTCCTCGCCCTTGCCGAAACCGCGCAGCACCTCGCCCGCGAGGGACAGGTGCTCGGCAGCGTGCACCACGACCTCGACGCGCTCGCCGCCGGTGCGCGCCTTGAGCTGGTCGGAGGTGCCGCGGGCGATGACCTTGCCGTGGTCCACGACGCAGATGTCGTGGGCGAGGCGGTCGGCCTCCTCCAGATACTGCGTGGTGAGCAGCAGCGTCGTGCCGCCCGCGACCAGTTCCTGGATGACGTCCCAGAGCTGCTGGCGGTTGCGCGGGTCGAGGCCGGTGGTCGGCTCGTCCATGAACATCACGGGCGGGCTGACGACGAGCGCGGCCGCGAGGTCGAGGCGGCGGCGCATCCCGCCGGAGTAGGTCTTGGCAGTGCGGTCGGCCGCGTCACCGAGATTGAAGCGTTCCAGCAGCTCATCGGCCCTGCGCTTCGCGTCCCGCCCGCTCATTTGGTAGAGCTGGCCGACCATCGCCAGATTCTCGCGGCCGGTGAGGTATTCGTCGACGGCGGCGAACTGGCCGGACAGGCCGATGGACCGGCGCACCCTGTCGGGATGGGCGAGCACGTCGATACCGGCCACCACCGCCTTGCCGCTGTCGGGCTGGAGCAGGGTCGTCAGGACCCGTACGGCGGTGGTCTTGCCGGCACCGTTCGGGCCGAGCATTCCGAGGACGGTTCCCTCGGGAACGTCGAGGTCGACGCCGTCCAGTGCCTTGACGTCGCCGAAGGTCTTCACCAGACCTTCGGCGTAAATCGCGCCTGGCATGTGGGTACCCCCGTGGCTTGGTGATTTTCAGGTGGAAGGTGTGGAGGGTTCGGATGGAGCTGACGGATCAGATGAGCCGAATGTGCCGAATAGATCGAATAGGTCGCATAGTACGTTTGGCGGCTTCGGCCCGCCCGTGAACACGGACTCGCCGAGCCCATGCCTTTCGAATCCGGATCGTACTCCAGACGCGATACATCGCGATACTGGTTTTCGTCATTTCCCGTACGGAAGCGCGCGGAGGCGGTGGCCCCGGCCGTAACCGCCGCCTGACCGGGCCGGAAACGCGGGGGGGGGGGGGGGGGCTCCCCCTCTCCCCCCCCCCCCCCCCCCCCCCCCCACAACCAGCGGGGTCACCCCCCCAACAAGGGTTCCGGCTCCCCCCAATTCCC
>NZ_JBVIHH010000004.1:301685-320776 GCF_055570395.1 Streptomyces sp. NPDC031210
TTAGACGCCGACTCCGGCCACGACGCGGCACACGACTATTGGTACTGCCGTGGGCGGCCCCCCCCCCCCCCCCCCCACCCCCCACCCCCCCCCACCCCCCCCCCCCCCCCCCACGCCCTGCATCCACCACCGACCCCCGGTCGGCCTCACTCCACAACGGGGTATCCCGCCTCCCGCAGCGCCGCCCGCACCTCCGCGCAGTGCCCGGGCCCCTTGGTCTCCAAGTGCAGCTCCACCTCCACCTCGGTCAGCCCCAGACGCGGATCGGTACGCACATGGCCGACATCCAGGACGTTGGCGTCGACGACCGACAGCACCCCCAGCAGCGTCGCCAGCGCCCCCGGCCGGTCCGTCAGCCGCAGCCGCAGCGAGAGGTAGCGGCCGGCGGCGGCCATGCCGTGGCGCAGGATGCGCTGCATCAGCAACGGATCGACGTTGCCGCCGGACAGCACCGCGACGACCGGCCCCTGGAACGACTCCGGGGCGGAGAGCAGGGCGGCCACCGGGCTCGCGCCGGCCGGCTCCACCACCAGCTTCGCCCGTTCCAGGCACAGCAGCAGCGCACTGGAGAGCTCGTCCTCGGAGACCGTACGGATCTCGTCCACCAGCTCGCCGACGATGCCGAACGGCACGTCACCGGGCCGCCCGACCTTGATGCCGTCGGCCATCGTGGTCAGTCCCTCGATCGCCACCGGACGCCCGGCGGCCAGCGACGGCGGATAGCAGGCCGCGCCCGCCGCCTGCACCCCGATGATCCTCACGTCCGGGCGCAGGGACTTGACCGCCAGCGCGATGCCGGCCGCGAGCCCGCCGCCGCCGACCCCGACGACGATGGTGCGCACCTCCGGGCACTGTTCGAGGATCTCCAGGCCGACGGTGCCCTGGCCGGCGATGATGTCGCGGTGGTCGAAGGGGTGGATGAAGACCGCGCCGGTCTCACGCGCGTACTCCTGGGCGGCGGCCAGCGTCTCGTCCACGACCTGGCCGTGCAGCCGCACCTCGGCGCCGTAGTCACGGGTCGCGGCGACCTTCGGCAGCGGGGCGCCGACCGGCATGAACACCGTCGAGCGCACGCCCAGAAGCGACGCCGCCAGCGCCACGCCCTGCGCGTGGTTGCCCGCGCTCGCCGCGACCACTCCCGCCGCCCGTTCCTGCGCCGAGAGGCCGGCGATGCGTACGTAGGCGCCGCGGATCTTGAAGGAGCCGGTGCGCTGAAGGTTCTCGCACTTGAGGTGGACGGGGGCGCCGACCAGGCCGGACAGGTAGCGACTGCCCTCCATGGCGGTGGCCCGGGAGACGCCGGACAGCATCTTGTGCGCCTCGCGCACGTCCTCGACCGTGATCTCAGCGATCGGGTCGGCGGCGGTGCGGCCGGCGGCGCTCGGGGCGTCGGCGGTGTGCCCGGCGGCGGTCGGGCCGGCGGCGGACGCGGATGCGGAGGTCTCGTGCGGCGTACGCGGCGTGTGATCGGCCATGCCGCCAGTCTCGCAGTTCGTCCCCGAGCGGGCCTTTCCGTCCGGATGACGGTCCACGGGCCCCGGGCGGGGCCCCATCGGATCGGGCAGCGCCGGTACGGGCCGCCCCCGGTCCGCGTACTCTGTCCTCCAATCCGTACGCATCCCATGAAGCGAGCACCCGGCCATGCCCACCTCTTCGGACATGACGACCCACACCGACCCCGCTCTTCTCGACGCGCTGCAGCACCAAGTCGCCGTCTTCGCCCGCCGCGCCGAACAGAGCCGGCTCGGCGGCGTCGGCCAGGCCCGCAACTCCATGGACCGCGCCGCCTACCTGCTGCTCAACCGCCTGGACCAGGAAGGTCCGATGGGCGTCAAGGCGCTGGCCGCGGGCATGGGCATCGACTCCTCCACGGTCACCCGGCAGGTCGCCCCGCTGGTCGACTCCGGGCTCGTCAGCCGCGCCACGCACCCCGAGGACGGCCGGGCCGTGGTGCTCCAGCTTTCCGAGCGCGGCCTCTCCCGCCTGGAAGAGGTGCGGGCCTCGCGCCGTGCGCTGATGGCCCTGGTGACGGAGGAATGGTCCGAGGAGGAGCGCGAGTCGTTCTGCACTCTGCTGACCCGTTTCAACAGCTCCCTCGCCACGCTCACCGCCTCTCTGGGACCGTCGAACCCGTCCTAGCGACGAACGGGCCGGCGGCGCACCGAGAAGGCGCGCTTCCCCTCCCGCCGCTGTTCGCCCACTCCCGCACGCCGCGCCCCTTGACCGGGCGGCGGCGCTGCCGTGCCATAGGAGACCATGGGGTGGCCCGTCCGTCAGCCGGGAGGCGCGGTGCGAGAGCGGCGAGGGGTACGGGAGCGGCACGGCGCCCGGGAGTTCGAGGCGTTCGTGGCGGGCGCGGCCGGCCGGTTGCTGCACGCCGCCACCCTGCTGACCGGTGAACCCGCCGCCCGACCGGCCCCGGCCGCCGAGGAGTTGCTGATCGGCGCCCTGGCCCGGACCTACGCCGACTGGGCGCGGCTGCGCGGCGACGACCCCTACGAACGCGCCCGCCAGGAACTGGCCGCGCGTTACGCGCTGACCGCCCGGCGCCACCGCGCCCCGCGCGGCGGCCTCCTGGACCGGCTGTCCCCCCAGGAACGACTGGTGCTCGTCCTACGGCTCCACGAGGGCCTGACCGAGGAGCAGACCGCGGCCCAACTCGGCCTGCCCGCCGAGCGGGTGCGCGCACTGTGCCTGCACGCCGTCGCCGAGATGCGCAGCCGGCGCCCGGAGCGGGCGGCGCCCGGCCGCCCACAGGCGCCGTCCCCGACGGCGTGCCCGGGAGCGGCGGCCCCATGAGTGCCCCGGACCGCAAGGAGACCGAGGTGCGGCGGATGTTGGCGGCCGGACGGCCGTACGTGCCGCCCGACCTGGCCGAACGGGCCGCCGCACGCGGCCGCCGGCTCCTGGCGCGCCGCCGCCTGCTGCGCCGTGCCGGCTCGCTGCTCGCCCTCGTGGCACTGGCCGCCCTGCTGACCTGGGCCGCCGTGGACCCGTCCGGGCTGTTCCCACCGGCCCGCACCACCCCTCCCGTAGAGGGGTGGTGAAGCCGGCCGACGGGACAACGTCGGCCGGACGAAAACTTCGCCCGGTGGCAAATTTCGCCCGGCCCACAACGTCATGCGGTTCGTATCCTCGCCGGGTGGACCGGCGGATCACGGGCCTGCCGACCGCTGGACCAGCGGACCGGCGGACCGATCACGGGATCACGGGCCCGCCGACCGCTGGACCAGCGAAACCGGTTGGCCGGCACAACCGGCGCCGACCAGCCAACCGATCGATCAGCCCAGCGCCTGCGTCAGGTCGGCCAGCAGGTCGTCGACCGCCTCGATGCCCACCGAGAGGCGCACCAGATCGGCGGGGACCTCCAGCGCCGACCCGGCGACCGACGCGTGCGTCATCCGACCCGGGTGCTCGATCAGGGACTCCACGCCGCCCAGCGACTCACCGAGGGTGAACAGCCGTGCCCGGTCGCAGACGTCCACAGCCGCCTGCTCGCCGCCCGCGACCTGGAAGGACACCATGCCGCCGAACGACCGCATCTGCTTGGCGGCGACCTCGTGGCCGGGGTGCTCGGGCAGCCCCGGGTAGAAGACCCGGGTCACCTTCGGGTGCGCGATCAGCAGCTCCGCGACCCGCGCCGCGTTGGCGCTGTGCCGGTCCATGCGCACGGCCAGGGTCTTGATGCCGCGCATCACCAGCCAGGCGTCGAACGGGCCGGCGATCGCGCCCATCGCGTTCTGGTGGTAGGCGAGTTCGTCACCGAGGGTGTCGTCGTTGACGACGAGTGCGCCGCCGACGACGTCCGAGTGGCCGCCCATGTACTTCGTCGTGGAGTAGACCACCACGTCCGCGCCCAGGGCGAGCGGCTGCTGGAGGTAGGGGCTGGCGAAGGTGTTGTCGACGACGAGGCGGGCCCCGGCCTCCCGGGCGATCCCGGCCAGCGCCTCGATGTCGCTGATGCCGAGGAGCGGGTTGCTGGGCGTCTCGACCCAGATCGCCTTCGTACGGGGCCGCAGCGCCGCCCGGACGGCCTGCGGGTCGGAGCTGTCGGCCACCGACCACTCCACGCCCCACCGCTCGACGACCTTCGCGAAGAGACGGAACGTTCCGCCGTAGGCGTCATTCGGGATGACGACGTGATCGCCGGGCGTCAGAAGAGTGCGCAGGAGGCAGTCCTCGGCGGCGAGGCCGGAGGCGAAGGCGAGGCCGCGCCGGCCGCCGTCCAGGGCGGCGAGGTTCTCCTCCAGGGCGGTGCGGGTCGGGTTGGCGCTGCGGCTGTACTCGTAGCCGCCGCGCAGCCCGCCGACGCCGTCCTGCTTGTATGTGGAGACCTGGTAGATGGGCGGCACCACCGCGCCGGTGGCCTGATCGGGCTCCTGGCCCGCGTGGATGGCAAGGGTTTCGAAGTGCTGGTGGCGCTGCTCGCGCTGTTCGCTCATGCCTGCCGAGGGTAGTCGGCCCGCGCAACCGAACTTTCCGGAACTTTCTGGTTCGCTGGATAGTGGATACATACGTGGGACCGCGGCGCGGCCCCACACGTCCGCCCGCCCACGCCCACCTCCTCGTCTTCGCCCGCCGCTCCGCCATCTCCGACCGGGACACACCACATGGACGCTCTGCTCGTTCTCCTCGCCGCCACCGCCCTCGGCGGTCTGGTCTTCCTGCCCTGGATGCGACGCCGACGGGCCGTACAGCAGGGGCAGCGGGGGATGGTGGTGGCCTCCGATCCCATGGCGGGCTACGGCTTCGTGCCGCTCGACGAACTCGACGTACGCCTGCCCGGCCCCGACCGGGAACTCGACGAGGCGCTGGCCGAAATACGCCGTACCCGCGACTGGCGTCCGGCCGCCGAGCTGCTGAAGTCCACCGGCGACGACTGGGAGCGCCGCTGGCAGCGGGTGCAGACGCTGGCCGGGGCCGCCGCGTTCGAGCTGGCCCAGGACGCGGCCGGACAGGAGCCGCACGCCGGTGCGCCGGCGCACGGCGACGGAGTGGCGCGGACCGGCGGGATCTGGCTGCGCACCTGGCGTTCGGAAGCGCCGAAGGACCCCGGTGGCGCCCAGACGCACGCCCAGTTCCTCGTCGTCCAAGCGTTGCGCGACCCCGGCTCGCAGGACTTCCGCATGATCCTTGAGGAGGCGCGTACGGTCTGCCGGGAGGCGGCGCTGCTGGCACCCGGCAGCCCCGTTCCGTACCTCACCGAGCTCGCCGTCGCCCGTGGGCTGGGCGATCGCCGCGCCGACTACGAGGCGCTGTGGGCCAAGGTCGTCCAGCGCGCGCCGCACCACATGGGCGCGCATCTCGCCGCGCTCCCCTACTGGTCGGAGAAGTGGCACGGCTCCCGCGAGGAGGCCGAGGCGTTCGCCGGGCGGGCGGCGGCCGGGGCGCCGGAGAAGAGCCTGCTGCCGGCCCTTCCGCTGTTCGCGGTGTACGAGCATCTGCCCGAGGCCAACATGGTCCGCAGCCTCTACCAGAGCGCGGTCGTCGAGCGCGCCATCGAGGGCGCCCACTACGCCCTGCGCCAGGCGCCCGCCGACCATCCGGTGGCGCCGCACGTCCGTCACCTGCTCGTCTGGTTCCTGGTCCGCGCCGAGCGGTACGCCGAGGCGATGGAACAGCTCCGCCTGGTCGACGGCCACGTGGGCGCCGTCCCGTGGTCGTACGGCCGCAGCCCGGCCGCCGAGTACGCCGCGTACCGCGCCCTGGCCATCGCCGGCTGGGAACAGATGGGCGGCACCTCGGCCACCTTCCCGCCACCACCGGGCCACGCCTTCTAGGGGACGGCAGGGCAGCCCCACCGGCCCGACGCCCGCGAGGCCCACCCGCCTCCGCCCCCGGAATGCCCACCGGCCCCCACGCGTTCCCCGAAAGCCGCCCAGCCGCCTCTCCTCTCCTCTGGAGCCTGATCCCGATGCTGTTCTCCCGCTTCAAGACCCACCTCCCCACCCCCGAGGAAGCGCTGAAGGGCCGCCCCGAACGGGACTTCACCGTCCCCGAGCGGCACACCGTCCTCGGCAACCCGCTGCTCGGCCCGTACCCCGAGGGCCTGGAGACCGCCGACTTCGGCCTGGGCTGCTTCTGGGGCGCCGAGCGCAAGTTCTGGCAGGCCGAAGGCGTCTGGACCACCCTCGTCGGCTACCAGGGCGGCCACACCCCCAACCCCACCTACGAAGAGGTCTGCAGCGGCCACACGGGCCACACCGAGGCCGTCCGCGTCGTCTTCGACCCCGCCGTCATCCCGTACACCGCCCTGCTCAAGCTCTTCTGGGAATCCCACGACCCCACCCAGGGCTTCCGCCAGGGCAACGACGTGGGCACGCAGTACCGCTCCGCGATCTACACCCACTCCCCCGCCCAACAGCAGGCCGCCGAAGCCTCCCGCGACGCCTACCGCACCGTCCTCCAGAACTCCGGCTTCTCCGACATCACCACCGAAATCCTCCCCGCCACCCCCTCCCGCCCCTTCTACCCGGCCGAGGGCTACCACCAGCAGTACCTCGACAAGAACCCGTCCGGATACTGCGGGATCGGGGGAACGGGCGTCAGTTGCCCGGTAGGCGTGGCTCCGGCCGGAGACTGACTTCGGCTGTTGGGCTCAGGAGCGCTTGGATCGTCGCGGGCGTGCTTGCCTGAGCGCCGGCCACAGTGCGTGGACGTCTTCCCCTACCGAGTCGGCCGGGACATCGACTTCAGGTGGTCGCACGTACAACTGCGGCCGCCCCAACGCGGGATCGAATCGCATACCGGCCAACGCCCCTCGCACCGCGGGTACCGCGAGACCGTCACACGCTTCTGGCGCGTGACACCACCGGACGGTGAGTGCCTGTGAGACGCCGGTTCTCAGGTGGCGCTGTCTTTGAGGTGGGCTTGGTTGGCGGCTGTGGTGCCCTGGTGCCAGGCGTCGGGGTCGTGGATGCCGCGTAGGCGGACCGGGGTGGTGTGGGGGAAGAGGGATTCGGTGGTTTCTTCCACGGCGAGGGCTCGGGCGGCCAGGACCGGGAGGAGGTCGGGGGCCGTGGTGGGGGATTCGGCGGTGGCCGCGTCGGTGGCGGCGGCGGTGGCCGCTGAGAGGCGGTCGCGGATGCGGTCGGCGTAGGCGACGAGGAAGGTCTGGCGGAAGTCGCGGGTGCGGCGGGAGCGGCCGCGGGCGTGGTGGGCGTCGGCGGCGCGGTTCATCGCGGCGGTGGCCTGGAGGAGCAGCGAGGTGTAGAGCAGTTCGGCCGCCTCCAGGTCGGGGGCGAAGCCGATGACGGTGGAGAAGCCGACGTCGGCGGCCCAGACGGCCTGGCAGCGGTTGGCGGCGGCGACCGCGTCCAGCAGCAGGGCCTTGGCCTGCTCATAGGGGCCCTCGATGCCGATACGGACCGCCGACGGGCCGCCCGCCCGGCCGCCGTGCGCGCCGCCCGCGCCGGCGAGGATCGCCTCGTCGATGCTGTGCCGGGCCATCAGTTCCTGCGCCTTGGCGGACAGCGCCTCCGCCTCCTCCGGGAAATCGGTGGCCTCCGCCTTGGCGAGCAGGCCGCGGATACGTCCGAGGGCGCGGGAGGCGGCCGCGTCGTGCGGGTGGGCGGCGGACGCGGGGTCAGGGGTCGGCAGCGGGGTGACGCGGGGCAGCCGGGCGAGGATGCGCAGGGCCGCCAGGACGTCGTAGGCGGTCTCGAAGCGGGTGGTTCTACGGCGGCGGGCGAGCGCGTCGAGGTAGGCGCGGTCGTTCTCCCACCACACGTCGGCGCCCAGGCTCCGCAGTTGGTCGCGCCAGCGGGCGTCACGCGGCGGGTGATGGGAAGAGGAGGCGGACGAGGATGCCCTGGCTGTGGCCGTCCTCGCCGGTGTCCGGGCTGCCTCCGCCGCGACGGCGTCGAGGATCAGTGCCACGAGCGTCGCGTCGGGCGCGTCGCGCCGGACGATCCGCTCCAGGTCGGCGGGGTGCCAGCCGCCCGCCCAGCACTGCCGTACGCCCTCGGCGGCCGCCGCGACGACCGCGGCGCTCACCGCTTCCCAGCCCTCCGGTGCGGCGGCCAGACGCGAGGCGCCGGCCTCTATGGCGTCCTCGGCCGGTGCGCCGTCCGCCGCGTAGCGAACGCTGCCGAGCACGCTCCCGACCAGCTCGTCGGCGGCCGGCGGCCCGCCCCGGTCTTTTCCGCTCTCGCGTCCACGCACCCGTTCACTCACCCGTTCACTGTACGGAGGCCGGGCGGGGCGGACGCCGCGGAGACCGCGGGCGCCGCCCCTTACGCGGGCGCACGACTACGCCCGGCCCGCCGGATTCGGCGTACCGGGCGTCGTCGTGTCAGTCGTCATGTCACCGGCGAGCGTCCTACCGGCCGTCCGGGGCGTCTACCGGCCGTCCGGGGCGCCCCCACCGGTCGGCCGCGGCATCACCGCAGCGCGCTGCCGGCGACCCACTGCGACCAGTCCATGTTCCAGCCGTTGAGGCCGTTGTCCGGCTTGACCGTCTTGTCGGGGGAATTGATCACGTGGACGATGTCGCCGATCTGGGAGTGGTCGAAGAACCAGGCGCCGTCCGTGCCGGGGTCATCCGCGCCCTTGGTGTCCTCCATGCCGATGCAGCCGTGGCTGGTGTTGGCCTTGCCGAAGATGCCCTTGCCCCAGTAGTTGCCGTGGATGAAGGTCCCGGAGGTCGACAGGCGCATGGCGTGCGGCACGTCGTGGATGTCGTACTCGCCCTTGCCGTCGTTGTTCGTGAAGCCGACCGTCGAGCCGTCCATCCGGGTCTGCTTGAACTTCTCGGAGATGACCATCTCGCCGTTGTAGGTCGGGTTCTCCTCGCCGCCGGCCGAGATCGGGATGGTCTTGAGCGTCTCGCCGTCGCGGACCACGGTCATCTGGTGGGTCTTGGCGTCGACGGTGCTGACCTGGGAGTGCCCGACGTTGAAGCTGACGGTCTTGTTCTGTATGCCCTTGACGCCGGGCGCGGCCTCGACGCCGTCGAGCGCGAGCTTCATGGTGACCTTGGAATTCGCCTTCCAGTGCTCCTGGGGGCGGAAGTCGAGGCGCTTGTCGTCGAACCAGTGGCCGACGACCTGCTGGTTACTGCTCGCGGCGACCTTGATCGCGGACTCGACGGCCTTCTTGTCGGTCACCGGCTTGTCGAAGTTGACGGACACCGGCATGCCGACGCCGACGGTCGAGCCGTCCTCCGGCGTGAAGTTGCCTATGAAGCTGTTCGCGGGCGAGACGGTGGTGAAGGTGGAGTTCTCCACCGCCTTGCGGCCCTCGCTGTCCGCCGCGTGCGCGCTGACCTTGTACTGCGTCGAGCGGTGCAGCGCCCCCGCGGGCTTCCAGGAGGTGCCGTCGGCGGACAGGGTGCCCTCGACGGCCTGGCCGGACTCGACGGCGGTCATCGTGACGTCGGTGAGTTTGCCGCCGGTGACGGTGACCTTGGCGTCCTTGTTGATGCCGGCGTTGGCCGCGCCGTCCTTGGGGGCGATCCTTATCTTGGCGTCCGAGGCGTCCTTGGCGGCCGCCTCGTCGACCTGCTGGGAGGTCTCGTGCCCGGCGTGCCCGGCGTGCCCGGCCTTGCCGCCGCTCTCGCCGCCGCCGTCACCGCCGCCGCCGCACGCCGCGAGCGTGAGTACGCCCCCGAGCAGCGCGGCAGTGGCTATGAGGCCAGTGCGGCGCTTGCTGTCCGTCATCACACGCATCTCCATTGCTACCGATTCCCAACATCCCCGAGTCGACGACTGGACGCTGGCATTCCGGCCGACGCCTTATGAACGTCTGTTCCTTTTCGCCCGTTCCATGCCGGGGAGAAGTGTGGGAAAGGCCACGTATGGGTCACGTGCGGGGGCGGCGGACGACGGGCAGCCGCACGGGGACCGGTGACACGCCGGACACCGGGGCGCCAGGCACTGACAGGCCGGACACCGGCACGCCGGACACCGACGCGCCGGGCACCCCTATCCGCGCGCCGGTCAGCCGTCGTCCTCCGAGTCGTCCGCCAGATCCCACTCCGCCGCCTCCCACTCGGCGTCGGGGTCGTAGTCGGTCATCTCCTCGCTGCTCCAACTCGCCTGCGCCAGTTCGACGCCCGGCACGCTGGTGACGAGGTCGAAGGGGTCGATCAGGTGGGCCAGCGCCTCCGCCGGGTCCTCCTTGACCGCCTCCAGGGACTGGCGGCGGTCCTCGTCGGGGAGGGAGGGGTCGCCGCCGAGGTGGTCGAGGGCGGCGCCGGTCAGCTCGCCGGGGTCGGTGATCTCCATGACGAGTTCCACATGAAGACGCACAAAACGTGATGTCTCACCATTGCTCATGCCATGGAGCGTAGGCATCCGAGCGTCCTGACTTCCCCGCGACCCGCGGCGGTCACTAACATCGGCGGTCAACGGCCAATTCGCCGAACCCACAAGGGGGATCGCTCCGTGACCGCACAGCGACCGCTGCTGACCGCCGCTGCCGCGGGATCGGTGCTGCTCGCGCTGTGGTTCGTACCCTCCGCCAACGCGCTCGTGGGCGGCGACGGAGCGACCGCCGCCGCCCTGCGGCAGGCCGGCGCGGCGGCCTCCACCGAACCGGACGGGCCGGGTCCGGCGGACACCGGAGCGGGACCGGCGGACGGCACCGGAACGCGTGATTCCGGCGTCCGCTCCACCACCTCGCGGCCCGACGGCACGGACGCGGCCACCGCCCCGCAGACCTTCCTCGCCGACACCGGCAGCCCGGACACGACGCCGTACGTCATCGGCGGCGCCGCCTGCCTGGCCCTCGGCGCCGGCCTGGTCAGCTACTCCGTCCGCCGCACCCGCGAAGCGAGCGCCTGAGGGCCATGGCCTGGGCGCCGGGCCGACGGGGCCCGGGCCCGGCCTAGGCCAGCTCGCCGGTCACCGACTCCACGGCCTCGACGAGGTTGCCCGCCCGGACGAACGCGTACGCGCCCTCCAGGTCCGGCGCGAGGAAGCGGTCCCCGCCCGGCCCCTCGACGCCCGTGGCCCGCAGGGCCTCGATGACCGCGCGGGTGGCGGGCGCCGGCGTCAGGCCCTCGCGCATCTCGACGGCGCGGGTGGCCGCGTACAGCTCGACGGCGATGATCCGGGTCAGGTTGTCGATCGCGGTACGCAGCTTGCGCGCCGCGGACCAGCCCATCGAGACGTGGTCCTCCTGCATCGCGGAGGACGGGATGGAGTCCACCGACGCGGGCGCCGCCAGCCGCTTCATCTCGCTGACCAGCGCGGCCTGCGTGTACTGGGCGATCATCAGCCCGGAGTCGACGCCCGGGTCCCCGGCCAGGAAGGCGGGCAGCCCGTGCGAGCGGTTCTTGTCCAGGAGGCGGTCGGTACGGCGCTCCGCGATCGAACCGAGGTCGGCGGCGGCGACGGCGAGGAAGTCCAGGACGTAGGCGACCGGCGCGCCGTGGAAGTTGCCGTTGGACTCCACGCGGCCGTCGGGCAGCACCACGGGGTTGTCGACGGCGGCGGCCAGCTCGCGGTCGGCGACCAGGCGGGCGTGGTCGAGGGTGTCCCGGCCGGCGCCCGCGACCTGGGGGGCGCAGCGGATGGAGTAGGCGTCCTGGACGCGCGGCGCGTCGTCCTGGTGGTGGCCGGTGAAGCCCGAACCGGCCAGCACCTTGAGCATGTTGGCGGCCGACGCGGCCTGGCCGGGGTGCGGGCGGATGGCGTGCAGCTCGGGCGCGAGGACCTTGTCCGTGCCGAGCAGCGCCTCCAGGGAGAGCGCGGCGGTGATGTCCGCGGAGGTGAACAGCCGGGCGAGGTCGGCGCAGGCCATCACGAGCATGCCGAGCATGCCGTCGGTGCCGTTGAGGAGGGCCAGGCCCTCCTTCTCGCGCAGTTCGACGGGGGCGATGCCGTGGGCGGCGAGCAGTTCGCCGGCCGGCCGTACGACGCCGTCGGGGCCCTCGGCGTCGCCCTCGCCCATCAGGGCCAGCGCGCAGTGCGAGAGCGGCGCGAGGTCGCCGGAGCAGCCGAGGGAGCCGTACTCGTGGACGACGGGGGTGATGCCGGCGTTGAGGAGGGCGGCCATGGTCTCGACGACGAGGGGGCGGACGCCGGTGCGGCCGGAGGCCAGGGTCTTCAGGCGCAGGAACATCAGCGCGCGGACGACCTCGCGTTCGACGCGCGGTCCCATGCCGGCCGCGTGCGAGCGCACGATGTTGCGCTGGAGCTGGGCGCGCAGCTCGGGGCTGATGTGGCGTACGGCCAGCGCGCCGAAGCCGGTGGAGACGCCGTACACGGGGTCCGGTTTGGCGGCGAGGTCGTCGATGAAGGCGCGGGCGGTGGCGACGGCCGCGAGGGCTTCCTCGGACAGCTCGATCCGGGCCGTGCCGCGGGCGACCGCGATGACGTCCTGTGCGCGTGTGCCGGACGTCCCCAGCACCACAGTGTGCATATCCATATTCAGGCACCCTAGAGACTGAATCGCCGGATGTCACCACCGGATTCCGCGGCGACCCCTTACCCGCCCCGCGACCTGCGAAGCAGCGCTCCCGGACGGGATCCGCACGGCGAACCCCTCACCTCCTGAACCGCCGGCGCTCCGGCCCGCCGGACGGCTCCGGCGTGTCCGCCAACCGTACGACCGGGTCGTCCGGGCCGCCGTTCCGCCCGGCGACCACCGGCTCGCCCGCCCGCGCCGCCTTGGCGCGGTACTGCGCGGCGTCCGCCAGCCGGAACAGCCGGCGGGCGGTGTAGACCGGCCCGATGGGGTCGCCGGTCGAGGCGACGCCCACCGCGACGCCCTCGCCGAGGTCCAGCTCCCCGGCCCGCTCACACAGTTCGCCCGCCACCTTCACCACCTCGTCCGACGGCGGGCCGATCGCCAGCAGGCAGAACTCGTCCCCACCGAGGCGCGCGGCGAGGGTGCCGGGCAGGATCGCGCCGCACAGGGACAGCACCGAGCCGAATCGTTCCAGCAGGCGGTCCCCGACCGCGTGGCCCCGCGAGTCGTTCACCCGCTTCAGCCCGTTCAGATCGCACACCACGAGGCTCACCACCACCGCGTCGCGCCGGTGCAGCTCCAGCGCCTCGTCCAGCCGCATGTCGACCGCGCGGCGGTTGGCCAGCCCGGTCAGCGCGTCGGTGAAGGCGAGCCGGCGCGCCTCGGCCAGCCGCTCCGTCTGCGCGATCCCGGCGGCCGTCACCGCGGCCAGCACCGTCGCGAAGTCGGCGTCGGCCCGGCCGAAGACCGGCTCGCCGATACGCCGCGCGACATACAGCTCACCCCAGGCGCGGCCGTGCAGCACGATCGGCGCGACGACACAGCAGCCGCGGCCCCGGCGGCGCAGCCCCGCCACCCGCTGGTGGTTGTAGAAGCCGCTCGGGGCCGCGCTGCCCCGGCGGCCCACCGCGCTCCGGGCCGCCGCCACGCGCGGCCCGTCCGCCGTCTCGACCCAGGCGTTGGGCTCGCCGCCGCCGGCCCACCGCTCGTGCAGGAACCCGACGATCTCCGGGAACTCGTACACCGGATACGCCTCGTCCTCGGGGAACTCCTCCTCCCCCGCGGCCAGTTCGCCGACATTGACCAGAACCCGCAGCTTCCCCAGCTCACGCTCCCATTTGGAGATCGCCGCGAAGGAACCGCCCAGGGCCTGACGCACCCCCTGGGCCGCGGCGTGCGCCGATTCGCGCGGCGTGTGGGCGGCCGCCATCGCCTGTGCCAGCTCCACCACGGCCCGCAGCCTCGCATCGCCCTCGCCCGTCACCGGACCCTCACATTCCGTCACCGTGAGCACACCCTGTACTACAGCGTAGGAATGTTTAACCCGATTCGCCCCTTGCGGAGCGCATCCACACCCGGGCGTCATCCTGACAACCGGCGCCGCCCACACCCCGCCTCACACCGAAGGGGCCATCCGGCCCTGCCTCACACCCCGGGCCAGTCCGGTTCCCGCTTCTCGTTGAACGCCGCCACGCCCTCCGCCCGATCCCCGGAGAACGCCACACTGCGCCACGCGCCGTCCTCCAGCTCCAACCCCGCCCGCAGATCCAGCCCGTGGCCGAGCCGCATGGCGCGCTTGGCCGCCCGCAGGCCCACCGGCGAGTTACGGGCGATCCGCGCCGCCAGCTCCAACGCCCGGGACCGGTCCTCGCCGTCCGCCACCAACTCGTCGACGAGCCCCAGCCCGGCCGCCTCCGCCGCCGGCACCCGCCGCGCGGTGAACACCAGCTCCGCCGCCCTGGCCGCGCCCACCCTGCGGGGCAGCAACTGGGTCCCGCCACCGCCGGGGATGACGCCCACCGACACCTCCGGCAGCCCGACCACCGCCGTACCGTCCGCGACGATCAGATCGCAGGCCAGCGCCAGCTCGAAACCGCCGCCCAGCGCGAAGCCGTGCACGGCCGCGATGGTCGGCATCGGCAGCTCCAGGACGCCCGTGTAGGCGGCGCGGGTGTGCGGGCGCTGGCGCATCAGGTCGGCGTCGGTGAAGGAATTGCGCTCCTTGAGGTCGGCGCCCACGCAGAACGCCCGCTCGTGCGTGGAGCTGAGCACCACGGCCCGCACCGATCCGTCCGCCGCCAGCTCGGCGCACGCCCGCGCCAGGGCGTCGGCCATCTCCGTCGACACCGCGTTCATCGCCTTCGGACGGTCCATGACCAGTTCCGCCACGAAGCCGTGGCGGTCCACGCCGACCCATTCCCCGAACCGTTGCATACAGCCCTCCCGGTTAACGACCGTTGACCTACCTCGACCGGGATCATTCCAGGTGCCCGCCCGCGACGACAGGGCGGTACGTCAGCCGCGGCGGCTGAGCAGCCACGGCTCCACGACGCCGAGGCCACGCACCGGGCGCTGCCACATCGGCTGCAACGCGAAACGGTACGACGGCGGGGCGGTGCCGGTGCCCTCCCGGGCGGCCTTCTCCGCGGCCGCCGCCTCCGCCTCCGAAACCGGCGCGTCGCCCGTACGGCCCAGCTCCTCCGCGAACGCCTCGTCCACCAGCACCGTGTCCTTCGGCGCTATCGACGTCAGCCGGCTCGCCAGATTCACGGTCGTCCCGAACACGTCGCCCATCCGGGTCGTGACCGTCCCGAACGCGATACCGACGCGCAGCTCCGGCATCGTCTCGTCGTGCGTCATCGTCTCGATCAGCCGCAGCCCGATCTCCGCCGCGATGCCGGCGTCGTCCGCCGCGAACAGCACCTCGTCGCCCAGCGTCTTGATGAGCCGGCCGCCGTGCGCCGCCACCAGGTCGGCGGCCGTGGTCTCGAACGCCTCGACCAGCTCGCCGAGCTCCTCTTCCTCCAGGCGGCGGGTCAGACGGGTGAACCCGACCAGGTCCGCGAAGCCGACGGCCAGGCGCCGGTCGACCATCTCGTCGTCGTCCTGCGCCTGCACGACCCGGCCGGTGGCCGCGGCGAGCTGCCGCCGCCAGACGTAGACGAGGAACTCCTCCAGCTCCGGCAGCAGCAGCTCGATCAGCGGGTACGTGATCTCCGTACGCGTCAGGCCCGAGTCCTGGGGCTCCGTCAGCCCCTCCAGGAACGAGTCGATCTGCCAGTCGGCGAGCCGGGCGGTGGTCTGGCCGGTGGAACGGGCGACCTGCACGGCCATCGCCTCGCTCAGCAGCCCCGCCTCCACCAGACCCGCCAGCCGCCGCAGCGCCAGCACGTCCGCCTCGGTGAGCGCCTTGACCTGGCCGATGTCGGCGAAGCCCATGGCGCGCCAGAAGCGGCCCGCGAGGTCCATGGAGACGCCGGCGCTGCGGGCCGCCTGGAACGGCGTGTAGCGGCGGTCGGCGCCGAGGATGAGCTGTTCGAGGCGGATCGCGATGCTGTCGTCGCCCTCGTCGGCGGCCCGCGCGGGGTCACCTGTGGTGGGGACGTCGCCGGCGGCGCCGTCCCCGGCGTCCGCGTCGCGCGGGGTGTCGCCCGAGTCGTCGGCGGTCACCGGCCGCTCCCTGTCCGATCCCTGCGCACTGCCCTTCCGATCACTGCTCGCCCGAGGCCCGCTCCCTGGCGGACCGCCTCAACGATACGGCAGGTGTGCTCTGGCTCACTCTCACATGCCACGGAAGTCCTGGCGGGGCCGGGCCGACACCGGCGACCGCACACCGAACAACCCCCACACGCCAGGCCCCCGCCTAGTCCGCCCCCCGCAGATGCACGATGTCCCCCGCCCCCACCGCCCGCCGTCCGCCCCCCTCCTCGGACACGACCAGGCGGCCGTCGCCGTCGATGGCCACCGCCTCGCCGACGAGGGCCGTCTCGCCGGGGAGTTCGGCGCGTACGCGGCGCCCGAGCGTGGCGCAGCCCGCCGCGTACGCCTCCTGGAGGCGGCTGGCCACCGGGTCGCCGTCCGCCGCCTGCCACTCGCCGTACCAGCGCTCCAGCGACCGCAGGACGGCCCGCAGCAGCGTGTCGCGGTCGGTGTTGCGGGCGCCGGCCAACGCGAGGGAGCCCGCCGCCGGGACGGGCAGCTCGTCGGCACGCAGCGTGACGTTGAGGCCGATGCCGATGACGACGCCGTCCCCGGCCCGCTCGGCGAGGATGCCGCCGGCCTTCCGCTCCGCGCCGTCGACCGTGACGAGGAGGTCGTTGGGCCACTTGAGTGCCGTGTCGAGGCCCGCCGCCTGAGTGATCGCCGCGGCCGTGGCGACGCCGGCGAGCAGCGGCAGCCAGCCCCAGCGCGCGACGGGCACGCGGGGGGTGAGGTGGACGGAGAAGAAGAGCCCGGAGCGCGGGGGCGCCGACCAGCGGCGATCGAGGCGGCCGCGGCCGGCGGTCTGTTCCTCGGCGACGAGCACGGCGCCCTCGGCCGCGCCCGCCGCGGCCCGCGCCGCGAGGTCGGTGTTGGTGGAGCCGGTGGAGGCGACCACGTCGAGGGCGGTCCACAGCGTCCCGGGACGCAGGATGGCCCGGCGCAGCGCGGCGGTGTCGAGCGGCGGCCGGTCAAGATCGGTCCAGCGGCCGGCGCCGGCCGGTGCGGGCGGTCCGTCCGGGCCCGTGGGGCGGCCGTCTTTGTCCCGGTTTTCCGGTGGTTGAGGCGTCATGGGACCAGCCTAGGTGTGGTCAACGACGCAGTGCCGCAGAGCAGTCCCGCCGATACGCTACGAAGCGGTAGCCAACCCGTACCACCCTCAGTACGAGCACCAGTCCAAGGACGAGCAGGAGCCGCATCCCGATGTCCGAGCCGGAAGCAAACATCCACACCACCGCGGGCAAATTGGCGGATCTGCAGCGGCGGATCGATGAAGCCACTCATGCCGGTTCCGCCCGTGCGGTGGAAAAGCAGCATGCGAAAGGGAAGCTGACGGCGCGTGAGCGCATCGATCTGCTCCTGGACGAGGGCTCGTTCGTCGAGCTGGACGAGTTCGCCCGGCACCGGTCGACGAACTTCGGGATCGAGAAGAACCGCCCGTACGGCGACGGCGTCGTGACCGGTTACGGCACCGTCGACGGTCGCCCGGTGTGCGTGTACTCGCAGGATTTCACCATTTTCGGCGGGTCGCTGGGCGAGGTCTACGGCGAGAAAATCGTGAAGGTGATGGACTTCGCGCTGAAGAACGGCTGCCCGGTCGTCGGCATCAACGACGGCGGTGGCGCGCGCATCCAGGAGGGTGTCGTCGCGCTGGGGCTGTTCGCCGAGATCTTCCGGCGCAATGTGCACGCCTCGGGTGTCGTGCCGCAGATTTCGCTGATCGTCGGCCCGTGTGCGGGCGGCGCGGTGTACTCCCCGGCGATCACCGACTTCACCGTGATGGTGGACCAGACCTCGCACATGTTCATCACGGGCCCGGACGTCATCAAGACGGTCACCGGCGAGGACGTGGGCTTCGAGGAGCTGGGCGGCGCCCGGACGCACAACACCACCTCCGGTGTGGCGCACCACATGGCGGGTGACGAGAAGGACGCCATCGAGTACGTCAAGGGTCTGCTGTCGTACCTGCCGTCCAACAATCTCTCCGAGCCGCCGGCCTTCCCCGAGGAGGCCGATCTGGAGACGTCGGACACCGATCGCGAGCTGGACACGCTGATCCCGGATTCGGCGAATCAGCCCTACGACATGCACACCGCCATCGAGCATGTGCTGGACGACAACGAGTTCCTGGAGACGCAGGCGCTGTTCGCCCCGAACATCCTGACCGGTTTCGGGCGGGTCGAGGGCCATTCGGTGGGCATCGTCGCCAACCAGCCGATGCAGTTCGCCGGGTGCCTGGACATCAACGCGAGCGAGAAGGCCGCGCGGTTCGTGCGGACGTGCGACGCGTACAACATTCCGGTGCTGACGTTCGTGGACGTGCCGGGCTTCCTGCCGGGGACGGACCAGGAGTACGACGGGATCATCCGGCGCGGCGCGAAGCTGATCTACGCGTACGCCGAGGCGACCGTTCCGCTGATCACGGTGATCACCCGTAAGGCGTTCGGTGGCGCGTACGACGTCATGGGCTCCAAGCACCTGGGCGCCGACCTCAATCTCGCGTGGCCGACCGCGCAGATCGCGGTGATGGGCGCGCAGGGCGCGGTCAACATCCTGCACCGCCGTACGCTCGCGGCGATCGAGGACCCGGCGGCGCAGGACAGCCGGCGTCAGGAGCTGATCCGGGAGTACGAGGACACGCTGCTGAACCCGTACGTGGCGGCGGAGCGCGGCTACGTCGACGCGGTGATCATGCCGTCGGAGACCCGTCGGCACATCGTCCGGGGGCTGCGCACGCTGCGGAACAAGCGTGAGGCGCTGCCGCCGAAGAAGCACGGCAACATCCCGCTGTGATCCGGCCGTACCCGGCCAAGGAGGCCCGTTACCGATGATCAAGGTTGTACGGGGCAACCCGACCCCAGAGGAGCTGGCCGCCGCACTCGCGGTGGTCCAGGCCCGCGCGGCGGCGGCCGCCGCCGTCGCGCCGGGCGGACCCGCCCGTGGGAACGAGTGGTCGGATCCGGCGTCCACCATTCCGGCGCGCCGGGTCCCGCACCCGGGCCCGCGCGCGTGGCGGACGAGCTTCTGGCCGCACTGAGGGCGGCCCAAGGGCGGCGCCGCCGCTCCCGGGCAGATGAGTGCATGCTGCATTGACTAGTCCGTTCGCGCCGTGGGGGGGGGGGGGGGGGGGGGGGGGGGGGGGGGGGGAGGGGGGGGGGGGGGGGGGGGGGGGGGGGGGGGGGTAGAAGCTGTACGCA
>NZ_JBVIHH010000004.1:320786-419014 GCF_055570395.1 Streptomyces sp. NPDC031210
CCAACCCACCCCCCCCCCCCCCCCCACCCCCCCCTCCCCCCCCCCCTCCCCCCCTCCCCCCCCCCCCCCCCCCCCCCCCCCCCCCCCCCCCCCCCCACCGCTGTGACGGGCGCAGGATCGATTGCATGCTGTGGTCCGACCCGCCCGATGAGCCCCCCGACGAGCTGCGCGACGCGCAGGCCAAGCTCCGTCGGATGGGGATCGTGGTGGCCGTGGCGGCGGTGGTGCTGATGTTCCTGCTGGCCGGGAGGTGACACGCAACCCCGGCCGCGAAAATCTCCTCTTTCACTCCTGAAGAGCGCATTTGGGGCATGCGCCCGTACGTGCCGTACCGGGAGTGGGAGAGCGATGAACAGGCCGCTGAGGCATATAGCCGTCTTCTGCGGGGTGCTGGTGCTCGCGTTGCTGGTGCGGGCGACCTGGGTGCAGTTCGTCCAGGCCGACGCGCTCGCCAACGACACGCACAACCGCCGGGTGAAGATCGAGGCGTTCTCCTACCCGCGCGGCAACATCATCGTCGGCGGCAAACCGATCACCGGCTCCGTGGCGACCCCCGGCGACTTCAAGTACAAGCGGACGTTCACGAACGGCCCGATGTACGCCCCGATCACCGGTTACGCCTCACAGGCCCAGGGCCCCAGCTTCCTGGAAGGCGTGTACGACAAGGTCCTCAACGGCAAGGACGACCGGCTGTTCTTCAAGCGGGCGCAGTCCATCCTCACCGGCGAGAAGCCGCGCGGCGGCGATGTGATCACCACCATCGACGAGAGGGCACAGAAGGCCGCCTACAAGGGGCTGACGGACCTGCACGCCAAGGGCGCGGTGGTCGCCCTCGATCCGCGCAGCGGGAAGATCCTGGCGATGGCGAGCACGCCGTCGTACGACCCGTCCTCCTTCGCCGGCATCTCGCCGGCGGACGGCAGGAAGTTCCTCCGGCTCGACGCGGACAAGAGCAAGCCGATGAGCAACCGGGCACTGCGCGAGGTCTACCCGCCCGGCTCGACCTTCAAGATCCTCACGGCCGCCGCCGCCCTGGAGCACGGCACGGTCACCGACATCAACGCCTCCTCCGGCGCCCCCGCCCCGTACACCCTCCCGCAAACCCGCACCCAGGTCGGCAACGACATCAGCTCCGCGCCCTGCGACAAGGCGTCGATGAAGACCGGCATGCAGTGGTCGTGCAACAACGTCTTCCTGGACGCCGCGCACCGGCTCGGCACGGACAAGATGCGCGAGACGGCGGAGCGGTTCGGCTTCAACAAGGAGCAGTTCACGCCCGTCCGCTCGGCCGCGAGCGGCTACCCCGGCAAGCTGGACCAGCCGCAGACGGCACTGACCGGCATGGGCCAGGGCAGCCTGACCGCCACCCCGCTCCAGATGGCCATGGTCGCCGCCGGCATCGCCAACGACGGCAAGCCGATGAAGCCGTTCATGGTCGAGGAGCTGCGCGGACCGGATCTGTCCACCATCGAGAAGTTCGATCCGGTACCGCTGAATCCGAAGGATCCGCAGGCCGTCTCCGAGGCCACCGCGAAGAAGGTGCAGGAGATGATGGAGTACACCGTCTCGGACGGCACCGCCTCGAAGGCGAGGATCGACGGGGTGACGGTCGGTGGCAAGACGGGCACCGCCCAGCACGGCGCGGACGTCGACGACGCGCGCCCCTACGCCTGGTTCGTCTCCTACGCCAAGCAGAGCGACGGCAGCTCCCCGGTCGCGGTCGCGGTCTTCGTCGACCCCGAGGACATGGACATCCCCCGCTCGGAGATCGCCGGCGGCAAGCTGGGCGGCCCGATCGCGAAGGCGGTCATGGAGGCGGTGCTGCGGAAGTAGCGGCGCCGGGGCGCGGGCGGCGGCGGGTGCGGGGGTGTCCGGCGGGCTCCGTACGATGGCGGACATGACCGAAGAGCTCCGTCCCCGCCGTCTCGTCCTCGCCTCCCAGTCCCCCGCCCGCCTGGGCCTGCTGCGGCAGGCCGGACTGGCGCCCGAGGTCATCGTCAGCGGCGTCGACGAGGACGCGCTCACCGCCGCCACGCCCGGCGAGCTGGCCCGCGTCCTGGCCGAGGCGAAGGCGGCCGCCGTCGCCGCCCGCCCGGAGGCCGCCGGCGCGCTCGTCGTCGGCTGCGATTCGGTGCTGGATCTGGACGGCCGGGCCCTGGGCAAGCCGGCCGACGCCGAGGACGCCACCGCCCGCTGGAAATCCATGCGCGGCCGCTCCGGCGTCCTGCGGACCGGCCACTGCGTCATCGACACGGCGGCCGGCCGCCAGGTCTCTGCGACGGCCTCCACCACGGTCCGCTTCGGCGAGCCGACGGACGCCGAGATCGCCGCCTACGTCGAGAGCGGCGAACCGCTCCACGTCGCCGGCGCCTTCACCCTCGACGGCCGCTCCGCCCCCTTCATCGACGGCATCGACGGCGACCCCGGCAACGTCATCGGCCTGTCCCTGCCGCTGCTGCGCCAACTGCTGGCGGAGCTGGACGTGGCGCTCACCGACCTGTGGACGTGAGCCGGGCGGGATGACGCCGCCCGGCGCCCCGCCCGGCCACCAGGTGACCCGGCGTCAGAACACCGGCAGCGCGTAGAGCGCGTCGTCGTTCATGACGAAGACGCGGTTGCCGTCGGCGACCAGCCACTGGCGCTCGGCCTTGGGAAGCCTGAACGCCAGGACCTGGTAGCCGTCGGCCGCGTTCATCGCGTTGACGGCGTAGTACGCGTCGCCTTCGATCGTCCAGAGGCCGTTTCCCTGGAGGACCACGGGTGTGTCGATGTTGGCCGACCCGTGGAGTTGGAACACGTCGCCGCCGTCGCCGGGCTTCCACTTGTGGGGAAGCGAGGACTTCGAGCCGGTGTACGCCCGGTGGGTGGCGTACAAGGCGTCCTCGGTGGCGGTCACCGGACCCCAGTCCGTGAAGACCTCGTCGCCCCAGGAGGGCCCGGGCGTGTCCGACTGGCCGCGTTTTCTGACCGCCCACAGCTTCTTGCCGTCGGTGATCCGCAGGGCCGTCATGCTCTTGCCGCCGAGATAGACCGTGCCGCCGTGGCACGCGGGGCGGAGGAAGGAGTCGGACTGGTCGCGGAGCTCCCACACCCGGCGGCCGTTCGCGGTGTCCACGGCGAGGACGTCACCGCCGAGGGTCCCGAGGACCAGACGGCCGTGGGCCGTGACGCCGGGCGGGTTGACCTTGGTGCGGAAGGGCTCGTCGAGGGGCGCGGTCCAGCGGACCGTGGCGTCGGAGCGGCCGATGGCACGCAGCCGGTGGTCCTTGGTCAGGACGTAGACCGCCTCGTCGTCCGCGGCCAGCAGAGAGAGCGCGTCCGCGGCGGCGGTCCACCGGGGTTCGCCGGTGGAGGCGACGAAGGTGCGCAGCGTTCCCTTGCCGTCGACGGCCGCGATCAGGCGGTCGGAGAGGGAGAGGTAGCGGCCCTGGGCGTGGATTTCCTTCACCGCCCAGCGGCGTTCGCCGTCCACGACGTTGTGCGCGGCGATCCCGCCGCCGACCGCGCCGAAGACGATCACGTCGCGTACCGGCAGCGGGGCGGGGCTGTCCTCGTGGAGGACGCGCAGGGGGCCCCACAGCGGCTCGGGTGACCCGCCGACGATGAAGTCGCCGTCGTCGGCGTTCATCAGGTGCGCCGCGGGCGTCTTGACGGCGGGCGGGAAGGCGAAGAGGTCGACCTTCTTCCTGGGCGGCCGGGCCCCGCCGGTCGGCCAGAGCGCTACGGCCGCGCCGCCGCCCGCCGCGAGGACCACGCCGCCCGTGGCCAGGCCGGTCAGGAGCCGGCGCCGGGTCACGCCGTGCGGGGAGCCGGGCGCGGCCGGCCCGGTCAGCGTGGTCAGCGCATGGATCCCGGTCTCCCGGTCCTTGATCGCGTCGGCCACCTTGCCGCGCCGCCAGGCCCGTTCGGCTCCCTTGGGCGGCGCGAAGGCGGCGGCGATCCGGTCCGGGGTGGGTCGGGCGGCGGGGTCCTTGGCGAGACAGGGGGCGATGAGATGCCGCACCTGTTCGGGGACGCCGTCCAGGTCGGGCTCCTCGTGGACGACCTTGTACTGGAGGGCGGCGACATGTCCGCCCTCGAAGGCGCGGCGGCCGCTCGCCGCGTACACGAGGACCGCGCCGAGGGAGAAGACGTCGGCGGGGGGCGCGACGCGGCGGCCCAGGACCTGTTCGGGGGCCCCGTAGCCGGGGGTGACCGGGATCTGTCCGGTGGAGGTGAGCGTGAGGCCGTGCTCCGGGCGGGCGATGCCGAAGTCGATGACCCGCGGGCCGGTCGAGGTGAGGACGATGTTCGGGGGCTTGAGGTCGCGGTGGATCAGGCCCGCGGCGTGGATGTCCGTCAGGGTGCGGGCGATCGACGCGGCGAGGGCGCGTACGGCCGGTTCGTCGAACGGGCCGTACGCCTCGACGGCTTCGTCGAGGGTCGGTCCGGCCAGGAACTCGGTGGCGATCCACGGGTGGTCGCCCTCGGTCCGCGCGCCGAGGACGCGCGCCACGCCGCCGCTGGTCACGGCCTGCGCGGCCTGCGCCTCGCGGACGAACCGCTGGACGAGGTTGGCTTCGTGGACGAGTTCGGGCCGCAGCACCTTGACGGCGGCCACGGTCCCGGCGCCGTCCTGTCCGACGTAGACCTTGCCCATGCCGCCTTCGCCCAGTACGCCGAGCAGACGGTACGGGCCGAGGCGGAGGGGGTCGCCGGTGCCGAGGGGGTTCATGGGTGGAGGCGGCCTTCCGCGGAGGTCGGTGGGGTGGTCGGCGGGTGCGGGGGTGGCTGGGGGATCACTGGAGGGGGAAGCCGGCGAGGAAGTGCTCGCCCGACGCGATGATCATCTTGCTCGCCTCATGGGCGGTGAAGTGGTTCCCGTTGGCCTTGTAGAGGCGGGCGGTGGTGCGCGAGGCGAGGCCGATCGCCCGGAGCGTCCCCTCGCTCTCGCTGTAGGTGTACGCGTACCGGGAGCCGATGACGGGGCGGGTGGTCGGGGACGCCTTCGCCCCGTCGGTGCCCTTCTCCGTCCATCGCGGCTTCCCGGTGCCGGCGTCGGCCCCGACGAGGCCGAGGCCCTTCTCCACCGCGTACACCACACCGTCCTTCAGCACCGGCGGCCCGTAGCTCTTCCCCGGGGCCGATTCCCACGCCTTTCCCCCGTCGCTCAGCCGCAGCGCCCGGAGCCGTCCGGTGCCCAGGTAGAGGCGCTCGCCGTCGGCCGTCAACGGGTGGTGCACGTCAGCCGGCTTGACGCCGTCCCACGGCTTGTCCCAGGCGACCCTCCCGGTACGGGTGTCGTGGGCGACGACGCGGACCGTGCCGTCGTTCGTCTCCTGGAGGAGCAGCAGGCGGTCGCCGACGGCCTTGGCGGCGAGGAAGTGGTTCCGGTCCGACTTCTGCGACCGGAACTCCAGCGGCCGGGTCCACCGCCGGCTCCCCGTGGTGAGGTCCACGGCCGTCACGGACCAGGGAAGCTGGCGCTCGTACAGCTTGACCTTCCCGTGGGAGATCGCCATGTAGAGGGTGTCGCCGGCGACGGTCAGCAAGCGGGCGTTGAGGCCGCCGTAGGCGGAGTCCGACACCGCGGCGAGGTGCTTGCCGGCCTTGCCCGTGCCGAGATCGACGCGGGCGAGGAACCAGGAGACGGACTTCGGGAGCATGCCGCGCCCGGCACGCTCCTCGACTCGCACGTTCTGGTAGACGCGCTTGCCGTCCGAGACGACCTGCCAGGAGTCGTCCGCCCACAGCGAGAACGTCCACGCGGTCTCACCGGACTTCGGGTCGATGGCGCGCGCCTGGGCACCCCACACCAGGACGACCAGGTCACCGGCGACCAAGGGCACGTCGGGCGTCTGATCCTGGCTGGGGCCGCCGGACTGGAACTGCCAGACCGAATCCCGCTTCTTCTTCTCCGGCTCGCGGACGCTCGGCCCCGGCGTCGGCTTCTTGTACGAGGCCGTCGGCCCCGGTGCCGGCTCGTCCCGGCGCAGCCACGCCCAGACTCCGGCCCCGGCCCCGGCGACGCCGAGCACCGAGGCGGCCCCCGCCATCAGCACCCCGCGGCGGGAGGGGCCGGTCGCGGGCGGCGGCCCGGCCGGGACGGTCGGCGGCTGGTCGGCGGGGGCGGGCAGCCGCCGCGGCAGGACCTGCCAGACCTCGCTCGCCCGCCGGCCGATCTCGGCGAGCACCGTCTCCGGCAGGTGGTCGGCGAACTCCCCGGACCCGTTGTGCAGTTGGGCGGCCAGCTCGGACGTGCTCGGACGCTCGGCGGGGTCCTTGGCCAGGCAGCGGGACAGCAGCGGGACGAGCGCGGCGGGGGCGCCCGTGAGGTCCGGCTCGGCGTAGCGGACCCGGTAGAGGAGATCGGCGGGCTGTCCGTCGCCGAAGGGCCCGCGGCCGGTGGCGGCGAAGACCAGGACCGCGGCGAGCGCGAACACGTCGCCGGCCGGGGTGTGTTCCCGCCCGGTGGCCTGCTCCGGTGACATGAACGCCGGGGTGCCGACCGCGGCGCCGGTGTGGGTGAGGCGGTCGTCGCCGAGGGCGCGGGCGATGCCGAAGTCGATGACCTTCGGGCCGTGGGCGGTGACCATGATGTTGGACGGCTTCAGGTCGCGGTGCACGACGTCGGAGCGGTGCAGTTGGCCCAGCGCCCCGCACAGGGCCGCGCCCAGGGCCCGCACGGTCGCCTCGGGGAGCGGGCCGCACCGCTCCACCGCCTCGTCCAGCGGCGGCCCGAGGACGTATTCGGTGGCCAGCCAGGGGGTTTCGGCGAGCGGGTCGGCGTCGGCCACCCGCGCGCCGTGGCGGCCGCCGATGACCCGGGCCGCGTCCACCTCCAGGCGGAAGCGGGTGCGGAAGCCGGTGTCGGTGGCGAGCCGGGCGTGCAGCGTCTTCAGGGCGAGGGTGCGGCCGTCCGGGGAGCGGGCCAGGTAGACGGTGCCCATGCCGCCGCCGCCCAGCCTTGCGAGGAGGCGGTACGGGCCGAGGGCGGACGGATCGTCGTGGGTGAGCGGGAGAGGCATGCGGGTGTCAGTCCTGGCGGTCGGCGGGCGGAACCGGGCTGTGCGCGGCGAGCAGCTCGGCGGACTGGTGCGCGAGGGCGGCGACGACGCGTCCGGGCAGCCAACCGGGGCCGAGCAGCGCGGCGGCGCGTCCGGCGGGGTGCGCGGCGCCGTCGAGGGCGGTGGGCTGCGGCGCGGCGGCGGGCGCGGGTGCTCCGGGCGGCGCGGGTGCTCCGGGCGGCAGGAGTGCTCCGGGCGGCGCGGGTGCTCCACCGGCCGCCTGCGCCGGGGCGAGCGCTCCAGGGGGCGCCTCCGCCGGGGCGAGCGCTCCAGAAGGCGACTCCGCCGGGGCGAGCGCCGCCAGCAGCTCGGCGGGGTGCGGACGCGCCGCCGGGTCGCGGGACAGGCAGGCGCTCACCACGGCGCGCAGAGCGGCCGGGAGTTCGTCGCGCTCGGGGACGGTGTGGCCGGTGGCGGCGTAGGCGAGGGTCGCGCCGAGCGCGTAGAGGTCGCCGAGCGGGTCCGGACGGCCGCCGGCGGCCTGTTCGGGCGGCAGACTGCCCGATTCCAGGCCCGGCAGCCCGGAGCGCGGGCTGCCGTCCTCGGCCGCGGCCCGTACGGCTCCGAAGCAGGTGAGGCGGGGTCCGTCGGCGGCGAGGAGGACGGCGGCGGGCGACACGCCCGCGTGGGCGAGGTTCTGCCCGTGTCCGATGATGAGCGTCTCGGTCAGGGCCGCGCCGAGGGCCCGGACGGTGCGCTCGGGGAGCGGGCCGCCGTGCGCCGCGAGGGCGGCGGGCAGCGGCAGGGCGGGCAGATAGGGGCGGGCGTGCCAGGGCGCCGTGCCCGGGGCCGCGAGGTCGGTGGCCGGCGAGGACCAGGGGCCGAGGAGGTAGCGGGAGGCTTCCGCCTCGGCCATGAACCGCCCGGGATCCGCGCCCGGCAGCGGCACGCTGATCAGGACCGTACGGTCGCCGTCGGCACTCCGAGCGAGGAAACGTTTCTCCGGTACGGGTATGCCGCAGGCCGCGTCGTCCAGTTCACCCAGCACCGCGTACGGCCCGATCCAGCCACCGCTCCCGCGCACTCCCGGACCCCCCTGTGGCGCACGCACGCGCCCCACCCCCTCCCCCGATGATCCAGCGCCCAGAGCCTACAAGGGCGGGCGGCAGGGGCCGGTGCGGGTGGAGTCGGGCCGGGAGGTGGCCGGTTCAGGCCGGTCCGGCGGCCGTCGGGGGTGGCCCTCCAGGAGTGCCGGGGGCGCCGCCGGGGTGGTCGTACGCCGTGCCCTCCCCGCCGTCCTCGGCCGTCCGGGGCTCGCCGTACGCCACCAACGTCAGCACGAGCAGCGCGAGAACGGCCGACATCGCCACGAACGCGGCCCAGCCGACCAGGCCGACGGAGAAGGCGCCGAGCACGCCGTGGACGACCGCGCAGCCGATCAGCGTGATCCGGGTGGGGTTGCCGGGGGCGCGGTCGCGCAGTGCGGTGCGGATCAACAGGAAGGCGCAGAGCAGGAGATACAGGCCGAACAGGACACCGGCGGCCCAGGCGCCGGCGTACATCGCGTCCGGCCGCAGTCCCGCCAGGGACATCTGCTGCCGGTCCACGACAATGCTGAGGATCCAGTTGAGCAGCACGATCCCGAACGCTTCCAGGATCAGTACCACCGCCGCCGCCCATGCCACCGGTCTGCGCGCC
Source organism: Streptomyces sp. NPDC031210 (assembly GCF_055570395.1). NCBI lineage: Bacteria > Bacillati > Actinomycetota > Actinomycetes > Kitasatosporales > Streptomycetaceae > Streptomyces > Streptomyces sp. NPDC031210. The sequence goes on from NZ_JBVIHH010000004.1 coordinate 329,471, forward strand.
ACCACCCCGCCCACCCACTTCCGCCGTTGCCCGGCCCTGGCGCCCGGTCGGCGCTCGTTACCCCGAGTACGAAGACATCGCGCACGCTACTAACGGGTAATAGCTGGGGCAAGGGGTCTGCACGGGTGGGTGCGGACGCCGCGCGAGGCGGCGGGCCGGCGGAAGAGACGTACGCAAAGTTTCTTTCGCCCATTCGTAGGGACTCCACAAAGAATTGACGATCCGCGGAACACCCGCCTCCCGAGATCTAGGCCACATCCGGCTCCGGCCCCGGGCCCGGAATTCCGGGCCTACCCTGGGACACCAGGGGACTTCGCTCCCTCACTGGCGCCCCCAGCACACTCCGTGTGGGCAAGGTCACCCATGGGAACGGGTCGGCACGCGGTGTCGCCAGTCCCTAAACTCGCGTCGTTGAATTTGTTGCGGCGAAGCGCCAAGGAAGGACCCATCGTGCGCAAGGTGCTCATCGCTAACCGTGGCGAAATCGCTGTCCGTGTGGCCCGTGCATGCCGGGACGCCGGGATCGGGAGCGTAGCGGTCTACGCCGACCCGGACCGCGACGCCCTGCACGTCCGCGCGGCAGACGAGGCATACGCCCTGGGCGGTGACACACCTGCCACCAGCTACCTGGACATCGCCAAAGTTCTTTCCGCGGCCGCCGATTCCGGCGCGGACGCCATCCACCCCGGATACGGCTTCCTCTCCGAGAACGCCGAGTTCGCGCAGGCCGTGCTCGACGCCGGCCTGACCTGGATCGGACCGCCTCCGCAGGCCATCCGCGACCTGGGTGACAAGGTCGCCGCCCGGCACATCGCCCAGCGCGCCGGTGCGCCGCTGGTCGCCGGCACGGCCGACCCGGTCTCCGGCGCGGACGAGGTCGTCACCTTCGCCAAGGAGCACGGCCTGCCGATCGCGATCAAGGCCGCCTTCGGTGGCGGCGGCCGCGGCCTGAAGGTCGCCCGGACCCTCGAAGAGGTCCCCGAGCTGTACGACTCCGCGGTCCGCGAGGCCGTCGCCGCCTTCGGCCGCGGCGAGTGCTTCGTCGAGCGGTACCTCGACCGCCCCCGGCACGTCGAGACCCAGTGCCTGGCCGACAAGCACGGCAACGTCGTCGTCGTCTCCACCCGCGACTGCTCGCTCCAGCGCCGCCACCAGAAGCTGGTGGAAGAGGCCCCCGCGCCGTTCCTGTCGGACGAGCAGAACGCCGAGCTGTACCGCGCCTCCAAGGCCATCCTCAAGGAGGCCGGCTACGAAGGTGCGGGCACCTGCGAGTTCCTCGTCGGCCAGGACGGCACGATCTCCTTCCTGGAGGTCAACACCCGTCTCCAGGTGGAGCACCCGGTCACCGAAGAGGTCACCGGCATCGACCTGGTCCGCGAGATGTTCCGCATCGCCGACGGCGAAGAGCTCGGCTACGACGACCCCGCGGTGCGCGGTCACTCCTTCGAGTTCCGCATCAACGGCGAGGACCCGGGCCGCGGCTTCCTGCCCGCCCCCGGCACCGTCACCCGCTTCGACGCCCCGGCCGGCCCCGGCGTCCGCCTGGACGCGGGCGTGGAGTCCGGTTCGGTCATCGGCCCCGCCTGGGACTCGCTGCTGGCCAAGCTCATCGTCAGCGGCGCCACCCGGCAGCAGGCGCTCCAGCGCGCGGCCCGGGCGCTGGACGAGTTCACCGTCGAGGGCATGGCCACCGCCATCCCCTTCCACCGCGCGGTGGTCAAGGACCCGGCGTTCGCGCCCGAACTGACCGGTTCGACCGACCCGTTCACGGTCCACACCCGCTGGATCGAGACCGAGTTCAAGAACGAGGTCCCGCCCTTCGTCGCCCCCGGCGCGGAAGAGGCCGAGGCCGACAGCCGCGAGACGGTCGTCGTCGAGGTCGGCGGCAAGCGCCTGGAGGTCTCGCTGCCGTCGTCGCTGGGCATGCCGCTGGCCCGGGCCGCGGTCGCCGGTGGCGCCAAGCCCAAGCGCAAGGCCGCCAAGAAGTCCGGCAGCGCCGCCTCCGGTGACGCGCTGGCCTCGCCGATGCAGGGCACCATCGTCAAGATCGCCGTCGAGGAGGGCCAGCAGGTCGCCGAGGGTGACCTCGTCGTCGTCCTGGAGGCGATGAAGATGGAGCAGCCGCTCAACGCCCACCGGGCCGGCACCATCAAGGGCCTGACCGCCGAGGTCGGCGCGGCCCTCACCGCCGGCGCCGTGATCTGCGAGATCAAGGACTGACCGAAGCGAAAGCACAGGAGGGGCGCCCGACGGATATCCGCCGAGCGCCCCTCTTTCGCGTTCCGTTTACCTTCTTGCCTTCGCTTGCCTTCGCTTGCGTGCCGGACGTGCCCCGGCCCGTCAGGAGTTGCCTACCCCATCCTCGGGGAAGGTCAGTGACGTGCTCATCCACTCCAGGGCGGCGGGCAGTTCGTGCCGCCAGGTGGCGAAGTTGTGGCTGCCGTGGTCGAGCACGATCGCGTCGGCCTTCATGGGCGGCCTGACCGCCGCCAGGAACTCCCGCGCCGCCGGGTAGTTCCGCTCGCCCGAACGGCTCGTGCCCACCAGGACGTGCACCCTCGGTACGGGCAGTTGCCGCAGCCGCCACAGCAGGTCGTGCTCCTGGCGCCGGCGTATCCGGTCCTTGCCGCCGCCGAAGAGGTCGCCGGTGGTGGGGTCGTTGGTGACCCGGTAGTCGGGTGACAGGGCGGCGGCCGTGGGGTAGGTCAGCGGATGGCGCAGGGTCAGTTGCAGGGCGCAACTGCCGCCCGAGGAGTAGCCGAGCAGCCCCCAGCCGCCCGGGTCGTGGCCGACGCGGTAGTGCGACCGCAGGGCGTCGGGCACGTCGCGGGCGAAGAAGGTCTCGGCCTGCGGGCCGCCCGGCACGTCGACGCACTGGGTGTCGCGCGGCGGGGCGACGGTGGGCCGCAGCATCACGATGACGGTGGGTTGCATACGGCCCGCCCGGATCAGCGCGGCGGCCGTCTGCGGCACCCTCAGATGCTGGCCGAGCAGGAACGTCCCGCCCGGATAGCCGCTGAGGGCGACGATGACGGGGAAGCGCTGGCGGGCGTAGGCGGGTTGGAAGTACTGCGGCGGCAGGTAGACATAGGCCGGGTCCACCAGCCGGGTCCGCCTGCCGACCAGGCGCACGGTCTCCACCTTGCCCGCCGTCCGCGGCGGCCCCTTCGGCAGCCCGTGCACCTTGTCCAGCCCCTCCGGGCCCGACGGCTGCACCAGGCCCTTCGACGGGTCGCCCACGGGCCCCGCCGTGCCGCTCGCGCCCCATTTGCCGACGGCGCCCGGCGCGTCGTCGTACAGGCCGAGGAGTTCGTGCCATGAGGTGTAGAACGCGAAGTGGGCGTTCACCGCGAGGCCGAGGGCGGCCACGAGGGTGAGCTGGGTCGCGACGATCGCCCCGAGCCGGCCCAGCAGAGCCCGCGGCCCGCGCCCGGCGAACCGCGGCCACAGCCGGAGCGTGAGCCCCACACAGACCACGGCGGCCACGGCCACGGCGTACAACAGCGAGCGGCTGGTCAGTCCCATGACGTCGCGTCCCCCGGATTCCCCGTGCCGCGCCCGCCCGATGCCCCCACACGGGAGCCACACCGGGCCACGACGGCATGTACCGACGGTCCCCGGAACCCCGGAAGACCTCATTGCGCCAGGTTTGATGCCTCTTGGGACGGAGACGTTGCGACGCGCGCGGGGAGTTCGCCCACCCGCCGACCGCGGGCTGCCGGGGCTTCACCGGGGGGCCGTCGGCTGTCCACCGGCCGGCTGGGCACCGGGCGTTACCAGGCCATCGGTAACGCCATCCGATGCACCCGCCTTCCACGGCACGCATCGAAAGCGGTCACACGAGCCCGATGTGGGCCCTCCTCACCGCGCGTCCCGGATTGCTCCGGCCCGGCCCCCAGATCCGGGCCCTGCGTGATCGACTGGCAGTGATACTGGAGAGCGGGGGACTCTCCACGCATGGGCGTCGAGAGCTGGAGAGCATCCGGTACGCGATCCGCCTCGCCGAGGCGTGAGAGGACACGAGATGGCTGAAGGCTTGTCCGCGGTGGCGAACTTCCTGTTCGAGGCCGGCACCCTCAAACAGGCCCGCCGAACGGGCTGGTGGATGGCGGGGGTGCGGGATCCGGAGAGCGTCGCCGAGCATTCATGGCGTACCTCTCTCATCGCCTCGATCGTCGCGAAACTGGAAGGTGCCGACCCCGCGAGAGCCGCGTTCCTGGCGGTATGGCACGACTCTCAGGAATCTCGCACGGGAGACGTCAACCACCTGGGCAAGAAGTACGCGCCGAGCGCGGCACCCGAGCAGGTGACCGCCGATCAAATGGCGGGGATGCCGGCACCGCTGGTCTCAACCGTGCTGGAGCTGGTGGCTGAGTACGAGGCGAAGGAGTCCCCGGAAGCGATCTGCGCGAGGGAGGCGGACAAACTGGAATGTCTCCTCCAAGGCATCGAGTACCGGGCGCAAGGATACGAGGGCGCTCAGCGTTGGATCGACAACAGTCGCGGTCGGCTCGTGACCGAGACCGGCAAGCAACTCGCGGAGCAACTTCTGGAAGCGAATCCGCTCGATTGGTTGCGCGATGCCATGGGCGAGAAGTAGCCGGGAAGTAGCTGAGCAATCGCTCGCCGTCATCTGGGCGGGAACTCTCGCCCGGCCCAGGCCAGGCCGCAGGTTTCCCGCCGCGCCCTGGCGTGACATGTACCGCCGGAAGCCGCCGACCGCTGGAGCGGCGGCCGGAGCCCCCGCGCGTCGCCCCGGGCGACGCGGAGGTCGGCTCCCGTTGCGCAATGGCATCCTGGACCCACCGGGCCGGGACCGGCCCGGTCGAGGGAGGACGGCGATGGCGACCGAGACGGCAGGGCAGCAGCGGGCGAGGCGGGGTGCTGAGGCGCACGTGTCGGCGGAGGCGCACGCCGTACGCCCCATGCGGGCCGACGCGCGCCGCAACTACGACCGGCTGCTGACCGAGGCCCGTACGGCGTTCACCGAGCACGGCACGGACACCTCGCTGGAGGACATCGCGCGCCGCGCCGGCGTCGGCATCGGCACCCTCTACCGGCACTTCCCCAACCGCACGGCCCTGATGGGCGCGGTCTTCCAGGGCGAGGTGGAAGCGCTGCTCACGCGCGCCAGGGAACTGGCCGACGCGCCGCGGCCGTGCGGCGCGCTGGTGGAGTGGCTGCGGGCGATCATCACGCACGCCAGCACCTACCGGGGCCTCTCGCGCGCCCTGATGGCGGCGACGGCGGACGCCGGCCCGGACGCCACCTCGGGGATGGCGCGGTGCTGCGCGCCGATGCGGGAGGCGGGCGAGGCGCTGCTGAGCCGTGCCCAGCGGGCCGGGGCCGTACGCTCCGACGTGAGCATCGGCGATCTGCTCCAGCTCACGAACGGGATCGCCCTGGCCGCCGAGGAGTCGCCCGACGACCCGGAACTGGCCGACCGGCTGCTGACCCTGACGCTGAGCGGGCTCACCGCGGAGTGCCGGTAGCCCGTCGGCGGAGTGGCGGTGATCCCCTGGGAGCCGCTGAGGGGCTCCCAGGGGAGGGCGGGGCCGCACCCGGGCCGCCGCCCCCTCGTCACCTCTCAGCGCCGCCGCGGGGCCAGATCCGCGACCCGGCCGCCCGGCGCCTCGGACAGGGGCGCGGCCGACCGCAACTGGGACGCGGGTCCCTGGCCGCCGGGCGGGTGGTTGCGCCGCTGGCCGGGCAGCGGCACGTCCCGCCGGCCGGTCCTGCGGTCGCCGCCCGCGGCTTCCCCGCCCGGCTGGCCCGCCGGCTGTGCGGCACCGGAGCCGCCGGCGACGGCGATCTGCACGCCCTGGTCGGCCAGTGCCTGCAACTCGGTCGCGGCCCGGTCGTCGTGGCCCGGCGGCTCGTCCGTGACCAGCCGGGTGATCACGTCCGTCGGCACGGTCTGGAACATCGTGTCGGCGCCGAGCTTGGTGTGGTCGGCGAGCACCACCACCTCCCCCGCCGCCTGCACCAGCGCCCGGTCGACGCTGGCGGAGAGCATGTTGGAGGTGGACAGGCCGCGCTCGGCGGTCAGCCCGCTGCCCGACAGGAAGGCACGGGAGACCCGCAGCCCCTGGAGGGACTGCTCGGCGCCGCTGCCCACCAGGGCGTAGTTGGAACCGCGCAGGGTGCCGCCGGTCATCACGACCTCGACGCGGTTGGCATGGGCCAACGCCTGCGCGACCAGTAGGGAGTTGGTGACCACGGTCAGGCCGGGCACGCGGGCGAGCCGGCGGGCCAGCTCCTGCGTGGTGGTGCCGGCGCCGACGACGATGGCTTCGCCTTCCTCGACGAAGCTCGCGGCGAGGTCGGCGATGGCCGTCTTCTCCGCGGTCGCTAGATGGGATTTCTGCGGGAAACCGGACTCCCGGGTGAAGCCTCCGGGCAAGACCGCACCGCCGTGCCGGCGGTCGAGCAGCCCTTCCGCCTCCAGCGCCCGCACGTCCCGCCGTACGGTCACTTCGGAGGTCTGGACGACACGGGCGAGCTCCCGGAGCGAGACGGCTCCGTTCGCGCGCACCATTTCTAGGATCAATTGGCGACGTTCTGCAGCGAACACGAAACTGACAGTAACGCCAACGACCGTCTGTTTTCCGCAGGTTGCACCAATTAACGGAAGTTGTGCACGCCGCGGACGGTGAAGTGGTATGCGGTGCGCATATGTCGAACTCCTGGGCGACGCACTGTGCGTGACCGCTGGTCAGTCCCCTGGCCGCTCCGTTCCGGCGCGCGCCGGGAGGGGCTGGCGGGCCGCCTTCGCGGACGGCGCGGGTAGCCCCCAGTGCTCAGCGGTGGCACAAACATTCCCGCCCGCGCCGACCCGCCGAAGGGCCCGGCGCGGCCCCGTGGCGCCGCCTACTCGCTGGCCGTCTTGCGGCTGTGGAGCTGCCGCGCGACCTCGGCGATGGAGCCCGAGAGCGAGGGGTAGACGGTGAAGGCGCTGGCGATCTGCTCGACGGTGAGGTTGTTGTCCACCGCGATCGAGATGGGGTGGATCAGTTCGCTGGCGCGCGGCGAGACGACCACGCCGCCCACCACGATGCCGGTGCCGGGTCGGCAGAAGAGCTTGACGAAGCCGTCGCGGATGCCCTGCATCTTGGCGCGCGGGTTGCGCAGCAGCGGCAGCTTGACGACCCGGGCGTCGATCCGGCCGCTGTCGACATCGGCCTGGGAGTAGCCGACGGTGGCGATCTCCGGGTCGGTGAAGACGTTCGCGGAGACCGTCTTGAGGTTCAGCGGCGCGACCGCGTCACCCAGGAAGTGGTACATCGCGATCCGGCCCTGCATCGCCGCGACGGACGCCAGCGCGAAGACGCCGGTGCAGTCGCCGGCCGCGTACACGCCGGGCGCGGTGGTGCGCGAGACCTTGTCGGTCCAGATGTGGCCCGAGTCCTTGAGCTTGACGCCGGCCTCTTCCAGGCCGATGCGCTCGGTGTTCGGGATGGAGCCGACGGCCACCAGGCAGTGCGAGCCGGAGATCGTCCGGCCGTCGGCGAGGGTGACCTCCACCCGGTCGCCGACGCGCTTGACGGCGGCGGCGCGGGAGCGGGCCATGACGTTCATGCCGCGGCGGCGGAAGACGTCCTCCAGGACGGCGGCGGCGTCCGGGTCCTCGCCGGGCAGCACGCGGTCGCGGGAGGAGACGAGGGTCACGCGGGAGCCGAGCGCCTGGTAGGCGCCGGCGAACTCGGCGCCGGTGACGCCGGAGCCCACCACGATGAGTTCCTCGGGGAGCTCGTCGAGGTCGTAGACCTGCGTCCAGTTCAGGATCCGCTCGCCGTCGGGCAGGGCGTCGGGGATCTCGCGGGGGTGCGCGCCGGTGGCGATCAGCACCGCGTCCGCGGTCAGCGTCTCCTCGGTGCCGTCGGCGGCGGTCACCGTCACCCGGCGCGAGCCGTCCGGCGACTGGCCCGGCTCCAGGCGGCCCCGGCCGCGCATCACCCGGCCGCCGGCGCGGGTGACCGACGCGGTGATGTCATGCGACTGGGCGAGCGCGAGGCGCTTGACCCGCCGGTTGACCTTCCCCAGGTCGACGCCGACGACACGCGCGGGGCGGTCGATGTGCGGCGTGTCGTCCTCGACGATGATGCCCAGCTCCTCATAGGAGGAGTCGAAGGTCGTCATCACCTCGGCCGTCGCGATAAGAGTCTTCGACGGGACGCAGTCGGTGAGCACCGACGCCCCGCCCAGACCGTCGCAATCGACGACGGTCACCTCCGCGCCGAGAGAGGCGCCCACCAGGGCCGCCTCGTATCCGCCGGGTCCGCCACCGATGATCACGATCCGAGTCACGTACTCCATTGTCCCGCACGCCCCCGCGTCCCTCTCGCCCGGGGGCTCCGGGCGGGCCTCCCGAGCGGCGGGGTGCGCTCCCTCCTGCGGTGTTGTGCGAATCTCCGGTACCAAGAGCGCACTCGGTAACCTCCCGTACCCTCGGAACCATGTCGCTCTACGCCGCGTACGCCGGCAACCTCGACGCGCGGCTGATGTCCCGCCGCGCACCGCACTCGCCGCTGCGCGGCACCGGCTGGCTGAACGGCTGGCGGCTCACCTTCGGGGGCGAGCAGATGGGCTGGGAAGGCGCGCTGGCGACGATCGTCGAAGCGCCCCGCTCCCAGCTCTTCGTCGCGCTCTACGACATCGCGCCCATGGACGAGGACTCCATGGACCGCTGGGAAGGCGTGGGCCTGGACATCTACCGCCGGATGCGGGTGCGGGTGCACACGCTGGACGGCGAGGAGCCGGCCTGGACGTACGTCCTCAACGGCTACGAGGGCGGTCTGCCGTCGGCCCGCTACCTGGGCGAGATCGCGGACGCCGCGGAATCGGCGGGCGCGCCGCACGACTATGTGATGGAACTGCGCAAGCGGCCCTGCTGACGCACCGCGGACACCGGCGGGCGGCCGCGGGCGCGGTGACGCGTGCGCGGCGCTGCTCCGTACGGGTGGCGCGACGCGCCCGGGCGGCGCGTTCGTCAAAAAACACAAGTCGACAACCTCAGCACCGTGGGCAGTGACATCTACGCGCGTAGGGGATTTGCGGCTACCCTCGTCCGCGTGAACGCATTTGCTACTAACGACCTCCAGGCAGACCCGCAGGGTGCCGCCGACGCCGCCGCCGCCCGCCTGCGCGAGCTGACCGGCGCCGAGACCCACGACGTGGCCCTGGTGATGGGCTCCGGATGGGCTCCGGCCGCCGAAGCGCTCGGGGCGCCCGAGCACGAATTCCCCGTCACCGAGCTGCCCGGCTTCCCGCCCCCGGTCGTGGCCGGTCACAGCAGCAAGGCCCGCTCGTACAAGATCGGCGACAAGCGCGCGCTGGTCTTCCTGGGCCGCACGCACTTCTACGAGGGCCGCGGCGTCGCCGCCGTCGCGCACGGCGTCCGCACCGCCGCCGCGGCCGGCTGCAAGACCATCGTCCTCACCAACGGGTGCGGCGGTCTGCGCGAGGGCATGCGCCCGGGCCAGCCGGTCCTCATCAGCGACCACCTGAACCTCACCGCCACCTCCCCGATCATCGGCGCGAACTTCGTCGACCTGACGGACCTGTACTCGCCGCGGCTGCGCGCGCTGTGCAAGGAGGTCGACGCGAGCCTGGAAGAGGGCGTCTACGTCCAGCTTCCCGGCCCGCACTACGAGACCCCGGCCGAGATCAAGATGATCCGCACGCTGGGCGGCGACCTGGTCGGCATGTCCACGGTGCTGGAGGCCATCGCCGCCCGCGAGGCCGGCGCCGAGGTGCTGGGCCTGTCGCTGGTGACGAACCTCGCCGCCGGCATGACGGGCGAGCCGCTCAACCACGAAGAGGTGCTCCAGGCCGGCCGCGACTCCGCGACCCGGATGGGCAGCCTCCTCGCCCAGGTGCTCGGCAAGCTCTGAGCCCGGGCGGACGACACGCCCCCGCGGCCGGGCGGGTGCCACGGCACCCGCCCGCCGGCACCCGCCGCACCCCGGCCCGTCGAGTGGCTTGGCCGGTTCGGCGGCACGAAGTACACGCGCAATGGGTAGAGCCTGTCTTCGGCATGACCTGATTTCGGGCATGACCGAACCGGGCGCCGCCCCACCGCATCCACCGTCAGGAGCATCACGTGGCTACCGATCCCGCGGAGCTGACCCACCGGGCCAAGGCATGGCTGGCCGAGGACCCCGACCCGGAGACCCGGGAGGAGCTGTCCCGGCTGATCGCCGACGCAGCGGACGACAGCGCGAGCGCGGCCGAGCTGGCCGGCCGGTTCGCCGGCACCCTCCAGTTCGGCACCGCCGGGCTGCGCGGTGAACTGGGCGCGGGCCCGATGCGGATGAACCGCTGTGTGGTCATCCGGGCCGCGGCCGGCCTCGCCGCGTATCTGAAGTCCCAGGGGGACGGCGGCGGACTGGTCGTCATCGGCTACGACGCCCGCCACAAGAGCGCCGACTTCGCCCGGGACACCGCGGCCGTGATGGTCGGCGCGGGCCTGCGCGCGGCGGTGCTGCCCCGCCCGCTGCCCACCCCGGTGCTGGCCTTCGCCATACGGCACCTGGGCGCGGTCGCCGGTGTGGAGGTCACCGCCAGCCACAACCCGCCGCGCGACAACGGCTACAAGGTCTACCTCGGTGACGGCTCGCAGATCGTGCCGCCCGCCGACGGCGAGATCGCCGCCGAGATCGCCGCGATCCGCTCGCTGGCGGACGTGCCGCGGCCGGAGAGCGGCTGGGAAACCCTCGGTGAGGACGTCCTGGCGGCCTACCTGGCGCGTACGGACGCCGTACTGACCCCCGGCTCCCCCCGCGACCTGAACGTCGTCTACACGCCGCTGCACGGCGTCGGCCGCGACACGCTGCTCGCCGCCTTCGCGCGGGCCGGCTTCCCCGCCCCGGCGGTCGTCGCGGAGCAGGCCGAGCCCGACCCCGACTTCCCGACCGTCGCCTTCCCCAACCCCGAAGAGCCCGGTGCGATGGACCTCGCGTTCGCCGCCGCCCGCGCCGCGGAGGCCAGCGGCGCGGTCGATCTCGTCATCGCCAACGACCCGGACGCCGACCGCTGCGCCGTCGCCGTCCCGGCCCCCGGTACGGACGAGGGCTGGCGGATGCTGCGCGGCGACGAGGTCGGCGCGCTGCTGGCCGCCCACCTCGTCAGCAAGCAGGGCGCCGGTGGCGGGACCTTCGCCACCACGATCGTGTCGTCCTCGCTGATGTCCCGGATCGCGGCCGCCTCGGCCCTTCCGTACGAGGAGACGCTGACCGGCTTCAAGTGGCTGGCGCGCGTCGACGGCCTGCGCTACGCCTACGAGGAGGCGCTGGGCTACTGCGTCGACCCCGAGGGCGTCCGCGACAAGGACGGCATCACCGCCGCCCTGCTGATCGCGGAGCTGGCCGCCGGCCTCAAGCGGGCCGGCCGCACCCTCACCGACCTGCTGGACGACCTGGCGCTGGAGTTCGGGCTGCACGCCACCGACCAGCTCTCGGTCCGCGTCGAGGACCTGTCGTTGATCGCCGACGCGATGCGCCGGCTGCGCGAGCGGCCGCCGACGGCGCTGGCGGGCCTGGCGGTGCGGGAATCGGACGACCTGAGCAAGGGCACGCCGGACCTGCCGCCGACCGACGGGCTGCGCTACTACCTGTCCGGTACGCCGGACACGGGCGTGGAGGCCGGCCGGGTCGTGGTCCGGCCCAGCGGCACCGAGCCCAAGCTCAAGTGCTACCTGGAGGTCGTCGTCCCGGTGTCCTCCCCGGAGGCACTGTCCGAGGCCCGGACGCGGGCCACGGCGGCCCTGGAGTCGATCAAGTCCGACCTGTCGGCGGCGGCCGGCATCTGACGACGCGCGCCGAGCAGGAAGCGGGCCCCGGTCTCGGACCGGGGCCCGCTCCTCGTTCACGGGAGGACCGCACGCCGCTTCGCCACCGGCCCCGCGACTGGCTCCTTGCAAGAATGGAAAGTACTTGCCACTATGCACTGGCCATCCCGGCAGATGAGCGCCCGGCGGCCTGCCGGGGCAGCGACGAGGGGGAACGATGAACGAATCCACGGACGCCGTGGCGACATTGGGGCGGGCGGCCGCCGCCGAGCGGGCGACGCGGGCGCACAGCGGCTGGTACGCGCGCTATCTGTCGGTGTTCGCGGCCGGGCAGCTTGCGCTCGTCCCGATCGCGCTCTTGTGGCACGGCCTCGCCTCGGCGGTGGTCTTCGCGGCGGCCAACACGCTGCTGGTGACGGGCCTGAGCGTGTACGCGGCGCGCCAGCGCGTCGTACGCCGCGGTTTCGGTGTGCGGCACGGGGTGCTGGTGGGGACCTGGGCCGCACTCTTCGCGCTGACGGTCGCGCTCGGGACCACGGCGTTCGCCGACAGCCCGGCCTTCGCGGCGGTGGGAGCACTGGGGTGCGCGCTGCCGCTCGCCACGGGCGCCTGGCTGGAGAGGCGGCGGTCGTCGTGACGGGCGGAGAGACCGTGGGAAACGGAAAGGTCAGGGGGGACGGGGAGGCCATGGAGGACGCCACGGGCACACCGCGTGGCAGCCATCCGCGGCACGCCCTCGCGCCCCTGCTCAACGCGCCCGTGCGCCTGTCGGTGGTGGCGGCCCTGGCCCCGGTGGACAGGGCCGAGTTCGGCTTCGTCCGCGACCTGGTGGAGGTCACCGATTCGGTGCTGTCCAAGCAGGTGGCGGCCCTGGAGGAGGCCGGCTGGGTGGCCGTTCACAAGGGGCGGGTCGGCCGGCGCCCGCGGACCTGGCTGTCGCTGACCGCCGAGGGCCGGGAGGTCTACCGGCGGCACCTGGCCGCGTTGCGCGCCATCGCCACGGGGGAGGCGGCGCCGTGACCCGGACTCCGTGATCACGACGGCGCGCTCACAACCGCGCGATCAGGACTACAGCGCGACCATCACGGCCAGGCCCACGGCGCCCACCACGCAGGGCGCGATGACCTCGTACGCCCAGCGCACCACCGGCTCGCCCGTGGCGGTCGCGCGGTGCGCGGCGCGCTCCTTGATCTCGCGCAGGTCCTCGATGGTCTGGTCGGCCATGGCGCGCGGTACCGGGCCGGTGTCCGCGTCGAAGCCGAAGCGGGTGCCCGCCGCCGCGCCGCGCGCCTGCTGCCGCGCGGCCTTCTTGCGCTGCCGCAGCGAGACCGGCACGGCCCACAACTGGTACTTCCCGGCGGTGGTGAGGACCTCGGTGGAGAACGAGGCGCGCAGGTCCTCCACGGCGCTCCAGGGCAGCGTGATCGTCCGGAAGGGGTTGCGGACCGTCAGCCGGTCCTCGCCCGCCCGTACCAGGGGGCGCAGGGTGTAGGCGGCCACCAGGGGCACGCCGAGCAGGAGCGCGAAGAGCGCGGTGAGCTTGGTGTGCCCGCCGCCGCGCAGCAGTGCGTCGCCGCCGAGCCAGAGGCCGAGCAGGAGGAGCAGCACCCCGCCGGCGAGGGACGCGGGCGAGCGGTAGCTGCGCTCCGCGTACTGCTGCTGAGGCGGGGTGGACCGATCCGGGCTCGTCATGCCGCCGATTCTGCCTGACCGTCCGGATCCCGGACATTGCGTTACGGCATCTTTCGGGCGGGGCCCGGAAGGCGGCCCGGGCCGTGCGGGGGCGCGTGCGGCGCGCCGGAGCCCGGACGGGGGCGCCGCGCGAGCCGTTTCGTGACCGGATTCGGACGGCTGAGGGGGATGACAGGGCGCTACGCGCGTAGATATGCTCCCCTCGTGACCATGCCCATCACTGTTCCCGCATACGGCAAGGAAGCCGCGGGGCGTCTGGCGTCGATGGCGGACGTGACCGCCAACGACGGTGCGCTGCGCCGCTTCCTCCACGGCCTCCCGGGCGTCGACGCGGTCGGCCTGCAGGCCCGCGCCGCCACCCTCGGCACCCGCTCGATCAAGACGACGGCGAAGGCGTACGCCATCGATCTCGCCATCTCGATGATCGACCTGACGACCCTCGAAGGCGCGGACACCCCGGGCAAGGTCCGGGCCCTGTGCGCCAAGGGCGTCCGGCCCGATCCCACCGACCGCACGGCCCCCAAGGTCGCGGCGATCTGCGTCTATCCCGACATGGTCGCGACGGCCAAGGAGGCGCTCGGCGACTCCGGCATCCACGTCGCGTCCGTCGCCACCGCCTTCCCCGCCGGCCGGGCCGCTCTGCCGGTCAAGCTCGCCGACACCCGTGACGCGGTCGCGGCCGGCGCCGACGAGATCGACATGGTCATCGACCGGGGCGCCTTCCTCTCCGGCCGTTACATGTCCGTCTTCGAGGAGATCAAGCAGGTGAAGGAGGCGTGCCGCCGCGAGGACGGCAGCGCGGCCCACCTCAAGGTCATCTTCGAGACGGGTGAGCTCCAGACGTACGACAACGTCCGCCGCGTCTCCTGGCTGGCGATGCTCGCGGGCGCCGACTTCATCAAGACCTCGACCGGCAAGGTGGCCGTCAACGCCACCCCGCCCGTCACCCTGCTGATGCTGGAGGCGGTCCGCGACTTCCACGCCGCCACCGGCGTCCAGGTCGGCGTGAAGCCGGCCGGCGGCATCCGTACGACGAAGGACGCCGTCAAGTACCTGGTGATGGTCAACGAGACGCTCGGCGAGCGCTGGCTGACCGCCGACTGGTTCCGCTTCGGCGCCTCCAGCCTCCTGAACGATCTGCTGATGCAGCGCCAGAAGCTCAGCACCGGCCGCTACTCCGGCCCCGACTACGTCACGGTGGACTGAGGCACCCATGACCTTCGATTACGCACCCGCACCCGAGTCCCGCTCGGTCGTCGACATCGCGCCGTCCTACGGCCTGTTCATCGACGGCGAGTTCGCGCCGGGCTCCGACGGCAAGGTCTTCAAGACCGTCTCGCCCTCGTCCGAGGAGGTCCTCTCCGAGGTCGCCCAGGCGAGCGCGGCGGACGTCGACCGTGCCGTGAAAGCCGCCCGCAAGGCCTTCGAGAAGTGGTCCGCGCTGCCCGGCGCCGAGCGCGCCAAGTACCTCTTCCGCATCGCCCGGATCATCCAGGAGCGCTCGCGCGAGCTGGCCGTCCTGGAGTCGCTGGACAACGGCAAGCCGATCCGCGAGTCCCGCGACGCCGACCTGCCGCTGGTCGCCGCGCACTTCTTCTACTACGCGGGCTGGGCCGACAAGCTCGGCCACGCCGGCTACGGCGCCGACCCGCGCCCCCTGGGCGTGGCCGGCCAGGTCATCCCGTGGAACTTCCCGCTGCTGATGCTGGCGTGGAAGATCGCCCCGGCGCTGGCGACGGGCAACACCGTCGTCCTCAAGCCCGCCGAGACGACCCCGCTGTCCGCCCTGTTCTTCGCGGACATCTGCCGTCAGGCGGGCCTGCCCAAGGGCGTCGTGAACATCCTCACCGGTGACGGTTCCACCGGCGCCGAGCTGGTCGGGCACCCGGGCATCGACAAGGTCGCCTTCACCGGCTCCACCGAGGTCGGCAAGGCCATCGCCCGTACGGTCGCCGGCACCGACAAGAAGGTGACCCTCGAACTGGGCGGCAAGGCGGCGAACATCGTCTTCGACGACGCGCCCGTCGACCAGGCCGTCGAGGGCATCGTCAACGGCATCTTCTTCAACCAGGGCCACGTCTGCTGCGCGGGCTCGCGCCTGCTGGTCCAGGAGTCGGTCGCCGAGGAGATCCTCGACGCCCTCAAGCGCCGGATGGGGACCCTCCGGGTGGGCGACCCGCTCGACAAGAACACCGACATCGGCGCGATCAACTCCGCCGAGCAGTTGGCCCGCATCACCTCGCTGGTCGACGCGGGCGAGGCCGAGGGCGCCGAGCGCTGGGCCCCGGCCTGCGATCTGCCCGCCTCCGGCTACTGGTTCGCCCCGACGCTCTTCACCGGCGTCACGCAGGCGCACCGCATCGCCCGCGAGGAGATCTTCGGCCCGGTCCTGTCCGTCCTGACCTTCCGCACTCCCGAGGAAGCGGTGGAGAAGGCCAACAACACGCCGTACGGCCTCTCGGCGGGCATCTGGACGGAGAAGGGCTCGCGGATGCTGTGGATGGCCAACCGGCTCCGCGCCGGTGTCATCTGGTCCAACACGTTCAACAAGTTCGACCCGGCCTCGCCCTTCGGCGGCTACCAGGAGTCGGGCTACGGCCGCGAGGGCGGCCGGCACGGTCTGGAGGCGTACCTCAATGTCTGATCGGCTGAGCGTTCTCAAGACCTACAAGCTGTACGTCGGGGGCAAGTTCCCCCGGTCCGAGAGCGGGCGGGTGTATGAGGTGACGGACTCCAAGGGCGAGTGGCTCGCCAACGCGCCGCTGGCTTCCCGTAAGGACGCCCGGGACGCGGTGGTCGCGGCGCGGAAGGCGTTCGGCGGCTGGTCGGGCGCCACGGCCTACAACCGCGGGCAGATCCTCTACCGCGTCGCCGAGATGCTGGAGGGCCGCCGCGACCAGTTCATCGCGGAGGTCGCCGCGGCCGAGGGGCTGTCGAAGTCCAAGGCCGGCGCGGTCGTCGAGGCCGCCATCGACCGCTGGGTGTGGTACGCGGGCTGGTCCGACAAGGTCGCCCAGATCGCCGGCTCGGCCAACCCGGTCGCGGGCCCGTACTTCAACCTGTCCTCCCCCGAGCCGACCGGTGTCGTCGCCGTCCTGGCCCCCCAGGACTCGTCGTTCCTCGGACTCGTCTCGGTCATCGCCCCGGCGATCGTCACGGGCAACACGGTGGTCGCGGTGACCTCGCAGGACGCCCCGCTGCCGGCCCTCTCCCTGGCCGAGGTGCTCGCCACCTCCGACCTGCCGGGCGGCGTCGTCAACATCCTCTCGGGCCGCACCGCGGAACTCGCCGCCCCGCTCGCCGCCCACCAGGACGTCAACGCCCTCGACCTCACGGGCGCCGACGCCACGTTGGCGAAGGACCTGGAGACGGCCGCGGCCGACAACCTCAAGCGCGTCCTGCGCCCGAAGCCCGAGGACTGGACCACCGACCCCGGCACCGGCCGCCTGCTCGCCTTCCTGGAGACGAAGACCGTCTGGCATCCGATGGGCGTCTGACCACCCGGCCACCCCTTTCCGGCCACCGACACGGGGCTCCTTCCTTCGCGGAAGGAGCCCCGTGCGGCTTCGTCGTCGCGGCCTGCGACGGCCGCTGGAAGCGGCCCGTCGCGCGCCGGTCTCAGCCCGGGAGTACGTCCGTCGCCTGCCCGGCCACCGGGAGGTCCTTCAGGCCGCCGCCGCTCGACAGGCTTCCGGTGGCCATGGTGGTGTCCACCGGCTTGAAGTCGGCGATCTGCGTGCCGACGACGTTGGAGAACGGGTCCACGGGGGTGTTGGCCAGCGGGTTGAGCTGGAGGTTCTTGGCCGTGCCGAGGCCGGCCTCCGCCGCGCGCGCCATGGAGTCGGGCAGCAGGGACGCCGTGGCGCCGGTGTCCTTGCTGGAGTCGGACTCCGGGGCGGGCGCCGCGCTCGCGCTCGCGCCGCCCGCCACCAGTGCGGCGCCGGCCGCGGAAAGGGCGAGCGAGACGCGCAGGAGCGTGCGCGGGGCGCGGCTGGACTTGAGACGTACGTACGAGGACATGTGCCACCTGCCTGGGGGTCGGAAGGCATCCACCGGGCGGAGACCTTCTGTGAGAGGCGCGCGAACGCCGCGTAATCGATTGAATGCGTACAGTAGTTGAGTGGCGCCGGTCGATCCACCTCGCGCGCCAGGGGTAGCTCACACGGCTCAATGCCCGACAATGGATCCCCGTGAGCTCCCAGTCCCCCTCCCCCAGGCTCTCGACTTCGTTCGAGCAGGGAGGCACCCCCATGCCGCCCGCCGCCCAAGTCGTTCTGCTGACCGGCCCGTCCGGCTCCGGCAAGACGTCCCTCGCCGCCCTGACCGGCCTGCCCGTCCTCAATCTCGACGACTTTTACAAGGAGGCGACGGACCCGACGCTGCCGCGGCTGCCGGACGGCGGCGGCACCGACTGGGACTCCCCGCTCTCCTGGGACGCCGAGGCCGCGGTGGCCGCGATCGACGCGCTGTGCCGCGAGGGGCGCGCCACCGTCCCCGTGTACGACATCGCCGCCAGCGCCCGGGTCGGCGAGGCGGCCCTCGACCTCGGCGGCGCCGCGCTGTTCATCGCGGAGGGCGTCTTCGCGGCCGATGTCATCGCGGCCTGCCGCGCGGCGGGACTGCTGGCCGACGCGCTGTGCCTGCACGGCCGCCCCACGACGACCTTCCGCCGACGGCTGGCCCGCGACCTGCGCGAGGGCCGCAAGTCCGCGCCGTATCTGGTGCGCCGCGGGCTGCGGCTGCTGCGCGCCGAACGGACGATCGTCGCCCGGCACCGCGCGCTGGGCGCGCACGCCTGCGCCAAGCCGGAGGCGCTGGCGCGCATTTGTGCGATCCGGGCTGCGGACCCGGTCGGCGCGGCCGTACGCTCCTGATCGTGCGGCCCGGGTCGGTCCGATCTCGTCCGGTACCGTGCCGGACGGCGGCCGGGGCGGCGCGCGAGGGGATGCCGATGGCCAGGCAGCACACATACCGCGCCCACGTCCTGTGGACCGGCAACACCGGCTCGGGGACCAGCGGTTACCGCGCGTTCGACCGGGACCACGAGGTGAGCGCCGACGGCCCGCCGACGCTCGCGGGCACCGCCGATCCGGCCTTCCGGGGCGTCAAGGACCGCTGGAATCCGGAGCAGCTACTGCTCGCCTCGCTGGCGCAGTGCCACATGCTGACGTATCTGGCGCTGTGTTCGCTGGCGGGCGTGGTCGTGACCGGGTACGCGGACGAGGCCGGCGGCACCATGACCGAGGACGGGGCGGGCGGCGGGCGGTTCTCCGAGGTGGTGCTGCGGCCGCGGGTGGAGGTGGCGTCGGAGGCGGACGCCGAGCGGGCGCGGGCGCTGCACCACGAGGCGCACGAGAAGTGCTTCATCGCCAACTCGGTGAACTTCCCGGTGCGGCACGAGCCGGTGGTGACGGTGGGCGGCGGCGCGCGGCCGTAGTCGGCGCGCCCCGAACAGCAGGAAGCGGGTTCGGACGGCCCCCCCGGCCTTCCGAACCCGCTCCGTTTCCCCCGTGCTCCCCCGTATCCCCCGTATCCCCCGTATCCCCCGATACGCCGGCCTCCCCGGATCGCTCCGGTTCGGCCGTTCCCCCGTATCCCCCGTTACCCGTCCCCTCGGGCCTTTCCCCCGTCCTCAGGCCACCAACTGGCCGAAGGACTCCTCCTCGTCACGGCCGAAGCTGAGGACCTCGTCCTCGCGCAGCCGGCGCAGGGAGCGCCAGATGCTGGACTTCACCGTGCCGACACTGATGTCGAGTATGTCCGCGATCTCCGGATCCGTGCGGCCTTCGTAGTAGCGCAGCACCAGCATCGTGCGCTGCGTCTCGGGCAGCCGCGCCAGCGCCTGCCACAGCACGGCGCGCAGCTCGGTGCCGCGCATCGCGTCCACGTCGACGACCGTCTCCGGCAGTTCCTCGGTCGGGTACTCGTTGAGCTTGCGCCGGCGCCAGGCGCTGATGTGCAGATTGGTCATCGTGCGCCGCAGATAGCCGCCGAGCGCCGCCTTGTCGCTGATCCGGTCCCAGGCCCGGAAGGTCGAGAACAGCGCGCTCTGGAGCAGGTCCTCGGCCTCGTAGCGATCGCCGGTCAGGTGGTAGGCGGTGGCGTACAGGGAGGCCCGGCGCTCCTGGACGTAGGCGGTGAAGGCCGCTTCGGCCTCGGCTGCCTCCGACGCGGAGCGCCGTTCCCCCGTGTCCTCCCCGTATGCCGCTCCCCCATTGTCGCCCGGGCGGCCGGCGTCCGTGCCGCCTGCCGCCCGGCCCGCCGCCGTCGCGTCGATGGCCACCATGAAAGGCGCCCTTTGACGCCCGACGCCGCGAGCGCACCCCCGCGCTCCCCCCTGGGTGGTCCGTACGACGTCGTGGAGCCGCGTGATTACTGCGCTGGAAGTGGTGCCGTGCAGTGTGTTCATCTCGCGCCCCCCGTCGTAGAGCCAGCTCGTTCGGTGCATCCGCCGGATGTTGATCTCTCCCGGTGCCCAAAAGACTGCCAACCCAGTTTCATCACGCTGTCCGCCGACTGTCACAGCCGTGTCACAGGGGTGCCGGGAGTCGGGCGTGGGGCGGCGACGGGTGCGGGGGTTGTGTGGGAAGGCGGCGCCGGTCGATCTCCCGGCCTGGCATGGGCCAGAATGGCGCACGTGCCTTTCCTGTTGCTGATCGAGGACGACGACGCCATCCGCACGGCCCTCGAACTCTCCCTGTCGCGCCAGGGTCACCGTGTGGTGACCGCGGCGACGGGCGAGGACGGCCTGAAGCTGCTGCGCGAGCAGCGCCCGGACCTGATCGTGCTGGATGTGATGCTGCCGGGCATCGACGGTTTCGAGGTGTGCCGGCGGATCAGGCGTACGGACCAACTGCCCATCATCCTGCTCACCGCGCGGAACGACGACATCGACGTCGTGGTGGGTCTGGAGTCCGGCGCCGACGACTACGTCGTCAAACCGGTCCAGGGGCGGGTGCTGGACGCCCGCATCCGGGCCGTGCTGCGCCGCGGGGAGCGGGAGTCCAGCGACTCGGCGACCTTCGGCTCACTGGTCATCGACCGGTCGGCGATGACGGTCACGAAGAACGGCGAGGACCTGCAACTGACGCCGACCGAGCTGCGGTTGCTGCTGGAGCTGAGCCGCCGGCCCGGCCAGGCGCTGTCCCGCCAGCAGCTCCTGCGGCTGGTGTGGGAGCACGACTATCTGGGCGATTCACGCCTGGTGGACGCGTGTGTGCAGCGGCTGCGCGCGAAGGTGGAGGACGTGCCGTCCTCGCCGACGCTGATCCGTACGGTCCGCGGGGTCGGCTACCGGCTGGATTCGCCGCAGTGACGGACGGCAGGACGCGCGGCGGCAGGGAAGAGCACTCCCGCCCGGTCGCCGCGCCCGAGGATGACGGGGCGCCCGGCGGGCGGCTGTTGCGGCTGGCCGGCCGCGCCTTCGGCCTGCTGCGGTGGACCAGCCTGCGGCTGCGGCTGGTCGTCGTCTTCGCGCTGGTGGCGCTGACCGCCGCGGTGTCGGCGTCCGGCATCGCCTACTGGCTCAACCGCAACACCGTTCTGGACCGTACGCAGAACTCCGTGCTCAATGACTTCCGCAAGTCGCTGGAGGACAGCACCCGCTCGCTGCCGCTGCGGCCGCCGTGCTCCGAACTCCAGGACGCGGCGCGCCGGATAGCGGGCGGGCCGCAGAACTACGCGGTGCTGCTGATCGGCGTGGACCACAAGGGCAAGGACTGCGCGGCCACCACGGACAAGGACCTGCTGACGCTCAAGAACGTACCGAAGCCGCTGCGGACGGCCGTCAACGACCTGCGTCCGGTCGACGACTCCAATCGCTACGCGCATCACCTGTACTGGCAACGCGAGGAGATCGAGGACGTCCCGTACCTCATCGCCGGGGCGAAGGTGATCGGCGGCGGTCCGACCGGCTACATGATGAAGTCGCTGGCCGCCGAGCGGCAGGACCTCAACTCGCTGGCCTGGTCGCTGGGGATCGCGACCGCGCTGGCGCTGGTCGGCTCGGCGCTGCTGGCCCAGGCCGCCGCGACGACCGTCCTGCGGCCCGTGCAGCGGCTCGGGCACGCCGCCCGGCAGCTCGGCGAGGGCCGGCTGGACACCCGGCTGCGGGTGACCGGTACGGACGAACTCGCCGATCTCTCCCGTACGTTCAACCGTACGGCCGAGCGGCTGGAGCAGCGGG
The DNA here is from genome assembly GCF_055570395.1 of Streptomyces sp. NPDC031210. Taxonomy (NCBI): domain Bacteria; kingdom Bacillati; phylum Actinomycetota; class Actinomycetes; order Kitasatosporales; family Streptomycetaceae; genus Streptomyces; species Streptomyces sp. NPDC031210. Next base: position 351,136 of record NZ_JBVIHH010000004.1, read on the forward strand.
TGGAGGAGCTGAGCGCGCGGGAGGCGTCCTCGCGGCGGTTCGTCGCCGATATGTCGCACGAGCTGCGGACGCCGCTGACGGCCATCACGGCGGTCTCGGAGGTGCTGGAGGAGGAGGCCGACTCCCTCGATCCGATGATCGCGCCCGCCGTGCAGTTGGTGGTCAGCGAGACCCGGCGGCTGAACGATCTCGTGGAGAACCTGATGGAGGTCACCCGCTTCGACGCGGGGACGGCCCGTCTGGTGCTGGACGACGTCGACGTCGCGGACCAGGTGACCGCCTGCATCGACGCGCGGGCCTGGCTGGACGCGGTGGACCTGGACGCGGACCGCGGCATCGTGGCCCGCCTGGATCCGCGGCGGCTCGACGTCATCCTCGCCAACCTGATCGGCAACGCCCTCAAGCACGGCGGTTCGCCGGTGCGGGTGTCGGTGTCGACGGAGCCGGCGGGGGGCGTGGAGGAGGACGGCGGGTCGGGCCCGGCTCGTGGCGGGACTTCTTCCGGCGGGCAGGACGCGGCCGGGGGGCACGGGGCCGCCGGGCCACGTGAGGGCTCCGAGGGTGACGAGGTGCCGGAGCGGGACGGACGGCCCGGGCGGGGCGAGCGGTCCGCGCGAATGGAGCGTTCCGGGCGCTCCTGGGCCGACGCGCGAGGCGAGGCCGAAGCGCGGGCCGAGGTCGGCGGGGGCGACGGCCCGGACGAAGCGGCCGACCTCGTGGGCGACGGGCGCGGCGCCGGGGGCGGGGATCTGGTGATCCGGGTCCGCGACCACGGGCCGGGCATCCCCGAAGAGGTCCTGCCGCACGTCTTCGACCGCTTCTACAAGGCGAGCGCCTCCCGGCCCCGGTCGGAGGGCAGCGGCCTGGGCCTGTCGATCGCGCTGGAGAACGCGCACATCCACGGCGGCGGGATCACCGCCGCCAACTCGCCCGAGGGCGGCGCGGTCTTCACGCTGCGGCTGCCGATGGACGCCTCCCGGCTGGCGGACGACGCCGGGGACGGCGGGAGCACCATCCAGGGGCGTACCACCGGCGAGCGCCGCGGTGGCGCGCGGGACGACGGCCGGACGGCCGGCGGCGCGGCCGACGAGGGCACGGAGGACGACCGATGACGCGGTCCGCACGCATGCGGGACGGCCTCCCCGGCCCGCGACCGGCCCGCCGGTGGCGGCGTACCGCCGTCGTGGCGGCCCTCGCGCTGGCCGCCGCGGGCTGCGGTATCCGGGGTACGTCCGTGCCGGTCGACGCGGGGGGCGCGCCCTCGCGGGTGAGCTGCAAGGCTCCGGACAGCGAGACGGCGACCGGCGTTCCCGGCGGGGTGCCGGTGATCGTCTACCTGGTGTGCGGCTCGGCGCTGATCGAGGTGGAGCGGACGGTGTCGGGGCCCGAGGGCGAGCCGTCCGCGGCGACGCGCCTGCGCTCCGCCCGTGCGCTGTTGCGCGAGCTGCAAAAGCAGCCCTCGGCCGCCGAGGAGCAGGCCGGGTTCAGCAGCGCCCTGCCCGAGGACCTGCGGGTCCAGGGGCCGCGCGCCGGCGACCCGGCGGACGCGCTGCGGCTGAGCATCCGGCCGGACGACCTGCCGTCGTTCGCGCTGGCGCAGTTGATGTGCACCTACGGGGCGAGCCCGGCGCTCGGGCGGACGCGGGCGGCGGTGCTGGGCGGGCCCGGCGACTCCGCGCCGCACCGCTACGACTGCTCCGCGGAGGTGCGGGCCAGCCCGGACATCGCCCAGCACGCGGACTGGGGCGACCCGCTGTCGCGGAAGAGCTGAGACCGGGTGTCGCGGAAGGGCTGAGGACCGGCTCGGCAAGACGGGAGTGTCCGGGCGGAACCGCGGCCCCCGCTCCCCGCGTCCTGGCCTGTGTGCAGCGTCCTGGCCCCGGCGACACCGCCGCCCTCCGTTTGCGCGCCACCGGACTTCTCCTCCTTGTGGCGCATCTGATGAGCGTCGGCTGGCTGATGCTGCGTCCTCGTACGGTGCCGTGGGTGCCGGCCCCGAATCTCGAACCGCTGGCGACGATCGGCGCGGAGCTGGCCCGCGGGCCGTGGGAGGCCACGCAGAGCCTGGGCGGGCCGGTGCTGCTGCTGGCGCCGCTCGGCGTGCTGCTGCCGATGTCGGCGGGGCGGTTGTACGTGTCCCCGCTGGCGTCACTGACCCGCACGACGTTCGCCGGCGCGATGATCGCGCTGGCCGTCGAACTGCTGCAGACCGGGGTTCCCGGACAGGTCCCCGATATCGACATGGTGCTGCTGAACACGCTCGGTGTGCTGGTGGCGCACCTGTCCGTGGTCCCCGGGTGCCGGGCCCGGCTACGCCGCCGGTACGAGCGTCTCGGGGTGGCGACCCCGAGAATCACCAGGGTCGGCATGGCCCCGCAGACCGATGCCCTCTCCGGCTCCCGGACCTACCTTTGAGACATCGGGGTATCCGCCCCGCGTAGTCGAGAAGGAGTCGTCCTCATGGCCGCCGCACTGGTCCGCCCCCGCAACAACCGAATGATCGCCGGAGTGTGCGCGGGCCTGGCCCGTCGCTTCGGCACCACCCCGGCCACCATGCGCGTGATCTTCCTGGTGTCGTGCCTGCTGCCCGGCCCGCAGTTCCTCGTCTACCTCGCGCTGTGGATAATCCTGCCCTCCGAGGGCTCCAGCCGCGCCGCCGCCTGGTAGCCGCCCGGCGGCCCGCCGCACCCGCCGCCGGGGCGCGGAACCGCGTACGGCCGTGCCCCGGCCCGTACGCACGGCGGCGTACGAACCGGGGCACGGCCCGACGGTGTCCCGTCTCAGCCGCCCAGGGGAAGGGTCCTGGTGACGGCGCCGGTGGGGAGGTTCCTGACCGGCAGGCCGCCCAGCAGGTTGCCCTTGGAGTTGGTGTTGGAGCTGAACTGGCCGTTGCCCGGCTTGCCCTTGGTGGCGCCCTTGACGCCCTTGCTCGCGCCGTTCACACCCTTCGTGGCGCCCTTGACGCCCTTGGTGGCGCCCGAGACGGTCTTGGTCGCGCCGGAGACGGTCTTGGTGGCCTGGTCGACCGGCAGGTTGTGCAGCACCTTGGTGGTGTCGGCCGTGTCCATGGCCGGCGCGGCGGCGGCGGTGCCCGCGGCGGTGGCGGCGAAGGCGGCGCCGAGGGCGGCGGCACCGAGAGTCTTGATGGTTCCCTGCTTCATCGAATTACGTCCTCATGATGGGGGCTTGACCGGCTAGGAACCTAGTGACGTGGCCACCGCCGCCGCAAACAGCCAAGGCCGTACGAAAAACGGCCGGTGGACAATCCACCGGCCGTTCCGCTAAACCTCCGACACTACGTCACACAGCGTCAGGAGCGCTGCTGGCAGGGGGTGTTGAGCCCGCCTGAGGGAACAGCCACTCGGCCCGGAGTTCGGCATATCCCGGCTTGATCACGTCGTTGATCATGCCCAGACGTTCATCGAAAGGAATGAATGCTGATTTCATCGCATTGACTGTGAACCACTGCATGTCATCGAGCGTGTATCGGAATGTCTTGACCAGGTGCTCGAATTCCTGGGACATGTCCGTGCCACTCATCAGCCGGTTGTCGGTGTTGACGGTCAGGCGGAAATGCAGGCGGCGCAGGAGACCGATGGGGTGCTCGGCGTAGGAGGCGGCCGCGCCGGTCTGGAGGTTGGAGGTGGGGCACATCTCCAGGGGGATGCGCTTGTCGCGCACGTAGGAGGCGAGGCGGCCGAGCTTGATCGAGCCGTCGTCGGCGACCTCGATGTCGTCGATGATGCGGACGCCGTGGCCGAGGCGGTCGGCGCCGCACCACTGGAGTGCCTGCCAGATGGAGGGGAGGCCGAAGGCTTCGCCGGCGTGGATGGTGAAGTGGTTGTTCTCCCGCTTGAGGTACTCGAAGGCGTCGAGGTGGCGGGTGGGGGGGAAGCCGGCCTCGGCGCCCGCGATGTCGAAGCCGACGACGCCGGTGTCGCGGTAACGGTTGGCGAGTTCGGCGATCTCCAGGGCGCGGGCGGCGTGCCGCATGGCGGTCAGGAGGGCGCCGACGCGGATGCGGTGGCCGTTGGCGCGGGCCCGCCGCTCGCCTTCGCGGAAGCCCTCGTTGACGGCCTCGACGACCTCTTCGAGGCTGAGGCCCTGCTCCAGGTGCTGCTCGGGCGCGTACCTGACCTCGGCGTAGACGACGCCGTCGGCGGCCAGGTCCTCGGCGCACTCGGCGGCCACCCGGACCAGGGCCTGGCGGGTCTGCATGACGGCGCAGGTGTGCGCGAAGGTCTCCAGATAGCGCTCCAGCGAGCCGGAGTCGGCTGCCTCGCGGAACCAGATCCCGAGCTTTTCCGGGTCGGTTTCGGGGAGGCCGCCGTAACCGCACTCGCGGGCGAGGTCGACGATCGTCGCGGGGCGCAGGCCGCCGTCGAGGTGATCGTGGAGCAGCACCTTGGGGGCGCGGCGGATCTGTTCACTGGTCGGGAGGTTGGTGGTCTCGCTCGTCATCTCGGCACTCTAGCCCCTACGCGCGTAGATATCACCGAACGATACGTAACAGTGACCCGTACGCGGGGTTGCCCGCACCCCACCTTCTGCCATGGTTCTTGTCATGGCTCAGCAAGCGCTGCCGGTGCGCGAGGCCCGGCTGGGAAAACCGCTGGGAACGGCCGGGACGGAACAGGCGGTCAACGGTGTCGCCCTCTTACTGCCGGAGGGAGGGCCGACCGGGTTCCGGCGCCCGTCGCCGGTGTCGGCGCTGGCGGTCCGTCCGCTCGCGGCCCGGCTGGCGCGGGCCGGGCGGGCCGAGGGGCTGACCGCGCATGTGGTGCGCTACCGCTGCCGGGGGTGGAACGGCACGGCGGCCGATCCGGCGCGGGACGCGACGTGGGCGCTGGACGAGGTGGTCCGGCGCTACGGCGATGTGCCGGTCTGCCTCGTCGGTACGGGCATGGGCGCCCGGGCCGCGCTGCACGCCGCCGGTCATCGCGCGGCGCATTCCGTCCTGGCGATCGCCCCCTGGTTTCCCGAGCCCGGTCCGGACCCGGCGGAGCCCGATCCGGTCAAGCAGCTCATCGGCCGGCAGGTGCTGCTCGTCCACGGCACGAACGACGAGCGCACCGACCCCGAGCTCTCCTACCGCTACGCCGAGCGCGCCAAGAAAATCAACCGTGACACCTGCCGGTTCGAGGTGCACTCCGACGGCCACGCGCTGCACCAGCATCGCGCGGAAGTCCTCGCGCTGGCCGCCGACTTCATGCTCGGTTCGCTCTTCGCCGGGGACTACGCCCGCCCGGTGAGGGACGCCCTGGCGGCGCCGCCACCTCTGGGCCTGCGCATGCCGCTGGCCGCCGGGTTCGGTGCGTCCTTGCGGCACTGAGGCGGAGACCGCGGGGCGGGGCGCCGCCGCCCCCGGCCGCTCGCCGCTCCCCCGGCCGCTCGCCGCTCCCCCCGGCCGTTCGTCACCGGGGGAGAAGCACCCCGCGCCGGCTCAGCAGGAACTTCTTGAAGGCGGCCACCGGCGGTGTGTCCGGATGGCCGTCCAGCCAGGCCACGCCGATCTCGCGGACCGCGCGCGGTGCCGTGACGGTCAGTTCGGCGACGCCGGGGCGGGGTACGGCGGGCGGCGGGAGCAGGGCCACGCCCAGGCCGGCCGCGACCAGCCCGCGCAGCGTCTCGGCCTCCTCGCCCTCGAACGCGATCCGTGGGGTGAACCCGGCCTCGGCGCACAGGGCGTCGGTGATCCGGCGCAGGCCGTAGCCCGGTTCGAGGGTGACGAAGAGTTCGCCGGCGGTCTCGGCGAGCCGGACGCGTTTGCGGCCCGCGAGCGGATGGTCGTCCGGGACGACCAGGCGCAGCCTCTGCTCGTCGAGCCGGCGGGCGACCAGGTCCGGGTAGTCGGGGACGGGCGAGGTCAGGCAGAGGTCGAGGTCGCCGGCGCGCAGCCGTTCGATCATCGCCTCGCCGTAGTTCTGGACGAGTTGGAAGCGGACGCGCGGGTGGTCGGCGCGGAAGGTACGGATGAGGCCGGGGACGGTTTCCGGGCCGAGGGTGTGCAGGAAGCCGAAGGCGACCTTGCCGGCGGCCGGGTCGGCGTCGGCGCGGACGGATTCGGTGGCCCGTTCCATGTCGGTCAGGGCGCGCTCGGTGGTGGCGAGGAAGGCGCGTCCGGCCGGGGTGAGGGAGAGGGTGCGGCCGTGCCGGGCGAAGAGGGCGACGCCGAGGTCGTCCTCCAGGCGGACGATGGCGCGGCTGAGGGTCGGCTGGGGCATGCCGAGCTCGTGGGCGGCGCGGGTGACGTGTTCGTGCCGGGCGACGGCCGTGAACTGGGCCAGACGCGGGGCGAGCGTCAACGCCCAGGAGCCGAGGCCGAGTTCGGCCGCCTCCGGCTGCCCTTCGCCGCCCGCGCCCGCTTCTCTTCCCCCGGTGTCTTTTCTGTTGCGAGGTTGCGACAGGGGCGCTCGTGAACTGGGATCATGTGCCACAGCATCGATTATGGCGTTTCTATGCATTGGACGCATAAAAAACGCGGGCCTATCTTCGAACCATGCCTCCCGCTGATACCGGGGCGTCCGTCACCGACCGTGCGGCCGCCTCTCCCCAGTCGTCCCCTGACTCCCGCGCCGCAGCCCCCGCCGTCGACCCCGAGTCCGGCCAACTGCACCCGGGCGGCCCCGGCTACCGCCGGATGTCCTTCGCCCTCTTCGCCGCCGGAGTCGCCACCTTCGCGCTCCTGTACTCCACGCAGGCCCTGCTGCCCGCGATCTCCGCCGACCTGCGGGTGACGCCGGACCGGGCGAGCTGGACCGTGTCGGCGGCCACCCTCGGACTGGCGCTCGCGGTGATCCCGCTCAGCGCGCTGTCCGAGCGGTTCGGCCGCCGCACGATGATGACCGCCTCCCTGTCGGTCGCCGCGCTCCTGGCGATGCTGGTGCCCCTCGCGCCCTCGCTGGACTGGCTGATCGCGCTGCGCGCCGTCCAGGGTGTCGCGCTGGCCGGGCTGCCGGCCTCGGCGATGGCCTTCCTGGCCGAAGAGGTACGCGCCAAGGCGCTGGTGGCGGCCATCGGCCTGTTCGTGGCGGGCAACAGCATCGGCGGCATGTCCGGGCGGATCGTGACCGGCTGGGTCGCGCAGGTCTGGGGCTGGCGGGCCGCGCTCGGCGCGGTGGGTGTGATGGCCGTGGTGTGCGCGCTGGTCTTCCGGCTGCTGGTGCCCAAGGCCCGTCATTTCACGCCGCGTTCGGTCGGCCCGCGGGCGCTGGCCCGCACCCTCGGCGGGCACCTCGGCGACCCGCTGCTGCGCCGCCTGTACGGCATCGGCGCGCTGTTCATGACGGTCTTCGGCGCGGTCTACACCGTCATCGGCTACCGCCTGGTGTCCGCGCCGTTCCACCTCCCGCAGGGCGTCGTCGGCTCGATCTTCATCATCTACCTGGTCGGTACGGTCTCCTCGGCCGCGGCGGGCAAGCTGGTCGGCCGGATGGGCCGGCGCGGCGCGCTCTACCTGGCCGTCGGCGCGACCTCGGCCGGTCTGCTGCTCTCGCTGGCCGATTCCGTCGCCGCGGTGCTGGTGGGCCTGGTCCTGATCACGGCGGGCTTCTTCGCGGGGCACGCGGTCGCCTCGTCGTCGGTCAGCCGCACGGCCAGGACGGCCCGCGCCCAGGCGTCGGCCCTCTACCAGTGCGCGTACTACATCGGCAGCAGCCTGGGCGGCGCGCTGGGCGCCATGGCCTTCCACGCAGCCGGCTGGGAGGGCACCGTCCTGCTCGGTCTGCTCGCGATGGCCGGCGCCGCCGCGATCACCCTCTACGCCACCCGCAAGGCCGTGGCCGAACGCCGCCTGCTCCACCTGGAGAAGGCCGCGTAACCACCGCGACACGGCCCACGAACGCGAAGGGCCCGCCCCGCCACCTGTCCTGGCGGGGCGGGCCCTTCGTCGTCAGGCGCCGCCGTAGGGGAACACGCTGGTGTCGAGGGTGAGGCCGAAGGGTGCGGGGAGGTGGACGTCCTCGCCGAACTTCGCCCTCTGGAGCTCCTTGTAGACCTCGTCCTTCGGGTCCCCGTAGAGCGTGACCGTGGGCCCGGAAGGGGCGAAGCGGTCGATGAGGAGGTAGAGCGGAACACCCGCCTGCGCGTAGGCGGCTGCCTTGTTGATCCGGTCGTAGCTCGCGTTGCACGGCGAGGTGATCTCGACGACCAGTTCGGCGGCTGTGAGCGGGGCCGAATCTCCTCCCTCCAGCCGGTCCACCACCGCGTCCGGGATCACGACCAGATCCGGGATGTAGAGGCGGCCGCGGGAGGCGTGGGCGACCCCTAAGGTCTGGTGGACACCCCAGTCCTCGGGAAGCACGGTGTACAGGCTGCGCCGGACCTTCGCCGCAATACGGTGATGGGGCGCGGAGAGTGGTGGTGTCACGACGATGGCCCCGTCAGTGATCTCCGCCTTGCAGCCCTCGGGCCAGTCCGATTGCTCCCAGAAGCGGAGAAGCTCTTCCCAGTGCTGAGCCGGTGCGGGTTCAGCGGGGAGTGCACTCATGGCGGTCTCCTTACTCGTGTGACACCGATCCCAACATGCCCAACGGGACCCGTGCCAGTCCACAGGTCCCGTTCACCCGAACGATAAAGCCCCAGGTCAGCCGATACGTTCCAGCACTACCGGCGTGGCCGCGAAGGCCGTGTCGGCGGGGCCGACGAGGACGCCTCCGTCCAGGGCCTCCAGGGCGTAGGCGAACTTCTCGGGGGTGTCGGTGTGCAGGGTCATCAGGGGCTGGCCGGCGGTGAGGGTGTCGCCGGGCTTGGCGTGGAGTTCGATGCCGGCGCCGGCCTGGACCGGGTCTTCCTTGCGGGCGCGGCCGGCGCCCAGGCGCCAGGCCGCGAGGCCGACGGCGTAGGCGTCGAGGGTGGTCAGGACGCCCGAGGAGGAGGCCGTGATGACGTGCTGTTCGCGGGCCACGGGCAGGGCCGCGTCGGGGTCGCCGCCCTGGGCGGTGATCATGCGGCGCCAGTGGTCCATGGCGGAGCCGTCGGCCAGCGCCTTGGCGGGGTCGGCGTCGGTCAGGCCGGCCGCGTCGAGCATTTCGCGGGCCAGGGCGAGGGTCAGGTCGACGACGTCCTGGGGGCCGCCGCCGGCCAGCACCTCGACGGATTCGCGGACTTCGAGGGCGTTGCCGGCGGTGCGGCCGAGCGGGGTGGCCATGTCGGTGAGCAGGGCCGCCGTGCGCACACCGTGGTCGGCGCCCAACTCCACCATGGTGGCGGCCAGTTCGCGCGCGTCGTCGATGTTCTTCATGAAGGCGCCGGAGCCGACCTTGACGTCCAGGACGAGGGAGCCGGTGCCCTCGGCGATCTTCTTGGACATGATGGACGAGGCGATGAGGGGGATGGACTCGACGGTGCCGGTGACATCGCGCAGCGCGTAGAGCTTCTTGTCGGCGGGGGCCAGGCCGTCGCCGGCGGCGCAGATGACGGAGCCGACGTCGCGCAGCACGCCGAGCATCTCGGCGTTGGAGAGCTGGGCGCGCCAGCCGGGGATCGATTCGAGCTTGTCCAGGGTGCCGCCGGTGTGGCCCAGGCCGCGGCCGGAGAGCTGGGGTACGGCCGCGCCGCAGGCGGCGACCAGCGGGGCGAGGGGGAGGGTGATCTTGTCGCCGACGCCGCCGGTGGAGTGCTTGTCGGCGGTGGGGCGGGGCAGCGAGGAGAAGTCCATCCGCTCGCCGGAGGAGATCATGGCGGCGGTCCAGCGGGCGATCTCCGTGCGGTTCATGCCGTTGAGGAAGATGGCCATCGCCAGGGCCGACATCTGCTCGTGGGCCACCTCGCCGCGGGTGTAGGCGTCGATCACCCAGTCGATCTGATCGGGTGTCAGCTCACCGCGGTCGCGCTTGGTGCGGATGACGGAGATGACGTCCATGGACGGTTCCTTTCGAACGAGTAGGTCCGTTCTACACGCATAGAGCCGGGGGCGGCCACCTGCTTGCCGCCCCCGGCTCCCGGTGCGTTATCCGGCCAGGTGCCCCGGCCCGAAGGCGTCCGGCAGCAGCTCCGACAGCGGCCGGATACCGGCGGCCGTGTCGACCTGGAGCCGCGGCCCGCCGTGCTCGTGGAGGAGCTGCCGGCAGCGGCCGCACGGCACGAGCAGCTCGCCCGCGCCGTCGACGCAGGTGAAGTGCGTCAGCCGGCCGCCGCCGCCCGCGAACAGGGCGGAGATCAGGCCGCATTCGGCGCACAGGGCGAGGCCGTAGGAGGCGTTCTCCACATTGCAGCCGGTGATGATCCGGCCGTCGTCCACCAGGGCCGCGGCGCCGACGGGATAGCCCGAATACGGGGCGTAGGCCCGGGACATGGCCTCCCGGGCTCGCGCCCGCAGCGACTCCCAGTCGGGAGCTGTGTTCACTTGCCCTGGCCTCTTCGGTAGATCTTTCCGATGGCCTTCGGCGGCCGCAGCCGCTGTGCGGCCAGGGAGAGCACCAGGAGCGTGGCGATGTACGGGGCGACGCCGACGATCTCCAGCGGGACCGTCTCGGTGGTGGCGTACCACAGGGCGAGCAGCGCGGCGACGACCACGTTGAGCGCGGCCTGGACGCGCCGGCCGGAGCGCAGCTTCCACAGGGCGACGCCGACCAGCAGCACGGCCAGGAGCAGCAGCAGCGCGTGGACGGTGGGGCCGCCGCCGCGCAGTTGGAGCGCGTCCATGAAGCCGAACAGGCCGGCGCCCATGGCGACGCCGCCCGGCCGCCAGTTGCCGAAGATCATGGTGGCGAGGCCGATGTAGCCGCGGCCGCCGGTCTGGCCGTCCTGGTAGATGTGCACGTAGATGGCCAGGAACGCGCCGCCGAGGCCGGCCAGCGCGCCGGAGGCGATGACCGCCGCGTACTTGTAGCGGTAGACGTTGACGCCGAGCGACTCGGCCGCGATCGGGCCCTCGCCGCAGGAGCGCAGGCGCAGTCCGAAGGAGGACCGCCACAGGACGAAGAAGCTGAGCACGAAGACGGCGACGGCCAGCAGGGTCAGCCAGGAGACGTTGGTGACCAGGGAGCCGAGGATGCCGGCCAGGTCGGAGACCAGGAACCAGTGGTGCTTCTCGACGGACGTGAGCCATTCGGACAGGCCGGGGACGGTGAACGTCGGCATGTCCGGCATGGGTGGCGACTGCTTGTCGTTGCCGCCGGCCGCCGAGGCCGCGCTGCCGTCTGCGCCGAACCAGAGCTTGGCGAGGAACTGGGTCAGGCCGAGCGCCATGATGTTGATGGCGACGCCGGAGATGATGTGGTCGACGCCGAAGGTGACGGTGGCCAGGGCGTGCAGCAGGCCGCCGAGCGCACCGCCCAGGATGCCGGCCAGCGCCGCGGCCCAGGGGCCGTGCTGCCAGCCGATCGCGCCGGCGGAGAAGGCACCCAGCATCATCATGCCTTCGAGGCCGATGTTGATGACGCCGGAGCGCTCGGCCCACAGGCCGCCGAGACCGGCCAGGCCGATCGGCACGGCGGCGTTGAGGGCCGCGGTGTACTGGCCGGAGCCGGTGAGGTTGTTGGCGCCGGTGACGACCCGCAGCAGGGACAGCAGTATCAGGCTGCCCGCGATGATCAGCAGGACCTTGGGATACGTGAGCTGGATCCGGGAGGTCTTGCCCTTTTTCTTGCCACCGGGGTGCTGCGCGACCGGGGCCGTGAGGTTCGTGCTCACGAAGACACCTCCGCCTTGTCGGTCTTGCGGGACTGGGCGGCGAGCTGCTCGCCGACCTGCCGCTGCTGGAGTCTGAGGCCGTAGCGGCGCACGAGTTCGTAGGCGATGACGACGCAGAGCACGATGACGCCCTGCATCACGCCGACGATCTCCTGCTCGTAGTCCTCGAATTCGAGTTGGGTGCCGGTGCGTTCGAGGAAGCCCCACAGCAGCGCGCCGGCGGCCATGCCGACGGGGTGGTTGCGGCCGAGCAGCGCGATGGCGATACCGGTGAAGCCGATGCCGATGGGGAAGTCGGTGCCGTAGTTGTAGGAGACGCCCAGGAGCGTCGGCATGCCGATCAGGCCGGCCGCGGCGCCGGAGAGCAGCATGGAGGTGACGATCATGCGCTTGACGCTGACGCCGCCCGCCTCGGCCGCCGATTCCGACTGCCCGACGGTGCGCAGGTCGAAGCCGAACCGGGTGCGGTTGAGGACGAACCAGTACACGAAGCCGACGACGACGGCGATGACGAGGAAGCCGTCGAGGGGCTTGGGCGTGGTGGGGATGGTGAAGAAGTGGCTGGAGGCGGGGAGGTTCGGCGTGTGGAAGAGGTTGCCGTCCTTCTGCGCCAGCCGGCCTTCCTGGAGGAAGTAGCCGATGACCGCGGCCGCGATGGCGTTCAGCATGATCGTGGTGATGACCTCGCTGACGCCGCGGGTGGTCTTCAGCAGACCCGCGATGCCCGCCCAGAGGGAGCCGACCACCATCGCCACGATGATGATCAGCGGGATCTGGAGGAAGCCGGGGAGCGTCAGCGCGCCGCCGACCACGGCCGCGAAGAACGCGGCGATGCGGTACTGGCCGTCCACGCCGATGTTGAACAGGTTCATCCGGAAGCCGACGGCGACGGCCAGCGCGGACAGGTAGTAGGGGACGGCCTTGTTGATGATCCAGACCTGGCTGTCGCTCTTGGAGCCGAAGTCGACCATCACGGTGTAGGCGTGGATCGGGTCCTTGCCGGTGGCCATGATGATCAGCGAGGTGATGGCCAGGGCCGCGACGATCGCCAGGACGGGCGCGGCGATGCCCAGGATCAGCTTGTTCTTGTCGGGCTTCTTCACTCGGAATCCGCCTCCTCGGACGGCGGGGACGGCTTGGACGAGCGCGGCCGGTCGCCCTCGGCGGACTCGCCGCCGGGCGCCGTGAGATGGCCGCTGGCGGCACCGGTCATGGCCGAGCCCAGCTCCTCGGGGGTGATGGTGGCGGGGTCCGCGTCCGCGACGAGCCGGCCGCGGTACATCACCCGCAGGCCGTCGGACAGGCCGATCAGCTCGTCGAGGTCGGCGGAGATCAGCAGGACGGCGAGTCCCTCGTGGCGGGCGGTGCGGATCTGGTCCCAGATCTGCGCCTGCGCGCCGACGTCGACGCCCCGGGTGGGGTGCGCGGCGATCAGCAGCTTGGGCCGGTGGCTCATCTCGCGGCCGACGATCAGCTTTTGCTGGTTGCCGCCGGAGAGGGAGGCCGCGGTGACCTCGATGCCGGGGGTGCGCACGTCGTACTCGGCGACGATCCGCTCGGTGTCGGCGCGGGCGGCCTTGAGGTTCAGCAGCCGGCCCTTGGCGTTGGGCTTCTCCGTGACGTGGCCCAGGATGCGGTTCTCCCACAGCGGGGCTTCCAGCAGCAGGCCGTGCCGGTGGCGGTCCTCGGGGATGTAGCCGATGCCGTCCTCGCGCCGGGTGCGGGTGGGCGCGTGGCTGATGTCGGTGCCGTCCAGGGTGATGACGCCCGCGTCGGGGTCGCGCATGCCCATGATGGCCTCGACCAGTTCGGCCTGGCCGTTGCCCTCGACACCGGCGATGCCCAGCACTTCGCCCTTGTGGATGGTCAGCGACACATCGTCCAGGACGGTGCGCGTCACCCCCTCGGCGTCCGCGGTGAGCAGCCGCAGCCCTTCGACCTTGAGCATCTCCACGTCCGTGACGGTGGATTCGCGGGTCTGCGGGGACGGCAGCTCGCTGCCGACCATGAGTTCGGCGAGCTGCTTGGGCGTGGTCTGGCTGGGCACCACGGAGGCGACGGTGGTGCCGCGCCGGATGACCGTGATGTCGTCGGCGACCGAGAGCACCTCGCCCAGCTTGTGGGAGATGAAGATGACGGTCAGACCCTCGGCCTTGAGTTCGCGCAGGTTGTCGAAGAGCGCGTCGACCTCCTGGGGGACCAGGACCGCGGTCGGCTCGTCGAGGATGAGGGTGCGGGCGCCGCGGTAGAGGACCTTGAGGATCTCCACGCGCTGGCGGTCGGCGACGCCGAGGTCCTCGACGAGGACGTCGGGGCGCACGCCGAGGCCGTAGCGCTCGGAGATCTTGAGAATCTCGGCGCGGGCCTTGCCGCTGATGCCGTGCAGTTTCTCGCCGCCGAGAACGATGTTCTCCAGGACGGTGAGGTTGTCGGCGAGCATGAAGTGCTGGTGCACCATGCCGATGCCGCGGGCGATGGCGTCGGCCGGGCTGTGGAAGCTGACCTGTTGGCCGTCGATGCCGATGGTGCCCTCGTCCGGCTTCTGCATGCCGTAGAGGATCTTCATCAGGGTGGACTTGCCGGCACCGTTCTCGCCGACGAGCGCGTGCACGGTGCCGCGCCGGACGGTGATGTCGATGTCGTGGTTGGCGACGACTCCCGGGAACCGCTTGGTGATCCCGCGGAGTTCCACCGCGGGGGAAGCGGCGGAGGCGCTGTCTGCCTGGGGGCTGCTGGACGCTTTGATGGCGCACTCTCCTCGGGGGACAGGGAGTGGTGTGGAGGAGTGGGGAGGCGACGATATCGCGCCAACTCCACGCTACGCGCGTAGTGTTGGCGACGAGGAAAGCCGGACGAGAGGTGCCGGATCGCTCCGGCGCCGCGGGCCGGCGCGGCGGTCGGTGACCACCGCGCCGGACCCGGGCGGAACGCTACTTCTGGGGGACGTCGCTGACCTTGACCTCGCCCGACGCGATCTTCTTCTTCGCCGCGTCGATCTTGGCCTTGATGTCGTCGATGAAGCCGCCCGAGGTGGACAGCCGCACGCCGTCGTCCTTGAGCGTGTAGCTCTTGGTGCCGGTCAGCGCCTTCTTGTCGTGGACGCTCTTGACCAGGTCGAAGACCGCCACGTCGACGTTCTTCATCACCGAGGTGAGGATGGAGGACTTGTACTTCGCCAGGCCCGGCTGCAGGTACTGGTCGGAGTCGACGCCGATCGCCCAGGTGCCCTTCTTGGAGGCGACCGTCTCGATCGAGCCGTTGCCGGACTGGCCGGCCGCGGTGTAGATGACGTCGATGCCGGCGTCGAGCATGCCCTTGGCCTTGCCCTTGGCGGCGGCCGGGTCGTTGAAGCCCTTGTCGTCGTTGGCGTAGAGGTACTCGGAGGTGACCTTGGCCTTGGGGTCGGTGTCCTTGACGCCCTGCTCGAAGCCGGCCTGGAACTTCTGGATCAGCGCGTTGTTGACGCCGCCGATGAAGCCGACCTTGTGGGTCTTGCTCTTCAGCGCGGCGGCGACGCCGGCGAGGTAGGAGCCCTCCTGCTCGGCGAAGACCATGCCGTAGACGTTCTTGGCCTCGGCGGGCGAGTCGACGACACCGAAGGTGGTGTCGGGGAAGTCCTTGGCGACCTTGTTGACGGACTTGCCGTAGTTGAAGCCGACGCCGATGACGGGGTTGAAGCCCGCCTCGGCCAGCGAGGACAGCCGCTGCTCGCGGTCCGCCTCGGTCTCGCCGTTCTTGGCGGTCATGAGCTTGGACTTGACGCCGAGGTCCTTCTCGGCCTTGTCCACGCCACGGGCGGCCGCCTCGTTGAACGAGTGGTCGTCCCGGCCGCCGACGTCGAAGGCGAGTCCGACGCCCTTGTTCTTCCCACCGGACTCGGTGGAGGACTCGCCACAGGCGGACAGCGAAGCAGTGAGGGCCGCGGTGGCGATGCCCGCGGCAACGATCTTGGATACCCGGCGCACGAGGGGCCCCTTCGACTCGTAGCGCCTTCGTCGGCGCTGATTCCGCCGCATCGTAACGCGCGTAGATGCCAGAAAAGGGGGAGGCTGGAAGCCGTTATCGGATCGTCGCGAACAGAAGTCGACGGGCGGGTTACGGCAGGTCGCCGTCGATCAGCGCGGCGGCGGTGAACATCTCCACACCCACCGTGATGGCCCGCTCGTCCACGTCGAAGTCGCCTCGGTGGAGATCATGGCGGGCCAGTTCGCCGGGCCGGCGCACCCCGAGCCGGGCCATCGCGCCCGGGACGTGTTCGAGGTACCAGGAGAAGTCCTCCCCGCCCAGGGACTGCTCGGTGTCCTCGATGCTCGCGGCGCCGCGGCGGGCGGCCATCGCGTCGTGCAGGAGCTGCGCCGAGTCGTGTTCGTTGACCACCGGCGGGACCCCGCGGACGTAGTTGATCTGCGACTTCGCGCCGTGCAGCGCGGCGACCTCGTCGATCGCGGCGTGCACCAGGTCGGGGGCCTCGTGCCAGGCGGTCAGGTCCAGGCAGCGGACCGTGCCGGACAGCTCGGCGTGCTGCGGGATGACGTTCGGGGCGTGGCCGGACTCCAGGCGGCCCCAGGTGATGACGAGGCCCGCGCGGGCGTCGATCCGGCGGGCCAGCAGCGCGGGCACGTCGAGGGCGACCCGCGCGGCGGCGGTGACCAGGTCGGTGGTCAGGTGCGGGCGCGCGGTGTGGCCGCCGGGGCCGTCCAGGCCGACCTCCAGCCGGTCGCAGGCCGAGGTGATCGCTCCCGTACGCAGTCCGATCCGGCCGGCGTCCACCCGCGGGTCGCAGTGGACGGCCAGGATCCGGCCGACGCCCTCCAGGGCGCCGGCGGCGATCACGTCGGACGCGCCGCCGGGCAGGACCTCTTCGGCGGGCTGGAAGATCAGCCGGACCGGGCGCGGCAGCCGGCCGGCGCGGGCCAGCCCGGCCAGGACCAGGCCGGTGCCCATGACGACGGTGGTGTGGACGTCGTGGCCGCAGGCGTGGGCACGGTCGGGGACCGTGGAGCGGTAGGGGACGGTTTTGGTGTCCGGGATGGGCAGGGCGTCGATGTCCGCGCGCAGGGCGAGTGCGGGGCGCGGGTCGCCGGGCGTGGCGGTGCCGGGCGAGGGGAGGATGTCGCACACCAGACCGGTGCCGCTGTCCAGGACGCGGGGCCGCAGACCGGCCTGCTCCAGGCGCGCCCTGATCGCCGCGGTGGTCCGGAACTCCTGGTTGCCGAGCTCGGGGTGCATGTGCAAGTCGCGGCGGAATGCGATGAGTTCGGTGCGCAGCTCCTCGGGCAGCGCGCCGGGGAGCTTGGCTCCCGCGGAGGTGTCATCGTCGTCGGAATCGCGGGACTTCTGTTGGTTCACCTGTTGAAGGTTACGGGGCCCGATGGGGCAACTGTCCCTCGATCAACAAAAGTTCAGCCCCATAGGGGACGGGAATCTAGGCCGCCCGGCGCATGGAGGGTGCGCGGCAGGGGTATGAACTTGGGCTTCATCCGGCGGCCATCCGGGGGGCGCGGGGCAGGCGTCGCACGTCGCGGGCGGTTCCGGTGACCCCGTCGAGGAAATCCTGCGCGCGCGGCGAGGCGGTGTCCGTCAGCCACGCCGGATCGACGTCACAGACCGCGACCTCGACCTCGGTGCCGAGCAGCGCCAGCGGCAGGGTGTGCACGACGGTCGAGGGGAAGGAGAGGATCAGCCGCCCGATGGGGCCGCGCCGGGCTATCAGTTCCAGCGGCAGGTCCGGGCGGACGATCTCCAGGCCGGTCCCGGTCGCCAGCCGGTGCAGTTTGTCGGTGCTCTCGCGGCGGTGCGCGAAGTAGCGGGTGGCGCCGTGGGCGCGGGCCAGCGCGCGGACCGCCTCCAGGTAGCGGTCGGTGTCGACGACGCCGGTCTCGGCCAGGGAGGTGCCGACGATGTCGGTGCCGCGGGTCAGCCGGGGTGGGCCGAAGCGGCCGCGGGTCCAGGAGAAGTCGTTGGTGGTGACGCGCACGCCGGGCGGCGGGTCGACCGGCATGGAGCTGAAGAGGCCGACGGTGCGCCGGCCGCCCTCCGGGGCGGGGGTCAGGCGGCGGCGGGCGGTGGCCGAGAACGGCGCGAAGAACAGGTCGCGCGGGCCGCGGCCGCTGCCGTGCCGGTGCCAGCGCACCAGCCGTTCGCCGCGCGCGAGTTGGCCGATGAACTCCATGGTGGCGGTGCCGTCGTCGACGACGACCAGGTCGCGGGCCCGGGTGAGGGTGAGCAGCAGTTGGACGTAGCGGGAGAAGGGGTCGCCGATGACGACGCGGCGGGCGCGGCGCAGCAGCGGGGTGAGTCCGCCGATGGTCCGCATCGGTGCGGTGGGGCCGCCGCGGGCTTCCTCCCAGCGCACCGCGTGGCCTTCCTCGCGGGCGAGTTCGGCCATCCGGCGCAGTTGGCCGCGGGTCATCGGATCGTGCGGGGAGAGCACGACGACGGTGAGCGCGGTGGCCCGGGCGGTGTGCGCCCATTCCAGGACGTTCAGGAGCTGCACCGGGCTTTCGACGAAGGCGAGGGTGCCGGCGTCCGGGGCGGCGCCGGTCCGTTCGCCGGCGGGTGCGCGTCCGCCGCGCTGCCGGGGCACCCCCAGGAGGCGGCGGGCGGGAGTACCCGCCGCCTCCTGGGGCGGGACCTGCGCGCCGGGCGCGGACGGCGCGGCGCGGGTCCCTTCGGATGAGCTCACGTCGGGAACTCCTGTCGGTCCGTCAGACTGCCGCGGGCTCGCGGTCGGCGCCCTCCGACTCGGCCACCACACCGGCGACCCGGCGCAGCTTGCGCATCGGGCCGAGCTCGCTCTCGTAGACCTTCTTGACGCCGTCGCCGAGCGAGTCCTCGATGGTGCGGATGTCGCGGACCAGGCGGGTCAGGCCGCCGGGCTCGACGGAGGCGGCCTGGTCGGAGCCCCACATGGCGCGGTCGAGGGTGATGTGGCGCTCGATGAAGGTGGCGCCGAGGGCGACCGCGGCCAGGGTGGTCTGGAGGCCGGTCTCGTGGCCGCTGTAGCCGATCGGGACGTTGGGGTACTCGTCCCGGAGGGTGTTGATCATGCGCAGGTTGAGCTCCTCGGCCTTGGCCGGGTAGGTGCTCGTGGCGTGGCAGAGCAGGATGTTCTCGCTGCCCAGGACCTCGACGGCGTGCCGGATCTGCTGGGGGGTGGACATGCCCGTGGAGAGGATGACGGTGCGGCCGGTGGCGCGCATGGCGCGCAGCAGCTCGTCGTCGGTGAGGGAGGCGGAGGCGACCTTGTAGCAGGGCACGTCGAACTTCTCCAGGAAGGCGACGGACTCGACGTCCCAGGGGGAGGCGAACCAGGCGATGCCGCGCTTCTTGCAGTACTCGTCGATGGCGCGGTAGCCGTCCTCGTCGAACTCCACGCGGTGGCGGTAGTCGATGTAGGTCATCCGGCCCCAGGGGGTGTCGCGCTCGATGTCCCACTGGTCGCGCGGGGTGCAGACCTCCGGGGTGCGCTTTTGGAACTTCACCGCGTCGCAGCCGGCGTCGGCGGCGGCGTCGATCAGCGCGAAGGCGTTCTCCAGGTCGCCGTTGTGGTTGATGCCGATCTCACCGGTGACGTAGACGGGGCGGCCGGGGCCGACCACGCGGTCGCCGAGGGTGCGCAGGCGGGAGTTGCTGCTCATGAGGAGGATTCCTTCGGTAGGGAGAGCGGTGGATGTCGGGGACATCCGGTGGGAGGGGTAAAGGGGTGGGGTTCGGGGGGCTAGAGGGACGGGCCCAGGAGCCAGCCGGCGATCTCGCGGATCGCTCCGCCGCCGCCGGGCGTGGCGGTGACCGCGCGGGCCGCGCCGCGCACCACGTCGTGCGCTCCGGCGACCGCGACGGGCCAGCCGACGAGGTCGAAGCAGGGCAGGTCGTTGACGTCGTTGCCGACGTAGAGCACCCGCTCGGGCGCGATGCCCGCCTCCTCGCACCACTGTTTGAGGGCGAGGTCCTTGCGGTCGACGCCGTGCAGGACGGGCACCTGGAGCTTGCGGGCGCGGGCGGCGACGACCGGGTTGGTCTCGGAGGAGAGGATCAGCAGCTTCAGCTCCGCCTTGCGCAGCGCGGCGATGCCGAGGCCGTCGCCGCGGTGCACGGCGACCAGCTCCCGCCCGTCGGCGTCGATCAGCACCCGGTCGTCGGTCTGGGTGCCGTCGAAGTCCAGGACGACCGCGTCGATGTCCCGGCCGGTCGGGAGGTGGGGGGCGGCGGCGCCGGACGGGTCGCCGGGGCGCGGGGCGTCCAGGAGCGGCGCGAGGGCGCGGGCGCGGGCGAGGTCGTGCGGGTCGTCGATCTCCAGGACGCGGGCGGGATCGGTGCGCACGAGGTCGGTGCGGCCGAAGAAGCGGTGGCCGCGGGCGCGGAAGCCGGCCGCGTCCATGGCGTAGGCGGCGCCGGTCTCCAGGAGGTCCTGGGGGCGGTCCTGGCGGCGGGGCCGGAAGGACTTGTCGTGGTTGACGCCGTAGCCGCCGGTCGTGGTGGTGACGGTGGTGGTCGCGGCGGCGGGCTCGGCGGGGAGCGCGGCGGCCGGTGCGGGCGCGGCGGCCGGTGCGGCGACCGCGTCGTCCACGAGGCCGTCCTCGTCCCGCCACACGAAGCCATGGAACGGTGCGACGGTCAGCGCGCTGTCCGCCCCGTCCTCGACGACGGCGGCGGCGACCGCGTCGACGTCCTCGCAGGTGAGGAAGGGGCTGGTGCACTGCACCAGGAGGACGGCGTCCAGGGGCGTGGCGTGCTCGGCTTCGTAGGCGTCCATGGCGTGCAGGACGGCGGCCTCGCTGGTGGCGGTGTCGCCCGCGATGTCGCCGGGGCGCCGCACGACGACGGCGCCGGCGCCGCGCGCGGCGGCCGCTATCGCCGCGTCGTCGGTGGAGACGACCACGTCGGTGACCAGGCGGGCGCCGCGGCAGGCCCGGACCGCGCGGGCGACCAGGGGCACGCCCCCGACGGCGGCGAGGTTCTTGGCGGGTACGCCCTTGGATCCGCCGCGGGCGGGGATGACGGCCACCACGGTGGGACGGCGCTCGGGCGTCCGGTCCTGCGGGCTGAGCGGCATTTCGGGCTCCTTCCGGGGGCCGTGGGGGCGGGTCACAGTTGCCCCCAGCGGCGGATGGCGGGGGCGACGCGCTGGACGCCGTGGCGGTAGGCGCCGCGGGCCGCCTCGCGGACGGTGTCGCGGGCGACCCGGCGCAGTCCGCCGGTCGCCTCGGGGGTGTCGGCGTAGCCGGCGAGCGGCGCGCCGCGGGTGTCCAGGCCGTGCCGGGCGAGGATGCCGGGGAGGTAGCCGGGGGCGGTGCGGGGTGTGTAGTAGGGGGTGAGCGGCGGCAGTCGGTCGGCCGTGCGCAGTGCGGTGACCCGGTCGCGGGCCGCGTCGAAGGCGCGCTCGTAGTCCCCCGGCTCGGGGGCGACGCCCTGGCGGGCGAGCCATGCCGGGTCCGGTACGGGGCGGTGCCCGGCGTCGAGTTCGTCCCAGGAGGCGAGGCAGCCGGAGCCGAGGAAGTGGTGGTTGCCGAGGGCTTCGCGGATGCCGAGGTCGGTGAGGACGGCGGTGGGGATGCCGCGGTGCAGGGATTCCAGGGCGGCGGTCGAGCTGACGGTGACCATCAGGTCGGTGCGGTCCAGGACTTCGCCCATGTTGCCGTAGACCAGGCGGCAGTTGGCGGGCAGGCCGCCGGGCGCCTTGGCGGCGAGCCTTTGGTAGGGCAGTTCCTCGATGTGGGTGGTGTGCTCACCCGGCTTGCTGCGGAGTTTGACCAGTACCTCGCGGTCGGGGTGCTTGCGGGCGTGCTCGATCGCCCTGCGCAGCAGGTACGTGCGGTCCGCGCGGCTTTCCGGTACGGAGGGCTGGGCGGCGAACACCACGGTGCGGGGCTCGCCCGCCCCGGTGTGGGGGGCGCCGCCCAGGAAGGGCAGGGCGCATTCGACGACGCTGCCGTCGTCGGCGCCGACGCCGCGGTAGACCTCGCGGAACCGGTCGGCGTCGTGCCGGGAGTTGGCGAGGACGACGTCCGCGCCGTGCCGCAGCAGCAGCCCGTCGGCGAGCTTTTCGTAGACCACCCCGACGTAGCCGGTGACGACGACGGGCCGGTGCGCGGCGCCTTCCCAGGCGCGGGCCAGGCCGTGCAGCATCGCCTGCACCGCGCCGCCCACGCAGGCCAGCACGACGACGTCGGGGCGGGTCCCGGCGTCGGGGCGGACGCCGTCCCGCATCGCGTGCAGGAAGTCGACGCCGCGGATTTCGCGCAGCGCGTCCGCACGGGCGCCGACCTCGTGGAGCTGGCGGACCGTGGGCGTGGCGCGGCCGCGGAGGAGGTAGCCGTCGAGCCGGATGTCCGATTGGATGCGGTGCGCTGTCAAAGCGCCCCATTTCCATCGGGTATCCGAATCGGCGAGTACGGCGACTCGCGGCGAAGAAGTGGTACGTGAGGGCACGGCGATGACGCTAGGAAGGCATTCCGTTTCGCGGGCCAACTGGGTCGCAACAAACGGTTAACAGCGGGCCGACGAACGACGAACCGGCCCGTCCGGCACCCCGGTTAACCATTCCGCCATTCTTCGTTCACCACAAAGACCGCATCGCGTAAAGACGGATGCGGGCGCCGCACCTAATGTCACCCGGGTGGTTAAGCTCTCCGTCATCGTGCCGTTCTACAACGTGCAGACATACGCGCCCGACACCCTGAAAAGCCTGGCGGCCAACGCCCGCGAGGATTTCGAATTCCTCCTCGTCGACGACTGTTCGCGCGACGAGACCCCGCAGATCCTCGCGCGCGCCGAGGGTGAGCTGCCGGGCGCCAGACTGCTGCGGCACGAACGAAACGGCGGCCTGGCCACCGCCCGCAACACGGGCCTGGACGCGGCCCGCGGCGCCTACCTCACCTTCCTCGACGGCGACGACTGGCTCGCCCCCGGCTACCTCGCCCAGCTCCTCTCCCGCATCGAGGAGTTGGACTGCGACTTCGTGCGGACCGACCATGTGCAGTGCACCGCCCGGGCCCGCACCGTCCACCGCGTGCCGCACGGCCGGCGCGACGTCGTCATGGACCCGCGCGAGCTGATCCTGCCCGCCGACCGCTCCACCTCCGTCGACTACGCCTACGCCTGGGCCGGCATCTACCACCGGCGGCTGCTGGACGAGGGGGTGCTGCGTTTCCGGGACGGGCTGCGCACGGCGGAGGACCGGCCGTGGATCTGGCGGCTGCACCGCGAGGCGCGGTCGATGGCGGTGACCGGGCTGCTCGGTGTTTTCTACCGGCGCGGCGTGGCGTCCTCGCTGACCCAGATCGGAGATGTGCGGCAATTGGACTTCATTCGCGCCTTTGACCAGGTGATCGAGGAAACGGCGCGGGACCGCGACGCGGATGTTCTGTTGCCGAAGGCGGTACGCACCTATTGCGCGATCATTTCGCATCACCTGGGATCGATCGAACGTTTCGAACCGCAGGTCGCCCGGAAATTGCGGGCGATGAGTGCCGCGGCGATGAAACGTATGCCGCAGGACGTGTTGAAGGAAGCGCTGGATTCGATGGACGCGGGACGCGCCTCCCGGCTGCGGCGACTGCGCCGCCGCCCGGTCCCGGCGGAGGTGGCGGCCTGATGCGCACCCGGCCTCGTACCCAGATCTTCCTGGCGTCCACGCTCTACGGCGCGGCGACGCTGGCCGCCGCGCTGGACGCCGGCTGCTTCGAGCCGGCCGGCCGGCGCCTGCTGCTGGTCAGCAACAACGCCACGACCCCGGAGACCACCCCGGCGCTGGACACCGCGCCCGGCTTCGAGCGGCTGCGCGGCCGCTTCGACGGGGTGCTGTCGTGGAACGAGACGATCAGCCCGTTCCACCCCGGCGGCTGGTCCCCCCGGCCGGACGACGTACCGCTGTGGGAGCGGCACCTGCGGCTGCTGTGGGGGCTGGGCGACGACCGCGTCGAGCTGGTCGTGGAGTCCCTCCAGGTCAATCCGGCGCTCGCGCTCGCGCAGTTGTTCCCCGACGCGCCCGTCGACGTCTACGCCGACGGCCTGATGAGCTACGGCCCCACCCGCAACAAGCTCGACCCGCTGGTCGGCACCCGCGTCGGCCGCCTGCTGCACCTGGACCTGGTGCCGGGCCTGACGCCGCTGCTGCTGACCGAGTTCGGCGTCCCCGCGCGGACCGTGCCGACCGACGCGTTCACCAAGGTGCTGGCCGAACTCGCCGACGCCGCCGGCCCGTTGGACGTGCCGCGGGGTGCGGCACTGCTGCTCGGGCAGTACCTCTCCGCGCTGGGCATCCTCACGCCCGAAGAGGAGGAGGACCTGCATGTGCGGATGGTGCGCGGCGCCGTCGCGCGCGGCCACCGCGAGGTGGTCTTCAAACCGCACCCCTCCGCACCGGCCCGCTGGTCGCGCCTGCTGGAGCGGGAGGCCGAGAAGCTGGACGTGGAGCTGACGGTGCTGGACAGCCCGGTGCTCGCCGAGGTGCTCTACCAGCGGATGCGGCCCGCGCTGGTCGTCGGCTGCTTCTCCACCGCGCTGCTGACCGCCGCCACCTTCTACGACCTGCCGACCGCGCGGACCGGCACCGGCCTGCTGCTGGAGCGGCTCACGCCGTACCAGAACAGCAACCGCGTGCCGGTGACGATCGTGGACGCGCTGGTGCCCGACCTGTCCGAACCGGACTCCGCGCCGCTCCCCGCCACCGCCCTCGGCGGCCTGGTCCCGGCCGTCGGCTACGCGATGCAGCACCAGATATACCCGCACCTGCGGCCGGCCGCCGAGCGCTATCTCGCGGCCCACCTCGACCAGCGCACCTGGCGCTATTTCAAGCGCCGCCGGCTCACCGCGCTGGCGCTGCCCGGGGCGGTCCCGTCCCAGCTCGCGTTCCTTCCCCGCAACGCGGCCCTGCGCCGGGTCGCCCGCCGGGCGCGGGCGGTGCGGCGGCGCCTGAAGAAGCGGGCCGCGTTCGGATGAGCGCACCCCAACTGGCGGCCGGTGCGCCGGAGGTCGCGCCGGACCTCCTCGGCCCCGCCCCGGCGGCCCGCACACGGGGCCGCGACCGGGGCGGCCCGTCGCGGCTGCGCGCCCTGGACGGGCTGCGGCTGCTCGCCGCCCTGATGGTCGCGGCCTACCACTACGGCGGGCGCGACGGCGAGATCGCCCAGGCGTGGGGCGGTTCGCCCGCCCAGCAGTTCCCCACCGCGTCGCCCTTGTTCGCCTACGGGTGCCTGGGCGTGCAGATCTTCTTCGTGATCAGCGGTTTCGTGATCTGCCTCAGCGGCTGGGGGCGGACCCTGCGCGCCTTCGTCGCCTCGCGCGTCTCCCGCCTCTACCCGGCCTACTGGGCGGCGATACTCCTGGTCACCGCCGTCTTCGCGCTGCCGTGGGTGGCGTATGAGGCGCTGTCGCCCAGCGAGGTCCTGACGAATCTGACCATGCTTCAGCAGCCGTTGGGCGCGGACCGGGTGCTCGGGGTGTGCTGGACGCTGTGGGCGGAGATGCGCTTCTACGCGCTGTTCGCGCTCTGCGTGGTCCTGCCGGGCGCCACCCGCGGCCGGGTGGTGCTGTTCTGCGCGGGCTGGACGCTGGCCGGCGCGCTGGCGCAGGCCGCGCACCAGCCGTTCCTCGACGTGGTTCTGATGCCGCGGTACGCGCCGTTCTTCATCGGCGGCGTGGGTCTGTACCTGCTGCACCGCTACGGTGCCCGCGATCCGATCGCCTGGGCGATAGTGCTGGTGAGCTGGCTGACCGGCCAGCATCACGCGGTCGCCGGCCTGTGGCACGCGCCGTCGGCCACGGCGTTCTCCTACCGTTCGGAAGCCGGCATCGTCGCCGTCGTCACCGTCGGCTTCGCGCTGGTCGCCGCCGTCGCGCTGGGCCGACTGCGGTGGGCCGACTGGCGCTGGCTGACCGTGGCGGGCGCCCTGACCTACCCGTTCTACCTCGTCCACGAGCACCTGGGCTGGGTCGTCATCCGCGCCCTGCACGGCGGCGCCGGCCTGCCCTCGTACGCGACGCTGCCGCTGACCGTCGGGGCGATGCTGACGCTGGCGTGGGTGCTGCACCGCTGGGTGGAGCGGCCGCTCACGCCGGTGCTCAAGCGGTCGGTCGATCCGCGGCGTCCCTCGCGCTGAGGGTCCCGGCCGCCGTCGCCTCGATCCCGGCGACGATGAAGCGCAGCCCGGCCTCGAAGGACCGGTCGAGGTCGCCGAACATCTCCCGGCCGGCCCGGGCCGCGCGCGGATACCTCTCGCCGAGCCGCTGTTCGCGGTCGGCGAGGTCGTAGGCCGGGTCGCGGGTGGCCGGATCGCGCCGCTCCGGTTCGCCCGGGTCGGGATAGACCGACTGCTCCTCGATGACCAGCCCGATGGTGAAGTTGTACGCCGTCCACCAGGCGCGCGCGGCGTCGCCGAGGGTGAAGCCCGCGTCGGTGAGGCGGCCGAGGAACATGTCGAGCGGGGCGGCGTGGCTGTCGTCGGTCAGGCGGGTGCCGCTGAAGACCTTGCCGCCGTCGCGGTAGCCGAGGAGTTCGCGGCGCAGGGCGCGGCAGCAGGCCGTCAGGGCGTCCTGCCAGGACTCGCCGAGCCCGTCGGCCGTGGGTCGGCCGGCCATCAGCGGCTCGGTCATCCGCCGGAGCATCTCCGTCGCCATCTCGTCCAGCAGCGCCTGTTTGTTCTTGAAGTGCCAGTACAGGGCGGGCGCCTGGACGTCCAGCTCCTTGGCGATGCGGCGCAGGGTGAGCCCTTCGAGACCGACGTCGTTCAACAGCCGCAGTGCGGTGTCCGCCACGAGCTTCCGGTCGAGTCGCGTTCCCATGTTGACAATTTAACACCGTTAAGGCCATCCTCGGACCCATGGAACTTAACAGCGTTAAGGAAATGGCCTTAAAGGGTGCGCCCCACGGGGACGGCACCACCGTCGACGTACTGATCGCGGGTGCAGGCCCGACCGGTCTGGCCCTCGGCGTCGACCTCGCCCGGCGCGGCGTGAGCGCCCTGATCGTCGAGCGCCAGGACCGCCTCTCCCCCGGCGCCCGCGGCACCGGCCTCCAGCCGCGCACCCAGGAGGTCTACGACGACCTCGGCGTGCTGGACGCCGTACGGGCGGTGGGCGGGTACTACCCGAAGACGGCCCTGTGGGAGGACGGCCGGATCACCCGGACCACCGAGATGATCGAAAGCGTCGATCCGACGCCCGCCGTCCCCTACGCCACTCCCCTGATGGTCCCGCAGTGGCGCAATCAGGAGGTGCTGAGCGCGCGGCTGTCGGAGCTCGGCGGCGAGGTCCTCTTCTCCACCGAGCTCACCGCCTTCGAGCAGGACGCGGACGGCGTACGGGCCCGGCTCACCCTCGCCGGCGGCGGCGAGCGGACCGTCGGCGCCCGCTATCTGGTCGCCGCCGACGGGGGACGCAGCACCGTGCGCAAGGCGCTCGGCATCGGCATGAGCGGCCCGTCGCTGACCCCCGGCGCCGCGGTCCTCGCCGACCTCGCCATCGACGGCCTGGACCGGGACCACTGGCACCGCTGGACGCTGCCCCACGGCGGGTTCATCGCGCTCCTGCCGCTGGCCGGCACCGACCTCTTCCAGGGTCTCCTCGCGGCGTTCCAGGACGAACCCGACACCTCCGCCGAGGCCGTCCGGGCCGTCATAGCGGACGCCACCCACCTCGCCCCGGAGCAGATCCGCGAGGTCGTGTGGACCTCCGTCTACCGCCCCAAGGCCGCCATGGCCGACCGCTTCCGCGCCGGTCGGGTCTTCCTGGCGGGCGACGCGGCCCACATCCACTCCCCGGCCGGCGGCCAGGGCCTGAACACCAGCGTCCAGGACGCCTACAACCTCGGCTGGAAGCTCGGCCAGGTCCTGCGGCACGGCGCCCCCGACGCCCTGCTCGACAGCTACGAGGGCGAACGCCGCCCGATCGCCGCCCACATCCTGGACACCAGCACCCGGCTGCACCGCTCCGGGAACCTGCGCCGCGGCAGGGACCTCCACCAGTTGGACCTCGGCTACCGGGACAGCCCGCTGGCCCGCGAGCTGCGCGCGCACGTCCCCGAGGGCGCGCCGCGCGCCGGTGACCGCGCGCCCGACGCCCCGTGCACCACCGCCGACGGGCGGTCCTCCCGCCTCTTCGACGCCTTCCGGGGCCCGCACTTCACGCTGCTCGCGCTGGGCATCGACCCCGACACGGCGGCGCTGCCGGCCGACGGGGCGCTGCTGCGCACCGTCCGCGTCGGCGGCCCCACCCCCGACCTGATCGACTCCGCCGGCCACGTCCGCGACGCCTACGGCGACGGCCCCGGCCTGTTCCTGATCCGCCCCGACGGCTACGTCGCCCTGGCCGCGCCCGCCGAGGACGCGGCCCTGCACATGGCCACCGCCCTGGCGCCCTACCTCGCCGCCCGCGTACCGGACCCGGCCGTGTGAGCCGCCCTCGCCGCGACGCGCACGAGGCCGTACTCCGCGACCACGCGCGGGGTACGGCCTCGTGCCGGGAAACGGGCGCCTTACGGGGGGAGGCGCCCGGAACGGCGAACCGCTCTGAGGTTCGGGGCCCCTACAGGACCAGGGACAGCAGCAGGACGCAGCCGATCCCGACGACCGAGATCAGCGTCTCCATGACCGACCAGGTCTTGAGGGTCTGGCCGACGTCCATGCCGAAGTACTCCTTGACCAGCCAGAAACCGGCGTCGTTGACGTGGCTGAAGAACAGCGAGCCGCAGCCGATCGCCAGGACCAGCAGGGCGCCGTGGGGGGTGCTCATGCCGTCGGCGAGCGGGGCGACCAGGCCGGCGGCGGAGATGGTGGCGACCGTCGCGGAGCCGGTGGCCAGGCGGATGGCGACCGCGATGAGCCAGGCCAGCAGCAGCGCGGAGAGGTGCCAGTCCGTGGACATGTCCAGGATCATCTTGCCGACGCCCGCGTCCACCAGCGTCTGCTTGAAGCCGCCGCCCGCGCCGACGATCAGCAGCACACCGGCGATCGGGGCGAGCGACTTCTCGACGGTGGCCGCGGTCCGCCCCTTGGTGAAGCCGGCCGCCCGGCCCAGCGTGACCATCGCGACCAGGACGGCGGTCAGCAGCGCGATCAGCGGCGAGCCGACCACGTCGAACACCCTCTGGACGGTGGCTTCGGGGTCGTCGACGACGATGTCGACCAGGGCCTTGGCCAGCATCATCACGACGGGCAGCAGCACGGTGGCGACGGTGACGCCGAAGCCCGGGCGCCGGTCCGGCACGGCGGAGGCCCCTTTGACCCTGGAGTCCGACGTCCGCGCGGCCCCGGAGGAGGAGTTGATCATCTTCTCCGGCGGGCGGATGTCCACCCAGCGGGCCGCGTACCGGGAGAAGACCGGGCCCGCGATGATCGCCGTCGGGATGGCGACGACCACGCCCAGGGCGAGGGTCACGCCGAGGTTCGCGCCGACCGCGTCGACGGCGACGAGCGGACCGGGGTGCGGCGGGATCAGGCCGTGCATGACGGACAGGCCGGCCAGCGCCGGGACGCCGATCCGCATCAGCGAGAAGCCGCCGCGCCGGGCGACCAGCAGCACGACCGGGATGAGCAGCACGATCCCGACCTCGAAGAAGAGCGGCAGACCGACGATGCCGGCGATCAGCACCATCGCCCACGGCATCGCCCGCCCGCTCGCCTTCGCCAGGATCGTGTCGACTATCTGGTCGGCGCCGCCGGAGTCGGCCAGCAGCCTGCCCAGTACGGCGCCCAGCGCGATCAGCACGCCGGTGCCCGCGACGGTCGTGCCCAGACCCGTCGAGAAACTGGCGATGGCCTTGTCCAGCGGGGCGCCGGCGACCGCGCCGAGCACCAGCGAGCCGATGATCAGCGACAGGAAGGCGTGCAGCTTGAACGTGGTGATCAGCAGAACGATGACGGCGATGCCGGCGAGGACGGCGATGCCGAGCTGTGCGTGACCGGCCGAGGTGAGGGGCTCGGTCGCATCCACTGCGAGCATCTCGGCGCTGAGATGAATCACGGCGATTCCCTTGGGTGGACGGCAGGGGGAAAGGGGGGTGGCTGCGGTACGTGAAGGGCGTTACGTGAAGGGGCGTCAGCCGGCCGGGCGCAGGCGGCGCAGGGCGGCGACGGCGCGGGCGGCGATCTCCTCCGGCGTGCCGGACACCTCCACGACGACACCGGCCTCGTCGGGGCCGAGCGGTTCGAGCGTGGCGAACTGGGAGTCGAGCAACGCGGCCGGCATGAAGTGACCGGTGCGCCCGGCCATCCGCTCCTCGATCAGCGCCCGGTCTCCGGTGAGGTGCAGGAACACGAGGGGGGACAGGCCGGGGGCGCCGGGCGGGCCCGGGTCGGCGGCGCGCAGGCGGTCGCGGTAGGCGCGCTTGAGCGCGGAGCTGCTGACCACGCCGCCCCGGCCGGCCCGGTCGTGGGCCCAGGCGCCGATGGCGTCCAGCCAGGGGCCGCGGTCGTCGTCGTCCAGCGGGGTGCCGGCCGACATCTTGGCGATGTTGGCCGGCGGGTGGAAGTCGTCGCCCTCGGCGTAGGCAACGCCCAGTTCGGCGGCCACGAGAGGGCCGATCGTCGTCTTACCGGTGCCGGCCACGCCCATCACCACGACGACGTGGGGGAAGCTCATCCCGTCTACCTCGCTGTCTTCTTCGACCTCGTGCGTCGCCCCACTGAAACCCATTAGGTACGACGTATCAAGAGTCCGTGACGAAAACGTCATACTTAATCGAGGAAGTGGGGGGAACGTAGGCTGGCCCCATGGAAAACGAGGGGA
The DNA here is from genome assembly GCF_055570395.1 of Streptomyces sp. NPDC031210. Classification (NCBI taxonomy): domain Bacteria; kingdom Bacillati; phylum Actinomycetota; class Actinomycetes; order Kitasatosporales; family Streptomycetaceae; genus Streptomyces; species Streptomyces sp. NPDC031210. The sequence continues at coordinate 381,496 of NZ_JBVIHH010000004.1, forward strand.
AGGGGCTGCACGCCCGCGTGCTGGAGTCCCTGGGACCCGCGATCACCGCGGGTGACTACCCTCCGGGCACCGTCTTGCGCACGGACGAGCTGGAGCGGCGCTTCGACGTCTCGCGCACGGTCATCCGCGAGGCGATCCGGGTCCTGGAGTCCATGCGGCTGGTCGCCTCCCGTCGCCGGGTCGGGGTGACCGTCCGCCCCACCGAGGAGTGGAACGTCTACGACCCGCGGGTGATCAGTTGGCGGCTGGCCGGCCGGGACCGGCCCCGGCAACTGCGCTCGCTGACCGTCCTGCGCTCGGCCGTCGAACCGGTCGCGGCGGGACTGGCCGCCACCCACGCCACCCCCGCGCAGTGCGCCGAACTGACCGAGCACGCCATGGGCATGGTGGCCACCTCGCGCGGCCAGCAGCTCGACGCCTATCTCGTGCACGACACCGCCTTCCACCGCCTGGTGCTCGCCGCCTCCGGCAACGAGATGTTCGCCCGGCTCGGCGAGGTGGTCGCCGCGGTCCTGACCGGCCGCACCGAGCACCGTGTGATGTTCACCGACCCCGACCCGGCCGCGGTCACCCTGCACGTGCAGGTCGCCGAGGCGGTCCGCACCGGGGACGCGGCCCGCGCCGAGTCCCTGACCCGCGAGATCACCCTCGGCGCGATGGCCGAACTCGACGTGCTGGCGCCGTAGTTCACCGCCACCGGCTCAGAACAGCGGTTGCTGTCCCGGGATCGGCGGCTCCTCCGGGTCGAAGAGCTTCTCCGCCGGCGCCATCATCGGCGCGATCCGCCGCGACCCCGGGCAGGAGATCAGCTCCAGGCCCATCCGCCGCCCGGGCGGGTCGTGACGGCAGAAGCGGCCGCCGACGACGGCGATCTCTCGGGTGCAGACGGGGCACGCGCGGCGGGGTGAGGACATGCCACCAGTCTGACCCAGGGCGGCCGCGGCCGATTCCCGCGGGTCCCCGGAGCACCGGCCGGCTCGTAGGAGATGTCAGAAGGCGTCCGTGGGCACATGAACGCCCCACACCGCGCGCAGGGCGCCGCAGACCTCGCCGAGCGTCGCCCTGGCCCGCAGCGCCTCCCGCATCGGGTAGAGGACGTTGTCCGTGCCCGCGGCGGCCTCCTTCAGGGCGTCGAGCGCCGCGGACACCGCCGCCCCGTCGCGGCCGGCCCGCAGCGCGGCCAGCCGCCCGGCCTGCTGGGCCTCGATCGCCGGGTCGACCCGCAGCGGCTCGTACGGCTCCTCCTCGTCCAGCCGGAAGCGGTTGACGCCCACCACGACCCGCTCGCCGGCGTCCGTCTCCTGGGTGATGCGGTACGCGTTCCGCTCGATCTCACCCTTTTGGAAACCCCGCTCGATGGCGGCCACCGCACCGCCCAAGTCCTCGACGCGCCCCATGAGTTCGACCACGGCCGCCTCCATCCGGTCCGTCATCGACTCCACCGCGTAGGAGCCGGCGAACGGGTCGACGGTGGCGGTGACATCGGTCTCGTGGGCGAGCACCTGCTGGGTGCGCAGCGCCAGGCGCGCCGACTTGTCGGTCGGCAACGCGAGGGCCTCGTCGAAGGAGTTGGTGTGCAGCGACTGGGTGCCGCCGAACACCGCGGCCAGCCCCTGCACGGCGACCCGGACGAGGTTCACCTCCGGCTGCTGGGCGGTGAGCTGCACCCCGGCGGTCTGGGTGTGGAAGCGCAACATCAGCGACTTGGGGTTCCTCGCGCCGAACTCCTCCCTCATCACGCGCGCCCAGACGCGGCGGGCGGCGCGGAACTTGGCGACCTCTTCCAGGAGCGTGGTGCGGGCGACGAAGAAGAAGGACAGGCGGGGCGCAAAGTCGTCCACGTCCATGCCGGCGGCGACGGCCGTACGGACGTAGGCGATGCCGTCGGCGAGGGTGAAGGCGATCTCCTGCGCGGGCGAGGCACCGGCCTCGGCCATGTGGTAGCCGGAGATCGAGATGGTGTTCCACTTCGGGATCTCGGCCCGGCAGTACCGGAAGGTGTCCGCGACCAGGCGCAGTGACGGCTTCGGCGGGAAGATGTACGTACCGCGCGCGATGTACTCCTTGAGCACGTCGTTCTGGATCGTGCCGGTGAGCCGGTCCGCCGCCACCCCCTGCTCCTCGCCCACGAGTTGGTACAGGAGCAGCAGCAGCGCGGCCGGCGCGTTGATGGTCATGGAGGTGGAGACCCGCTCCAGCGGAATGCCGTCGAACAGCACCCGCATGTCCTCGATCGAGTCGATGGCCACGCCGACCTTGCCGACCTCGCCGGCCGCGATCGGCGCGTCGGAGTCGTGGCCCATCTGCGTCGGCAGGTCGAAGGCGACGGACAGTCCGGTCGTGCCGTGTTCGATGAGCTGCCGGTAGCGGGCGTTGGACTCCCGCGCGGTGCCGAAGCCCGCGTACTGACGCATCGTCCAGGGGCGGCCGGTGTACATGGTGGGGTAGACGCCACGGGTGAAGGGGTAGTCGCCGGGCGCGCCGAGACGGCGCTCCGGGTCCCAGCCGTCGAGTGCCTCGGGTCCGTAGACGGGCTCGACGGGCAGACCGCTCTCGTTGTACCGCACACTGCCCGACTCGCGCGTCATGGGGATACGCCTTCCCAGTGGTGACCGGATGTACGTGTTCCGAGACCTGGTCACCAGGATGCCCGCAGGTTCGGCGCCGCGCAGCCCTGGGAAGCATCACGGTGGCCGGTGGGGCCGGCGAGACGCGGGGGTGGAAGATGGGGCACTCAGCGGGACGACGCACGGTGCGCGGGGTGCCGGCGGTGGCCGCGGTGCTGGTGGTGGCGGCGCTGGCGGTGGGGTGCCGGCCGGTGTCCGTCACGGGTACCGCGGCGCTCGACGGCAAGAGCGGCCGCTATCCGCCCAAGGCCGTTTCGTCCGCCGCCGGCGCGGCCCCCGCTCCCGCCCGACAGGCGCACCCGCGGCGGCCCGTGCCGCCCGAGCCGAGGCCGGTGCTGGCGGTCGGCTCGCGCGGCCCGCAGGTCCGCGAACTCCAGGCGCGCCTGGCGCAACTGGGGCTGTTCGACCGTTCCCCGACGGGCTATTACGGCACGGTGACCGCCGCCTCGGTCCGGGCGTTCCAGCAGCGGCTGGGCATGCCGCGGACCGGCGCGGTGCAGCCCGCGGCGTGGCGCGCGCTGCTCGCGCGCACCCGGCGTCCGTCGCCCGCGCAGTCCCGTCCGCCCACGGCCGAGCCGGTCGGCCGGCCGGACCGGCGCTGCGTGACGGGGCGGGTAATCTGCATCAGCAAGCGGGCCCGGACCCTGGCCTGGATGGTCGACGGCCGGGTCGTGACGGCGATGGATGTCCGTTTCGGCTCGCAGTACACCCCGACGCGCGAGGGCACGTTCGCCCTGACGTTCAAGAGCCGGCATCACGTCTCGACGCTCTATCACTCGGCGATGCCGTACGCGATGTTCTTCAGCGGCGGCCAGGCGGTGCACTATTCGTCGGACTTCGCGGCCCGCGGCTACCGCGGCGCCTCCCACGGCTGCGTCAACGTCCGCGACAAGAAGAAGATCGCCGCCCTCTTCGCCGCGGCCAAGCCGGGGACCAAGGTGGTCATCTACCGCTAGGACGGCCCGTCGGCCCTGGGGGCCGAGGTAAGAGAAGGGGCGCGGGCAGGGCCGGGGGAACGTGCCCCGCCCGCGCCGAGTGCGCGGAGCCGTGGGTACGGGGGGAACCCCGGCTCCTGCGCAGCCGATGACCAGTCGGCTTCACTCACTACTGCGTCACCGGTCCGGAAAACGTCACACCCCGCTGAGAGCCGCCGTCGAGGAGGCGCTGTCGGCGGGGTCCGGGACGGGGGTGGCGGGTGGTGCGGGGAGGGTGCGGGGAGCGGGGCTGGGTGTGGCGGGGTGTTCGTCGTCGTCTTCCTCGCCGCCGCCCTGGCCGCCACTGTTCTTGCCGCCGGTGTCGCCGCGGCCGCCGGTGCCGCCGCCGGACCCGTCGCCCGCCGAACCGCCGGTCCCGGAGCCGCCGTCGTGGTCGGTGAGGTACTTGCGGCAGAAGGTGTGGATCTTGTCGGCGCCGCCCGCCGCGCGCTCCAGGCGGCGCAGCGTATCGCGGTCCATGCTGCCGCGATTGCCGGATTCGTAGTCGCGGCACAGGGGCAGGACGAGCGCCTTGCGCGCGGCGTCCGGCCCGCTTTCACGGTCGCCGCCGTTGCCGCCCGCGCTGTCGCGGCCGCCCGGGGTGCCGGGGTCGGCGGTGCCGCCGGAGCTGCCCGGGCGGGGAGTGCCGGTGGGTTCGCGGCTGTTCCGGCCGGGGGTGGGGTCCGGGGAGTGGCCCGTACTGCCGTCGGTCTCCGCGCCCGGCGGGCGGGATTCGAGGGTGCCGGGGGTGGGGCGGGCGGAGACGGTGGAGCCCGGCTCGCCGTCGCCGCCCTGGAACGGCAGGACGCCGGAGCCGGCCGCCACGGCGACGCCGCCGATCGCGCAGACGGCCAGTGCGGCGGCGAAGCCGCGCCGGAAAGGGCGGGCGAGCCAGGTGCGGTCGGCGAGACTGCCGGGGCGCGCGGCCCGCCCGGCCGTGGCGCGCCGCCCGGCCCCGGGCTCGGCGACGCGTGCCTGGCGGAAGGCGGCGAGTGCGGCCTCTTCGCCGGGGAGCGGAACGGTTTCGGCGGGGGCCGCGCCGGCCGCCGCGGCGGCGTCGAGCAACTGCTGGAGTTCCTGGGCGCCGGCACCGTCGGGGGCTATGACCGGTTCGCCACGCAGCAGTCGCTCCGCGGCGTCCTTGTCGAGCCAGTTGTACCGGTCGTCGGCCATCACATGTCCTTCTGCGTTCGCGCGGCCGTTTCCGTCACACCTGGTACGTACGATTCCGCCACGCCGTCCCGGCGCCGTCTGCCCTGGAGGGGCACTCCGCCCATCGTTCCACCACCTTTGCGCGGACCGGGTGCGGAGGGGCGGGCGGAGGTACCTCCGCGTTGGTCGGCGCCGGATTCGGGCCCGTTTTCCGGACATCCCGGTCCGTTCTCCGGGCGTCCGGATCCGCTCCGCGGGCGTCCGGTGCCGTCGTCGCCGTCCTGGCCTGGGTCCTGCCCGAGGCCGTCGCCGTCGACGTCGCCGATCAGTTCGGCGAGCCGCCGCAGGCCCCGGTGCGCGGCGGTGCGCACCGCGCCGGACCGCTTGCCCAGGACCTGCGCCGCGCTCTTGGCGTCGAGTCCGACGACCACGCGCAGCACCACGGCTTCGGCCTGGTCCTGCGGCAGCCGGGATATGAGGCGGAGGGTGCGGCCGGTGCCGAGGGCTTCGAGCGCCTCGCCGGCGGTGTCGGCCGTGGCGGGCGTGTCGGTCAGTTCGCTCTCGTCGCCGCCGATGACGGGGCGCCGGCCGCGCATGCGGATGTGGTCCAGGGCGCGGTTGCGGGCGATGCGGGCGGCCCAGCCGCGGAAGCGGTCCGCGTCGCCGCTGAAGCGCGCGAGGTCGCGGGTGATCTGGAGCCACGCCTCGGACGCGACGTCCTCGGCGTCCGCTTCGCCCACCAAGGTCCGTACATATCCGAGAAGTCGGGGATGCACGGCGCGGTAGACGGTGCGGAACGCTGTCTCGTCGCCGTCCTGTGCCGCCTGTACGGCAACCGTCAGCCGACTGTCGTCCGGCTGAATGTCGTCCCCTCGCACGGGTCCATCCTGTCGCACGCGGAGTGTCCGCCGCCCGGTACTTGCTGCCTCTGCCTTGTCCCGCCGGCGGCTGACGCGCCGCGCGGCGCCGGGTACCTGACGGCCACCGACCGCCGCGGGTGAGCACGACACGCCGAAAACCCCCGGTAACCCGACTGTTCCTGCTGACCGTAACCCGTCGGCGCGCACGCTCCGAACCCGGGCCACCGCATGGAGCGACGGGCGCACGTGTCCGCGGGTGCCCGCGAGGGTCCCGCGAACGGGCCCGGTCAGCGCCCGACCCGCCGCGATTGGGCACGTTACGGGCCCCTCCCGGCCCGCGTCCAGGCCACCGGCCGTGCCCCCGGACGCACCCGGTGTGACATTTTCGGGCCGTCCGGCGCTGTATCGGTTAGGAGGCCGCACGCGGCCTTCCCGAGAACGACGGCCGGGGCCTCTCCTGTGGGGGGTGGCGGCCCCGGCCGTCCCTCTCCTTCTTCGGATCCCTCTTCAGACCCGGTCGGCCAGCGCCGTGAAGTCCTTCCACGACATCGCCGGCGGCCGCGGGTCCCAGGTCTTCTGTGCCAGCGCCCGCAGCGGCATCCGGATCCCCTTGGCGATCCGCTCCGGCGTCTGGGCACCGGCCCGGTCGCACCAGATGGCGAAGCGCGCGCCGGGCACCCGGTCGGGGCCGGTCCGGTCCTTGGGCACGGCCACCGGCGCGGTGCCGCGCAGCACCCGGGGCGTCCAGTCGCGGTAGATCCGCTCCCCCGTGGGGTAGACGAACTGATTGGGCTCGCCGAGGACGTAATAGAGGTACTCGTCGTTGAGGTTGAGCACCTCGCGGCCCTCACGCAGGTACTCCGCCGGGTCGCGGGCGCCGATCTCCTTGCCGGTCCAGTAGGCGACCGTGCGGCCCTTGTCGGCCTGGACGGAGCCGCCGGCGAAGAACCCGTCGTTCCACGCCTCGATCCGGTTCCGGCCCGCCGCCCGCACGACCTTCTGCCGGTCGTTGAGCCAGCCGGTGGCCAGGTCCTCGATGGTGGCGCCCGGCCCGTACTTCTCCCGCGCGGCCCGCGCGAGCCCCGGATAGGACGTCTGCGGCGAGCGCGACATCAGCGCCTGGTATTCGTCACCGCCCAGATGCCAGTACGCGTCGCCTTTCGGGCCGGCGAACAGCTTCGCGTATTCGCGCAGCAGGTCGTCGACGAGCGTGCCGGCCCGGGGTTCGGAGATGTCGATGGCGCCCGGCACCGTCCGCCCCTGGGCGTTGCGCAACTGGAGTTCGGGGTGCCGGTCGAGGACGGCGCCCAGGTGGCCGGGCGAGTCGATCTCGGGGATGACGCTGATGTGCCGGCTCGCGGCGAGCCGCAGCAGGCGGCGGACCTCGTCCTTGGTCAGGTGGTCCTTGGAGACGATCTCGGGGTGGGTGTCGCTCTGGATGCGGAAGCCCTGGTCGTCGGAGAAGTGCAGTTGGAGCTGGTTGAGCTTGAGGTCCCCCAGCTCGCGGACGCGGTCCTCGATCCAGGCGGCGCTGAAGGGCTTGCGGGCGTTGTCCAGCATCATTCCGCGCTGCGGGCGGTCCGGCCGGTCCTCGATGGTGCCTTCGGGGAGTCCGCCGGCGGCGCGTACGGCCTGCTTGACGGTGCGGGTGCCGTAGAAGACGCCGGCGTCGGTGGGGGCCGTCAGGGTGAGGCGGGTGTCGCGGGCGGTCAGGGTGTACGCCTCGTCGGCGGTGTCGCGGGCCGGGGCGTTGTCCGGCCGGTCCGCCGCGCCCTTGCCCCCGAGCTTCACCTCCACGTCCCCCGGGCGCACGCTCTGCTCCCCCCAGACCACGGGCAGCCCGCCCAGTTCGCCGGCGAGCAGGCGCGCCTCGTCGGCGACGGTGCTCTTCTGCCCGGCCGGCACGACGATCCGGGCGCCCTTCGAGGGCCGCCAGCCGCGCCCGTCGGCGGGGTGGAAGGCGCGTACGGCGGGGATGGTGCGCGGCGCTCCGGTGACCGGCGCCCAGGTGGGTGTGGGGGCGGCCGGAGAGGGGGTGCTGGTGGCCGATCGGGAGGCGCTGGCGGTGGCCGTGCCGCGGGGCGGCTCGGGGTCGGCGGCTCGGGAACAGCCGGTGAGGGCGAGGGCCGAGGCGAGCGCCGGGGCCAGCAGCGCGGGCGGCCGGAGGACCGACGGCCGGGTGGAGCGTGCCGGCCGGATCGGATTCAACATCGTGCAATCCTCACTTTCGGGGCGAAGGTATTGCCAGGTGCGCGGGGCCCGTCGTCCGCCAAGCGCGCGAAAGCTCTCTCATCCGGGTGAACCGCGCGCATCCGCCGGACAGCGGTCGACCGGCGTCGTCAGCGCGGCGTCCGACTCGGCCACCTCCTCACCTCCGCTTCCGCGGGCGGCCGGCGTCCCTCCGGCTCCCGTCCGTCGCTCCGCTTCCCGTCCAGCTTCCGTCAGCGGCCCGTTCCGCACCCGTCGGGAAGATCCGTCCGCCGCCGTCCGGGTAGCGGTGCGGCATACCTTGGCAGAACCGAGTGGCCTCTCCGCAAGAGCCTGTGGCACATGCCGACGCGTCCGGCTCATGACTCATCGTCCGGAAAGTGACTGTTCGTACTTGTGTGATAGCCCGTTGGTGCCTGTTTGATCACACCTAAGGACCCCGGCGCAAGGAACCGACAACACGTCGCTACGATGGCCAGGGCCGGTGGACCGTACCCGGCCGGGCCCGACCGACAGTGCAGATTCCACTTCGCGGAAGACTGGCGGCCAGCCCCAATCCCCGCTCCCGGAGGGTATTTCCGTGCCGGCTGGAACGCTGTACCGCGGCCGGGAAGGCATGTGGTCCTGGGTGGCTCATCGAGTCACTGGCGTCCTCATCTTCTTCTTCCTGTTCGTCCACGTCCTCGACACCGCTCTCGTCCGGGTCTCTCCCGAGGCCTACGACGACGTCGTCGCGACATACAAGACGCCCCTCGTCAACGTGATGGAGTACGGCCTCGTGGCCGCCATCCTCTTCCACGCGCTCAATGGCCTGCGGGTCATCGCCGTGGACTTCTGGTCGAAGGGTCCGAAGTACCAAAAGCAGCTTCTGTGGACCGTTGTCGGTATCTGGGTCGTTTTGATGGCCGGTGCCTTCTACCCCGTGCTGCAGCACACCCTGCGCACGCTGTTCGGGAGCTGATGAGGCGAGATGTCTGCTGAAACCCACTCCCCCGCGGCCGACGCCGCGACGGACACCACCGCCGGCGTTCCGCTCTACGACGTGGACAACCCGGCCCCCGTCATCGAGCCGCCGCGCAAGCGCACCGGGAAGACCCCGCGCGCCTCGCGCGGCAACTTCGAGATGCAGACGTGGCTCTTCATGCGTCTGTCCGGCATCGTCCTGGTCGTCCTGGTCCTGGGTCACCTGCTGATCCAGCTCGTGCTGGACGGCGGCGTCACCAAGATCGGCTTCGCGTTCGTCGCCGGCCGCTGGGCCTCACCGTTCTGGCAGGTCTGGGACCTGACGATGCTGTGGCTCGCCATGCTGCACGGCGCCAACGGCCTGCGCACCGTCATCAACGACTACGCGCAGCGGGACAACACCCGCTTCTGGCTGAAGATGCTGCTGTACACCGCCACGGTGTTCACCGTCCTTCTGGGCACGCTGGTGATCTTCACCTTCGACCCGAACATCCGCTAGGCCCGGGGCTGAGGTAATCCACCCATGAAGATTCACAAGTACGACACGGTCATCGTCGGCGCCGGTGGCGCGGGCATGCGCGCGGCCATCGAGTCGACCAAGCGCAGCCGCACCGCCGTCCTGACGAAGCTCTACCCGACCCGCTCCCACACCGGCGCGGCGCAGGGCGGCATGGCCGCCGCCCTGGCCAACGTCGAGGAGGACAACTGGGAGTGGCACACCTTCGACACGATCAAGGGCGGCGACTACCTGGTCGACCAGGACGCCGCCGAGATCCTGGCGAAGGAGGCCATCGACTCGGTCCTGGACCTGGAGAAGATGGGCCTGCCGTTCAACCGGACCCCGGACGGCACGATCGACCAGCGCCGCTTCGGCGGTCACAGCCGTAACCACGGCGAGGCCCCGGTCCGCCGGTCCTGCTACGCCTCGGACCGCACCGGCCACATGATCCTCCAGACGCTGTACCAGAACTGCGTCAAGGAAGGCGTGGAGTTCTTCAACGAGTTCTACGTCCTCGACCTCCTGCTCCAGGACGTCGACGGGGTCAAGAAGTCCGCGGGCGTCGTCGCCTACGAGCTGGCGACCGGCGAGATCCACGTCTTCCAGGCGAAGGCGGTCATCTTCGCCTCCGGCGGCACCGGCAAGTTCTTCAAGGTGACCTCCAACGCGCACACCCTGACCGGTGACGGCCAGGCGGCCGCCTACCGCCGCGGGCTGCCGCTGGAGGACATGGAGTTCTTCCAGTTCCACCCGACGGGCATCTGGCGCATGGGCATCCTCCTGACCGAGGGCGCGCGCGGCGAGGGCGGCATCCTTCGCAACAAGGACGGCGAGCGCTTCATGGAGAAGTACGCGCCCGTCATGAAGGACCTGGCCTCGCGAGACGTGGTCTCCCGCTCCATCTACACGGAGATCCGCGAGGGCCGCGGCTGCGGTCCGGACGGCGACCACGTCTACCTGGACCTGACCCACCTGCCGCCGGAGCAGCTCGACGCCAAGCTGCCCGACATCACCGAGTTCGCGCGGACCTACCTCGGTATCGAGCCCTACACGGACCCGATCCCGATCCAGCCGACCGCGCACTACGCCATGGGCGGCATCCCGACCAACGTCGAGGGCGAGGTGCTGGCCGACAACACCACCGTCGTCCCGGGCCTGTACGCCGCCGGCGAGGTGGCCTGTGTCTCCGTGCACGGCGCCAACCGCCTGGGCACCAACTCGCTGCTGGACATCAACGTCTTCGGCAAGCGGGCCGGCATCGCCGCGGCCCAGTACTCCGCCGGGCACGACTACGTCGAGCTGCCCGAGGACCCGGCGCGCCAGGTCATCGACCAGGTGGAGCGGCTGCGCAACTCCGACGGGAGCGAGCGGGTCACGGAGATCCGCAAGGAGCTCCAGGAGTGCATGGACGCCAACGTGATGGTGTTCCGCACCGAGCAGACGATCAAGACCGCGGTCGAGAAGATCGGCGAGCTGCGCGAGCGGTACCTGAACGTGTCCATCCAGGACAAGGGCAAGCGGTTCAACACCGACCTGCTGGAGGCCATCGAGCTGGGCAACCTGCTCGACCTGGCCGAGGTCATGGCCGTCTCCGCGCTCGCCCGCAAGGAGTCCCGCGGCGGTCACTACCGCGAGGACTACCCCAACCGCGACGACGTCAACTTCATGCGGCACACCATGGCGTACCGCGAGGTGGGCGCAGACGGCGCCGAGTCGATCCGTCTCGACTACAAGCCGGTCGTGCAGACCCGCTACCAGCCGATGGAGCGTAAGTACTGATGAGCACCTCCACGCTCGAAAAGAGCGCGGCCTCCGCCGAGACCGAGGCCGCCGCACACACGATCAAGGTCACCTTCCGGATCCGCCGGTTCAACCCGGAGATCTCCGAGGACGCGAGTTGGGAAGACTTCCAGCTCGACATCGACCCGAAGGAGCGCGTCCTGGACGCCCTCCACAAGATCAAGTGGGACCTGGACGGTTCGCTGACCTTCCGTCGGTCCTGCGCCCACGGCATCTGCGGCTCCGATGCGATGCGCATCAACGGCAAGAACCGCCTGGCCTGCAAGACGCTGATCAAGGACATCAACCCGGAGAAGCCGATCACGGTCGAGGCCATCAAGGGCCTGACGGTCCTGAAGGACCTGGTCGTGGACATGGAGCCGTTCTTCCAGGCTTACCGCGACGTGATGCCCTTCCTGATCACCAAGGGCAACGAGCCGACGCGTGAGCGCCTGCAGACCGCCGAGGACCGCGAGCGCTTCGACGACACCACCAAGTGCATCCTGTGCGCCGCGTGCACGTCGTCCTGCCCGGTGTTCTGGAACGACGGCCAGTACTTCGGCCCGGCGGCCATCGTCAACGCCCACCGCTTCATCTTCGACTCGCGCGACGAGGGCGGCGAGCAGCGCCTGGAGATCCTGAACGACAAGGACGGCGTCTGGCGCTGCCGTACGACCTTCAACTGCACGGACGCCTGCCCGCGCGGCATCGAGGTCACGAAGGCGATCCAGGAGGTCAAGCGGGCGCTGATCACTCGGCGCTTCTGAGCGGTCCGCCTCGCCGGTCACCTCGCACCGATCAGGCACCGCTTCCCGCCCCCGAGGCGGGTCCGTACGTCCCTGAGGGCCTCGCTTCCGTACTCACGGAGGCGGGGCCCTTCGGCGTCCGCCGTCGCGCTCGCCGGATAGACCAGGACCGGCGGCAGCGCGTCGTCCGCGAGCGCCACCGGCACCCCACGGCAGAAATACGACGGGACGAGGACCAGCCCGCGCCCCTCCAGGCGCAGTTCCCGCTCGACGGGATAGCCCACCTCCAGCACCGGCGGCCGCCACCGCATCAGCGGCCCGAACGTCCGCAGCATCGCCTCGGCCCCGGCCTGCCCCAGCGCGTGCAGCCGCAACGCCCGGTCGCCCGCCACCCGCTCCGCGATCCGCGCCCAGCCCGGCGCGACGGCGAGGTGGTGGTACGTCCGCAGCCCCCGGGCGAGCCGCCGCAGCGCCGCCGGCTCGCCCGCCGCCAGCGCGCCCGCCCACCCCGGGAGCGGCCGGCGTCCGGCCAGTACGCCCAGCTCCGCGCGCAGCCGCGCCCGGGGCGTACTCATCACGGCCTCCAGCCCCGGCTCGACGCCGTGCGCGGCGGCGGGCGGGGTGAGGAAGTCCGGGAAATAGCCCCGCCGGGGCACCAGTGGCAGCAGGGTCCGCAACGGTCCGGGACCGTGCCACCGCGCGTGCCGCCGCCAGACCGCCAGCGCCGGCTCCGCCCGGTCCTCCCGCAGGATGTGCAGGCTCAGCACGGTCTCCCACAGCGGATCGGCCCCGTCGGCCACTCGTGTACGCGCCAGATCCCGCGCGGTGAAGTGCACTCGTAACACACCGGCCCCCCTGCTCCCGTGCCCACCGCTCCCCCGAACGGCGTGCACACGAGGATCAGCCCCACCGGCCACTTCCGCAAGCACCCGGAACAGACGGATCATCAGGCGCTCTGATCTTCTGCGCCTCTCCCGCCCCCTCCCCACCCCCTCCTCACCCCCCCCCACTTGAACACGTTCAAAAACAGGTCTACAGTTCCTCACGGACCGCTTTTTGAACACGTTCAAGGAGGGTGGGGCATGGACCTCACAGTCGCCGCGTATATCGCCTACCTGCTCACCAGCGTGAGCCTGACCGTCTGGGTGGCCCGCACGCTCAGCCGGAACGGGCGCGTCTTCCTGGCCGACGTCCTGCGCGGCGACGAGAAGCTCGCCGAGGCCGTCAACCACCTGCTGGTCGTCGGCTTCTACCTCGTCAACCTCGGGTTCGTCGCCCTCTACCTGAAGGCCGCCGAGACGGTCGCGAACGCCCGCGGGCTTCTGGAGGCGCTCTCGCTCAAGCTCGGCGTCGTCCTCCTCGTCCTCGGGGTCCTGCACCTCGCCAACGTCTACGTCCTCAACAAGATCCGCCGGCGCGGGGCGATGGAGCGCGAAGACGCCCCGCCGGTGGCGCCGCGGGGCTGGACCGAGCCCTCGCCCGCCACGGGGGTGTGAGCGAGGTGACCGGCCACCTGGCGGACCGGGGCGGCATCGCCGTCCCGGTCCGCCGGCTGACGGTGCGGTGGGACCCGGGCTGTGCGCGGGCGGCCGCACGCCCGCGGACCGGGCGGGCAGCCCCGGCCGCGTGCCCCGAGGGCCGCGCCACCTGCGACGCCCGCTCCGGCTAGGGTCGGAGCGTGGACGAAGCGACAAGGGGTGCGGCGGGAGCGGCCGGTGGGCCGGGCGGGGACGGCGGGGGGACGCCGGGTCCGGAGACAACGGGCCCGGAGGCATCCGGGCCGCGGCGGCGTACGGCGCCACGCGCCAAGAGCGAGCAGACCCGCACACTGATCCTGGAGACGGCCTTGCGCCTCTTCCAGGAGCGCGGCTACGACAAGACCACCATGCGCGCCATCGCCCAGGAGGCCGGCGTCTCCGTAGGCAACGCCTACTACTACTTCGCCTCCAAGGAACACCTGGTCCAGGGGTTCTACGACCGCATCGCCGAACAGCACACCGCGGCCGTCCAGGAGGTCCTGGCCCGCGAGAAGGACCTGGCGGGACGGATCCGGGGCGTGCTGCTCGCCTGGCTCGACGTGGCCGAGCCGTACCACCGGTTCGCGACCCAGTTCTTCAAGAACGCCGCCGACCCCGAGAGCCCGCTCAGCCCGTTCTCCACCGAGTCCCGGGGCCCCCGGGAAACCGCCATCGCCGTCCACCGCCAGGTGCTGGCCGGCGCGGACGTCAAGGCCGCCCCCGAACTCGCCGAGCAACTACCGCGGTTGCTGTGGCTCCAGCAGATGGGCCTGGTCCTGTACTGGGTCTACGACCGCTCACCGCACTGCGCCCGCAGCCGCGCCCTGGTGGAGCGGACGTCCCCCCTGATCGCCCGCGCCGTGGCCGCCTCCCGCTTCCGCGTACTGCGCCCGCTCGTCCGCGAGATAACGAACGTCCTGAGCGACTTCCTGCTCCCGGCCCCCGCCTCCACTTCCCGCCAAAAGCCGGCCACCCCCAACCACGACTCTTAACGCTCTTTCCCTGCTTTTCCCTGCTCTCCTTCTACTTCCCCCCACCCGCGAGGACCTTGTCCAAAAAGGCGTCCAGATTCCGCACGGTGCGAGCGATCCGCTCCTCCAGCGGGAGGGTCTCCTCATGCCGCCCGGCGAGCTGGGACCGCTTACGTCCCCGGACGTAGAGAGAACACGCGAGGTCGGCGCAGAAGTATTCCCCGACGGTGTTCCCCTGCCGCCCCGAAGCCCCGGCACGACGCGCGGCCAGCAGGCTGACACCCGAGCCGGGGTGTCCGGTCACGCACACCGAACACACCGTCGTCTTGGTAAAACTCCGCCGCACCCCATGCGGAACCCGCAGCGTGACCCCGATCAGCCCGTCCCCACGAGGCGCCACCAGATAACTCCGGTCCGGCGCCCCCGGATCCCGCCATCCCAGGAAGTCCAGTGCCCCCCAGGGCAGTTCGGCCATTCCGACGGGCAAATTGATCCGGCTCGCCTCGCCCTTGGAACAGTTCACAAAAGAGGCACGTATCGCTTTTTCGCCTACGGGGTCCATGGGGCCTGAAACTAACAGCGGGGGCGGCGACCCGTCGCCCGATTTTCCCTCAGCGGGCGCTGCGCACGACGGCCCGCACACACGAGAGCTGCCGACCGCGTACACACGGTCGGCAGCTCTCGTCGAGGAGGGACGGCTCGCTCAGCGGCTCACAGCGGCCGGGCGCGCGGGCCTCGGGCGGGCGTGCTCAGCCCCATGCCTGGCTGCCGGCGTTCTTCCGGCGGCGCGAGGCGACCACGATCGCGATGACGATTCCGATGACAACCAGCAGGCCGAGGGCGCCGCCGCCGAAGAGCATGAGCTTCTGCTTGCCGCCCATGGGCGGGTCGGGGTCCTGGCCCTTGTCGGCGCCGGGCTTGACGGCCGTCTGGGGGGCCTTGCCGTGGGGCATCGGCAGCGGTCCCTGTGCGGGGCCGGCCGGGATGTTGCGCCGCAGGGCGGGGCCGGGCTGGATGAAGCCGTAGCCGTAGTGGGTGTCCGGGAGCTTGAGGTGCTTGTCCTTTTCCGCCTGGGCCAGGCCGGCCGTCTTCACCAGACGGTTGGCGATCTGGCCCGGGGTGAGGTCCGGGAACTTCTCCTTGATCAGGGCAGCCGCCGCGGAGACGTAGGCCGTGGCGGCCGAGCTGCCGTCCGCGGTTCGGTAGGCCGAGTCGCTCTTGCCCATCGCGACGGGAATCTTCACGCCGGGGGCGAGGAGGTCGAGCGTGGAGTTGGCGTTGTTGGCGTCGTCAGCCTCGCCGGACTCGTCCACCGATCCGACACCGATCGCGCCGGGGCAGGCCGCCGGGTAGTTCTTCTTGGGGCGGCCGTCGTTGCCGACGCCGGCCACCACGACGACCCCCTTCTCCAGCGCGTAATGGATCGACGCGCAGGTATCCGCGGACGGGTCCTCGATGAACGACATATTGATGACGTCGGCACCGTGGTCGACCGCGTATCGGGTCGCCGCCGCACCGTTCTTGTACGTGGGCAGGGGCATGATCTTCGCCCCTGGGGCCAGTCCCTTGATGCCTGCGGAGCCACCCGGGCCGTGCCCGTGGGCCGCGATGATGCCGGCCATGGCTGTCCCGTGGTCACGGATGTCCTCGCCCGGAGCGAGCTCGTCGGATCCGTCCCCTTGGGACGTGTTCGCGAAGTTCTCGCCCGGGACGAACTGTCCCTTCAGGTCCTGATGGGTCTCGCGAAAACCGCCGTCGAGCACGGCCACCGTGACGCCCTTGCCGGTAGCTTCCGTCCAGAGCTGCTGGGCGCCGAACGCCTCCAGCGGCCACAGGTCCTTGCGTACCTGATCCGCGGATGCGGTCCCGCTCGCGGCCAGCAGCAGCGCTCCCGTCAGCGCGGCACCCGCCGTCGCGCGCAGTGTTCGGGTGACCCTCATTGCTTCGCTCCTTCTTGCCGTGCCGTCCGGGCTGCGGTCGGTGCTCCGTCTGACGAGAGGCCCCGCACGCTGGGTGCGGGGCCACGCCTCACTGGTCGCCGGGCGACGATATCGCCGGTCTACTCGATGACGCGAGGCGCCACATTACGTTGCGACGTCCACGTCTCTTCGTCCTCCACCAGGTAGTCGGGGCGCTGGTTGGTGCCGCGCTCCTTCTCCCCCTTGCCCTTGCCCTGGGCTCCGGCCGCGCCGGCCATGCCCTTGCCGCCCTGGCCCGTTCCGGCCTTCGCGCCGCCGCGGCTGCGGTGCAGACCGGAACCGCCCTGCTTGGCGCCGCCGGCGGGGCCGCCCGGCTTACCGACCACGCCGCCGCGGGTACGCGCCTGCGCACCGGTGCGTCCGGCCGCGCCGCCGCGACCCGCCTTGGCGCCACCGGCTCCGGCCGCGCCACCGCCACCGGGACGTCCCGCACCGGCCGCGCCACCGCGCATGCCGCCGGCGCCCCGGCCACCAGGACCCGTGCCACCGCCCGGCATACCGATGACGCCCGGCGGGAACGCCCCGCCGAAGGGACCGCCCGTTCCACCGACCACGCCGTGTCCGCCGGCCGGCATTCCGCCGCCGAACGTTCCGCCGGTCGACGGCGGGGTGAGGGTGCCACCCTGCACGCTGTCGAGGCCGGTGGTCACCGGCAGCTCCGGTCGGCTGATCTTGGGGCCGTCGAAACCCGGCGGGACGGCGTGCCCGCCCGCGCCGTTGGGCATCTTCGGCGTGACCGACGACGGCTTGGGCCGGGTAACACCTGTCGCGGGCATGTTCACCGGCGGAGGCGGGGCACTTGAGGAGGGGTGCTTCGGCCAGTCCCCCTTGGCTCCGCCTGGGTCGGTGCCTTCCTCAAGGATCTTCGCGTGGGCGTCGTAGTTCGCCGCCAGCTCATCCATCACGACGACGGCCTCGACCTGACGCTCCTTGCTCAGGGACAGGCTGTCCCGGTTGAGCTCGAGCGCCATGCGGGCGTCCATCTTCGGATTGGCCATGTCCTTGTGGAACTGGGTGTCGTCGCCGCTGTCGTCCAGCGCGCTGTCCACCTTGCCCGGGTCCTTGATCTTCGACATGGCCTTCTTGGCCTCACGAAGACTGTGGGCGACACCGAGCTCGGGACCACTCTCCCGGGTGCCGATCAAGGTCCGTTCGACGACCCTGGCGTGGCGGTAGGTCCGGTCGACCTTCTCCAGCACCTTCACGGCTTCCTTGCGGAACGCCTCGGAGGCCGAGCCCTCCCAGTGCGCGGTGGCGTGGTCGACGGCGTCCAAGAACGCCTTGCGGATACCGCCTTGCCCGTCGTTACCCGCGAGCCGGTCGGCGGAAGCGCGCCAGTGCGTTCCGGACGTCTCGATCGCGTCGGGATTGGCGTGCTCGACCATCGCCCGGAGCGCGTCGATGCCGTGGTGATGGAAGTCGGAGGGGGACGACGGCGTGAGGCGCTGACCCTTGAACGCCTTGAGTCGGTCTTCCCTCTCTTCCGCCTCCCGCTGCCGCTCCATCGTCTTGGCGCTTTCGTACTCCTGCCGGGCGTCAACCATGCAGGCCCCCCTCTGTCTTCTTCGCCGTCATCCGTCCGTGCACCGTCGCGAGCCGTTCAGCCGTTCAGCCGTTCATCGAGGTCTTGGCGTTGTGCTCTTGGTCCTCATAGGCGCCACGGCTGGCTTCCGTCTTCTCGCCGAACCTGCGGATGAGGTCCTGGAGCGCCTGGACGACCTCCGTCATGTAGTCCTGCATGGCGTCGTGGGCATCGGCGAGCCTGCCCCTCTCGATGAAGTCACCACCGAACGCGGACTTCGGGATGTTGGTGCTGTACTTCACCTTCTGGCTCGGCTCGTCCATGTCGCTCTGAAGATGCTTGAGCTGACGCACCACGCTGTCCAGCTCGTTGAGATCGACCTTGAACCGCTCACTCACGACCGTTCTCCCCCGGTTCCCCGCATGCCCTGCTCGCCCTCCCCGCACAGCCCTGAAGCCGCCACGGTAAGGACCACGTAAAGTCAATAAATAGTACGGAGTCGCAAGCCTGTGCTGCAAGATCGATTGTCGTGATGTGTCTGATTTAGCGCGGCATGCGACCGCGCTTTGTAGACGGGTTGTTACCTCCGTGGCGCAACCGGGCGGGCGGGGATCACGTGTGGGGCGAGGCGAGTTGGACCACGGTGATGTCGGGGGGTGCTCCGACGCGTACGGGTGGGCCCCAGGTGCCGGCGCCGCGGGTGACGTAGAGCTGGGTGTCGCCATAGCGTTCCAGGCCGGCGACGGTGGGGTTGGTGGCTTCGGCCAGGTAGGTGACGGGCCACATCTGGCCGCCGTGGGTGTGGCCGGAGAGCTGGAGGTCGACGCCGTGGCGGACGGTGTCGTGGATGGTGACCGGCTGGTGGGCCATGAGGACGACGGCGCGGGCGGGGTCCCGGCCGTCGAGGGCGCGGGCGTAGTCGGGGCCCGCGTGTTCCGTCGCGCCGGCCAGGTCGTTGATGCCGGCGAGGTCGAAGCCGGGGAGTTCGGTGCGCGCGTTCTCCAGCGGGTGGATGCCCAGTTCCCTTACGTGGTCGACCCATTGGGCGGCGCCCGAGTAGTACTCGTGGTTGCCAGTGACGAAGTACGCGCCGTGCCGGGCGCGGAGGTCGCGTAGGGGTGCGGCGGCCGGGCCGAGGTCGGCGACGTCGCCGTCCACCAAGTCGCCGACGATGGCCACCAGGTCGGGGCCGGTGCGGTTGATCGTGTCGACGATGCGACGGGTGTGGGCGCGGCCGAGGAGCGGGCCGAGGTGGATGTCGCTGACGACGGCGATACGGAAGCCGTGGGCGGCTCGCGGGAGTTTGGTCAGGGGGATGGTGACGCGCTTGACGCGTGGGCCGTTGAGGGTCGTCGCGGTGCCGTATCCGACGGTGGCCGCGGCGGCCAGGGAGGCGCCCGCGGCGACCGCGCGGGCGAGGAAGAGGCGGCGGGGCGGCGCGGCGGGCGGCGGCAGGGCGTGCGCGTGGGGCGGGAGGAGGGTGGGAGTCGGTGCGGGGGTGGGAGTGGGTGGGGGTGGGGATGGGGAATCAGGGGTTGGCGGTGGTTCCTTGGCGGGCGGGGGTGCCGGGGGGTTCATGAGGCGCGCGGCGACCCACCGCACCACCTCGCCCGCCAGCAGCGCCAGAGTGAGGTAGAGCACCAGGGCCGGCCACAGGTAGCCGGGCCAGGCGAGGGCCTGTTGGAGGGGGAAGGGGGCGTTCGCGGGGGCGGAGAAGAGGGCCGCGAGGGAGGTCAGGGGGAGGACGAAGGCGGCGGCGGTGCCGATGCGGCGGAGGAGGGTGCCGGGGCTGGTGGTGTCGCGGATGAGGCGGCACCACAGGTAGCGGTGTACGCCGAAGAAGAGCCCGAGGACCGGGACCACGATCAGGGCGAAGATCACGGGGATTCCTCGGGTCGTCCGTGGGTCACGAGCCGGAGGAAGGCGCGGAGGGGGGCGTGGAGGAAGGCGTGGAGGGAGGGGTGGAAGGGGTGTGGGTGGGCTCGGGCGGCGCGGGGCGGTTGCGAAGGGCGCGCAGGCCGCGGAACCCGATCACGCCGATCGCCGTCCCCAAGAGAAAGGACGTCACCGCGAGCAGCAGATGCACCCAGAAGTAGGCGGTCGGGTCACCCGCGTCGTCAAAGGCGAGTCCGCTCCCGTCGTTCACGAGGTTTTTGACGAAAGTGATCCAGATGAACCAGCTCCATACCCCGAAGGCGAGCAGGAACCAGGACACGGGGCGAGAGAGCTTCATGAGTTCCAGTATGGGCAGGACCTCCATCCGGCGGTCGGCAGGGGCACTCTTCCGTGGGGTGCTGTCGGCGGATACGCCGCGGGCGGGTACGTTCACCGACGTGCCGATGACCTTCTCCGCTTCCCCGGCTTCCGTCCCTTCCGCCACCGGTTCCGCCCCTTCCACCACGACTTCCGTCCCTTCCACCACCGGCGCGACACCGGCGCGTACGGGATACCCCCTGCGCGCGGTCGCCGCGCTGGCCTCCTCCGCGTTGCTGGTCTCCCCGCTCCTCATGGCGGGCACCGCGTACGCCGACCCCAGGGACGGCAAGACTCCGCCGGAGGCCGCGCCGCCGGCGAAGATGTCCAAGGTCGGCGGGGACCGGCTGGGCATGCCCGGCGTCCAGGTGGGGCTGAAGGCGGGCGCGCCGAAGCTGCCGGAGCCGGACCAGCTCACGGCCCGTTCGTGGATCGTGTCCGACGCCGAGTCGGGCAAGGTGCTGGCGGCGAAGAATCCGCACTGGCGGCTCGCGCCGGCCAGCACGCTGAAGATGCTGTTCGCGGACACGCTGCTGCCGAAGTTCCCCAAGGACCAGAGGTACACGGTCAAGCCGGCCGACCTGGCGGGGATGGGCGAGGGCAGCAGCCTCGTCGGCATAAAGGAGAACCTGACGTATTCGGTCCACGATCTGTGGCTCGGGGTGTTCCTCCGCTCGGGCAATGACGCGGTGCACACCCTGGCGGCGATGAACGGCGGCACGCAGGCCACCGTCGCGCAGATGCGGAAGCAGGCCGCGGAGCTGAACGCGACCGACACGCATGTGGTCACCCCGGACGGCTATGACGCGCCGGGGCAGGTCTCCAGCGCGTACGACCTGAGCCTGTTCGCCCGCGCGGGGCTGCAGAACGCCGACTTCCGCGAATACTGCTCGACGGCGAGCGCGCAGTTCCCCGGGGAGCCGGAGAAGGGCGGCAAGCGGAAGACGTTCGGCATCCAGAACACCAACCGGCTGCTCAGCGGCGATTACGACATCAAGCCGTACCCGGGCATCGCGGGGGTGAAGAACGGCTCCACGACGAACGCCGGGTCGACGTTCACCGGTGTCGCCCAACGCGGTGACCGCAAGCTCCTGGTGACGATCATGAACCCGGCGAAGAAGGAGCACAACGAGGCCTACAAGGAGGCCGCCAAGCTCCTGGACTGGGGTTTCGCGGCGGCCGACAAGGTGGAGCCGGTCGGGCGGCTCGTCGGGCCCCGGAGCGAGGAGGGCGACGCGACGGCGGTCGGCAGCGGCCGGAACCGCGACGGAAGGCCGGGGCAGGACCACGCGCAGGCGGCGCTGGACACCTCCGACGGGTCCGGTGGGGCCTGGACGGCGGTGGGGATCGCCGGGCTCGCGCTGGCACTGCTGGGTGTGGTGGCGCTCGGCGTCCACCGCCGCTGGCCCCTGCCCGCACTGGTACGCGGCCGCCGCAAGAAGTAAGGGAGGGAGGAGCCGGGCCGGGGGTTACGGGGTGGCTGTCTCGGAGCCGTCGCCCCGCGTCTCCGACGGCTCCGTCCGCTCCGGCGGCTCCGGTTCCTCGTCGCCCGTCTCCTGCGTCGCCGTCCAGGACGCGCAGAAGACCAGCAGCTTCGCGGTGAAGTTGATCCACAGGAGCAGGGCGATCGGGGTGCCGAAGGCGCCGTACATGCTCTTCGAGGCGACGCCCTGGAGATAGCCGCTGAGCAGCAGCTTGAGCAGTTCGAAGCCGATCGCGCCGATGAGGCTCGCGACGACGACGGCGCGGCGCGGCGGGTCGGCGCCGGGCAGCTTGGTCAGGACGTAGGCGAGCAGCAGGAAGTCGGCGAGGACGGCGATGCAGAAGCCGGCCACGGTGAGCAGGACGCTGCCGGCGCCGCCCTCCGGCAGGCCGATCGCGTCGGCGGCCTTGCCGACGGCCGAGGCGGCGAACACCGAACAGGCGACCGAGAGCAGGGCGACGCCGCCGAGGCCGAGCAGGAGGGCGCCGTCGCGGAGCTTGCTGAGGAAGAAGTTGGTGTCGTCGTCGCCCTCCTCCCACACGGCGCGCAGGCAGTCGCGCAGGGCCTCGACCCAGCCGAGGCCGGTGAACAGCAGCGCGGCACCGGCGATCAGTCCGACAGTGCCGGCGTTGTCGACGAGTGCGGCGAGGTCGAGCTGGCCGGAGATGCCGGGGATCTGCTCGGCGAGCTTGCCTTCGAGGGTGTGCAGCCGGCTGTCGCTGAGTACGGCGGCGCCGACGGCGGCGGCGACGGTGAGGAGGGGGAAGAGCGCGATGAAGCTGGTGAAGGTGATGGCGGCGGCGAGCCTGGTCCAGTGCACCCGCAGCATGCGTTCGTAGGCGCGCCAGAGGTGGGTGGTCATCAGCCAGGTGACGGCCGGGCCGATCACCGGCAGTTTGCTCAGCCACTCCATGGCGTGCGTTCCCCTCTCGCCGCGGTGCCACCGCCTGCCCGGCGGCCGCCTACCCGACGGATACCCCCGGTGATCCGGAACACTAGCCTCCGGCCGCGTGAGGGAGCCCGTCCGGCGGCTTCCCGCCGCGTCGTCCAGCGGAAACGCGCCGTCGGGCAGGAAGGCGCCGTCCAGCAGGAACGCCGTTCTGGCGGGAAGGCGCCGTCCAGCGGCCGCCGGCGCCCTCTAGCAGGAAGGCGCCGGCGGCCGGGACAGGTCGGCCTGGCGGGGGACGACGCCGGCCGGGTGGAGGCCGAAGGGGTATTCGCGCTCCAGGCGCCACACCGCGTCCGCGCCCTGTTCGTAGAGGGCGAAGCCGCCGATCGTCCAGGTGGCGGAGAAGTCCTTGAGCTCGGCGTGGGCGCGGTCCATCGCCTCCTCGGCGATGCCGTGGGCGACCGTGACGTGCGGGTGGTAGGGGAACTGAAGTTCGCGGGCGCACGGGCCGGACGCGGCGCGGACGCGGGCCTGGAGCGCGGTGCAGCCGGCCTCGCCCTCGGCGAGCTTCACGAAGACGACCGGCGACAGGGGCCGGAAGGTGTCGGTGCCTTCCAGGCGGAGCGGGAAGGGCCGGAAGGACGCCGCGACCTCGGCGAGGTGCCGCTCGATGTCGGGCAGGGCCTCGGCTCTGACCTCCGTCGGGGGCAGCAGGGTGATGTGCGTGGGGATGCCGTGTGCGGCAGGGTCCCCGAAGCCCTCGCGCTTCCGCTGAAGGAAGCTTCCGTAAGGCTCCGGGACCGCGATCGAAACGCCCAGCGTTACGGTCCCCACTGCGTTCTCCCTCCTGCGTTCTTCCGTGGTGCTCTCGCGTGCCGTTCTCAGTGTGCCGGGTGCGCGGCCCGCGCGGGGGGCGACCTCGGTCCTGACAGCGGCGGGACCATCGGCCCCGGGGCGGGGGCGGTCGGTCCGGTGGGTCCCCGGAGGCCGGCGGGGAGCCGGCCCCGGGGAGGGTCCCGTCAGTGCTTCGCCGGCAGCAATCCGAGCCGGTCATAGGTGGTGGCGAGGGTTTCGGCGGCGACCGCGCGGGCCTTCTCCGCTCCCTTGGCCAGGATCGAGTCCAGCGTCTCGGGGTCGTCCAGATATTCCTGCGTACGGTCCCGGAACGGTGTGACGAAATCGACCATCACGCCGGCGAGGTCGGTCTTGAGAGCGCCGTACATCTTGCCCTCGTACGAGCGCTCCAGGTCCGGGACGGACGTGCCGGTGAGCGTGGAGAGGATCGTGAGGAGGTTGCTGACGCCCGGCTTCGCCTCGCGGTCGAAACGGATCACCGTGTCGGTGTCCGTCACGGCGCTCTTGATCTTCTTGGCGGTGACCTTGGGGTCGTCGAGCAGGTCGATGATGCCCTTGGGCGAGGACGCCGACTTGCTCATCTTGATCGCCGGGTCCTGAAGATCGAAGATCTTCGCGGTCTCCTTGACGATGTACGGGTTGGGGACGGTGAAGGTCTCCCCGAAGCGGGTGTTGAAGCGGTCCGCGAGATCGCGGGTCAGCTCCAGGTGCTGGCGCTGGTCCTCGCCGACGGGGACCTGCTGGGCCTGGTAGAGCAGGATGTCGGCGACCATCAGCACCGGGTAGGTGAACAGGCCGACGGTCGTACGGTCCGCGCCCTGCTTGGCCGACTTGTCCTTGAACTGGGTCATCCGCGACGCCTCGCCGAAGCCGGTGACGCAGTTCATGACCCATGCGAGCTGGGCGTGCTCGGGCACATGGCTCTGGACGAAGAGCGTGCAGCGCTCCGGGTCGAGGCCGGCGGCCAGGAGCTGGGCCACCGCGACGCGGGTGTTGCGCCGCAGTTCCGCGGGGTCCTGGGGGACGGTGATCGCATGCAGGTCGACGACCATGTAGAAGGCGTCGTGGGACTCCTGCAGGGCCACCCACTGGCGGACCGCGCCGAGGTAATTGCCGAGGTGGAAGGAGCCGGCGGTGGGCTGGATGCCGGAGAGCACACGTGGGCGATGGAGAGCCATGGCACCGATTGTCTCAGGTCCGCCGGCGGCCGCGGGCGCGTGGTACGCGCGGACGGCGGGCGGGGCCGGCCGGGCGCGGGGCCCGGCCGGCCGGTGGTCCGCGCCCGGCCTCAGCCGGTCGGCAGTCCCGGCGCCGGGTAGGCGGCCATCAGCTCGGCGACCTCGCCGCGGATCACGCCGAGCGCGTCCTCGTCACCGGTCCGGGCGGCCGTGACCGCACGGTCGATCCACTCCGCGACCCCCGCCATCCGGTCCGTCCCCAGCCCCCGGGAGGTGAGGGAGGGGGTGCCGATCCGGATACCCGACGGGTCGAAGGGCTTGCGCGGGTCGAAGGGCACGGTGTTGTAGTTGACGACGATTCCGGCCCGGTCCAGAGCCTTGGCCGCGACCTTGCCCGGCACGTCCTTCGACGTGAGGTCGATCAGCACCAGGTGGTTGTCCGTACCCCCGGAGACCAGGTCGAAGCCGCGGGCCAGCAGCGCTTCGGCGAGGGCCTTGGCGTTGGCGACGACGGCGTGCGCGTAGTCGCGGAAGGCGGGCGCGGCCGCCTCGCGCAGGGCGACCGCGATGGCGGCGGTGGTGTGGTTGTGCGGGCCGCCCTGGAGGCCGGGGAAGACGGCCTTGTCGAGGGCCTTGGCGTGGCTGGCGCGGGACATCAGCATGGCGCCGCGCGGGCCGCGCAGCGTCTTGTGGGTGGTGGTGGACAGGACGTCGGCGTGCGGGACGGGTGAGGGGTGCGCACCGCCCGCGATCAGTCCGGCGATGTGCGCGATGTCGGCGACGAGTACGGCGTCGACCTCGCGGGCGATCTCGCCGAAGGCGGCGAAGTCGACGGTGCGGGGCACGGCCGTACCGCCACAGAAGATGATCTTCGGGCGTTCCTTGCGGGCCAGGTCGCGCACCTCGTCGAAGTCGATCCGGGCGGTGTCGGCGCGTACGCCGTAGCGCACGCCGCGGAACCACGTGCCGGTCGCCGAGACGCCCCAGCCGTGCGTGAGGTGGCCGCCCATTGGCAGCGCCATGCCCATCACCGTGTCGCCGGGTTCGGCGAAGGCGAGATAGGCGGCGAGGTTGGCGGGTGAGCCGGAGTAGGGCTGGACGTTGGCGTGTTCGACGCCGAAGAGGGCCTTGGCGCGTTCGGCGGCCAGCGTCTCGACGCGGTCGATGTTCTGCTGGCCTTCGTAGTAGCGACGGCCCGGGTATCCCTCGCTGTACTTGTTCTGCAGGACGGTGCCGGTGGCCTCCAGCACGGCGGCCGAGACGTAGTTCTCGCTGGGGATCAGCCGCAGGGTGTCGGCCTGGAGCCGTTCCTCGGCGCCGACCAGCGCGGCGAGTTCGGGGTCGGCGGCGCTCAGCGCGGGGTGCGGGGCGGCGGTGGGACGGGCGGAAAGGGGAAGCGTCATGGCGTCCTCCGGGGCGATCGATCGGTGGTCCGGTCTCGGTCCCGGGGTGCCCAGGCGGGGCGACACCTCGTGAGGGTGGCCGCACGCCGCTCCCTCGGGGTCGATTCCCCGTACGCCAGTCGCGGTGCGCACCGCCGAGTCTAGACAGCTCCCCGCCGCGCCGGCCCGGGGGGCCGCGACCGCGCCGGGGGGTATCCCCGCGAACCGCCCGCGTGACAATGGAAGGGAGCGCGCACAACCCGCTCCCCGTACGACCTACGGAACGGAGTCCCCGGTGACGTCCACGGACCGGGCCATCGCCGCCGCCGAGGCCCACAGCGCCCACAACTACCACCCGCTGCCCGTCGTCGTGGCCACCGCGGAGGGCGCGTGGATGACCGATGTGGAGGGCCGGCGCTATCTCGACATGCTCGCCGGGTACTCCGCGCTGAACTTCGGGCACGGCAACCGGCGGCTGCTCGACGCCGCCAGGGCGCAACTGGAGCGGGTCACCCTGACCTCGCGCGCCTTCCACCACGACCGGTTCGCCGACTTCTGCACGCAACTGGCCGAGCTGTGCGCGATGGAGATGGTGCTGCCGATGAACACCGGCGCGGAGGCCGTGGAGACGGCGGTGAAGACGGCCCGCAAGTGGGGCTACAAGGTCAAGGGCGTCCCGGACGGCCGGGCCAAGATCATCGTCGCGGACAACAACTTCCACGGCCGGACCACGACGATCGTGTCGTTCTCCACGGACATCGAGGCGCGCGCCGACTTCGGCCCGTACACCCCCGGCTTCGAGATCGTCCCCTACGGCGATCTCGCCGCGCTCCGGGCCGCGGTGGACGAGCACACCGTCGCGGTGCTGCTGGAGCCCATCCAGGGCGAGGCGGGGGTGCTCGTGCCGCCGCCGGGCTATCTGGCGGGCGTGCGGGAGCTGACCCGCGACCGGAACGTGCTGTTCATCGCCGACGAGATCCAGTCCGGGCTGGGCCGCACCGGCCGGACCTTCGCCTGCGAGCACGAGGGCGTCGTCCCCGACATGTACGTGCTCGGCAAGGCGCTGGGCGGCGGGGTGGTGCCGGTGTCGGCGGTGGTGTCCTCCCGGGAGGTGCTGGGCGTGTACGCGCCCGGTGAGCACGGCTCGACGTTCGGCGGGAACCCGCTCGCCTGCGCGGTGGCCCTGGAGGTGCTGGCGATGCTGCGGACGGGCGAGTTCCAGCAGCGGGCGGCGGAGCTGGGCGAGCATCTGCACGCCGAGCTGGGGCTGCTGGTGGGCGGCGGCACGGTCGACGCGGTGCGCGGGCGGGGCCTGTGGGCCGGGGTGGACGTCAATCCGTCGTGCGGCACCGGCCGGGCCGTCTCGGAGCGGCTGATGGAGCGCGGGGTGCTGGTGAAGGACACCCATGGCGCCACGATCCGTATCGCGCCGCCGCTGGTGATCGGCAAGGAGGATCTGGACTGGGGACTCGATCAGTTGCGGGACGTGCTGGGGGCGTGAGTCCCCCAGCGAAACGCGGGAGCGCGCCTTCGCTTCCCCACGCCGGGCACGGCAGCCCTCGGGAGCGGAGGTGGTTCGGGGGCCGCATGCGCAGCGGGCGGTCGGCGGGCCGGAGCCCCGGCCGCTCGTTGCACCGTGCCGCGCGGCCGCCGGCCGGGCCGCGCCGGCGGCTCAGAGGATCACATGCGGCAGGAAGCGGGCGTACTCGTCGGTGACCGGCCCGGCCGACTCGCGGATGCCCAGTCCGGCGGCCTCGTCCTCGACCACCCACGCGCCGAGCACCACGCGGTTGCCGTCGAAGTCCGGCAGAGGCGCCAACTCCTGGTAGCAGCACGGGTCTTGAGGTCCGCGCACCGCCGGCTCACCGCCCGGCTCGTGCAGGGTGACGCCGGCTCCCTCGCGGCCCAGCAGCGGTTTGACGACGTAGCCGCGGGTGCGGGCCAGCTCGCGCGGCCCGTCGAGGTAGGCGGGCAGCAGGTTCGGGTGGCCGGGGTAGAGCTCCCACAAGATGGCGAGCAGCGCCTTGTTGGAGAGCAGCATCTTCCAGGCCGGCTCGATCCAGAGGGTGGTGCCCGTACCGCCGCCGTTGTCGAGGGTGTCCAGGACGTGCGGGCCGAACGCGTCAGTGGTCAGCCACTCCCACGGGTAGAGCTTGAAGCAGGCGCGGATGAAGCGCAGCCGCTGGTCGACGAAGCGGCCCGACAGGCGGTCGAAGCCGATGTCCTCCATGGAGATCGCGACCGTCTCCAGGCCGGCCTGCTGCGCCGTCTCCTCCAGGTAGGCGACGGTCATCAGGTCCTCGCCCAGTTCGTCGCCGGCCGAGTGCGCGAAGTGCAGGGGCGCGCCCGGCGGCAGCAGCGACGCCTGGCGTCGCCAGGCCGCAACCAGCCGCTCGTGCAGCGAGTTCCACTGGTCGGCGCCGGGGAAGCGGTCCTCCAGCCAGAACCACTGGGGGCTGGCGGCCTCGACCAGCGAGGTGGGCGTGTCGGCGTTGTACTCCAGCATCTTCGCCGGGCCGCGGCCGTCGTAGCGCAGGTCGAACCGCCCGTAGACGGAGGGCAGTTCGGCGCGTCGGCGCCATGCCTCGGCGATCAGACAGGCCAGCCGGGGGTCGTGGATGCCGAGGTCGGCGAAGCGTTCACGCTCCACGATGTGCGCGGCGGCGGCCAGGCACATGCCGTGCAGTTCCTCGACGACGTCCTCCAGCGCCTCGACCTCGGGCAGCGAGAAGGAGTAGTAGGCGCTCTCGTCCCAGTACGGGCGCAGCGAGTCGTCGGGGAAGCGGGTGAGCGGGTAGATCAGGCCCTGCGCCTCGACGGTCTGCTGCCAGTCGGGGCGGGGGGTGAGGGTGTGGCGTTCCATGTGCGGAAGGTCCGGATCCGGCCGGGCCGCTCAGCCGCCGCCGGAGCGGTAGCCGGAGTGGCTGGAGCCGGAACAGCCGAAACCACCGCGGTTGACGGCCGAGCTCTTGCTGAACGTGCCGCTGTCGGCGTACCGGCCGCCGGCGCTCTCCGGGCCGTAGTACCACTGGCCGTCGACGGACCGCTTCCCGCCCCGGCCGCCCTTGCCGTACGCGCCGCCGCTCGTGCCGCTGCCGGAACTGGCGGAACTGCCGCCGGACGCGCAGTTCTTGGCGTCCACGATGCGGTAGCCCTTGACGGTGTCGTAGCTGTTGCGGTCCACGCAGCGTTTGTCGGGCTCGGAGCCGCAGGACGTCAGCGCGGCGGCCAGTGCGCCCATACCGCCCAGGATCACCGTGCTCGACCGCAGCCGCCGGCGTGCCTTCTCCGCCATCTCTCGCCTTTCCCCCGTGTTCTCCGCGGTCTTCCCGTACGTGCCCCTGGGAACTCCCCGCGTGTGTGCGTACGCCAGGCAGCCTAGGGGTGGCCCCAGCGCGCGTGGCAGGCACCCCGGGGACGATTCCGACTCCGCCGCCTACCGCCGCGTACAGCCGTTTCGTGGCCCTTGGGCCGGTGTGCGCCCGCGCCTCAGGCCGCCGGCAGCGCCCGGAGCAGCGCGTCCAGGACGCCGGTGAAGGAGTGGTCGGGCGGGGTGCCGTAGGCGACGACCAGGGCGTCGCGGGGGACGGCGGTGGCGGCCGGGTCGGTGTAGCCGGTCAGGCCGTGGACGGACAGACCGTGCCAGCGGGCGGCCTGGACGATGGACTGCTCGGTGCCGGGCGGGAGTTCGAGGACGGCGTGCAGGCCGGCCGCGATGCCGGACACCCGCACGTGCGGCGCGTGCTCGGCCAGCGCCGCCACGAGCTGGTCGCGGCGGCGCCGGTAGCGCAGCCGCATACCGCGCAGGTGCCGGTCGTAGGCGCCCGAGGTCAGGAACTCGGCGAGGGTGAGCTGGTCCAGCGTGCCGGACTGCCATTCGCCGGTGCTCTTGACGGCGAGCACCGCGTCGACCAGGCGGTCCGGCAGCACCATCCAGGCCAGCCGCAGGGCGGGGGCCAGGCTCTTGCTGGCGGTGCCCAGGTAGACGACGTGGTCGGGATCCAGGCCCTGGAGCGCGCCGACCGGCTGGCGGTCGTAGCGGAACTCGCCGTCGTAGTCGTCCTCCAGGATGTAACCGCCGGTGGAGCGCGCCCAGTTGACGGCCGCGGCCCGCCGGTCGGGGTGCAGGGGGACGCCGGTGGGGAACTGGTGGGCGGGGGTCAGCAGCGCCGCCCGTACGTCGTCCAGGGCGGCCAGTTCGCCGGTGTGCGCGCCGTGTGCGTCGACGGGGAGGGGGACGGTGCGCAGGCCGGCGCGGGTGATGACGTCGCGGTGGAAGCGCAGGCCGTAGGACTCGACGGCTAGTTGGCCGTCGCCCTGGCGCCAGCCCTCGCCGGGAGGCGCCGGGGCCCGGTCCGGCCGGACCCCGCTCCGGCCTCCCGTGCCGGACCGCCCCGGTGGTCCGCTCTCGCGCAGCGCCCTGCCGAGCAGCCCCAGCCCCTGCATGAAGCCGGCGCAGACCACGATGTGGTCCGGGTCGGTGCGCACGCCGCGGGCGCGGGCGAGGTAGTCGGCCAGGGCGCGGCGCAGTTCGGGGCGGCCGGCGGCGGTGCCGTAGCCGAACACCTCGTGCGGGGCGGCGGTCAGGGCGCGGCGGGCGGCGGCGAGCCAGGCGGTGCGGGGGAAGGAGGAGACGTCGGGGGTGCCGGGGGTCAGGTCGAAGCGGGGCGGGCCGGGGTGGTGGACGGGGCCGGGGGCGCGCCGCGGCGGGCGGGGGACGCGGGGCAGGGTGCGCTCGGCGACGCGGGTGCCGGAGCCCTGGCGGGCGCTGAGCCAGCCCTCGGCGACGAGTTCGGCGTAGGCGTCGGCGACGGTGTTGCGGGCGATGCCGAGGTCGGCGGCGAGGGAACGGGAGGACGGCAGGCGGGTGCCGGTGGCCAGCCGGCCGGTGCGTACGGCCTCGCGCAGGGCGCGCATCAAGGAGGCGCGCAGCCCGCCGGGGCCGGTGAGGTCCAGGTGCAGGTCACGCCCGAAAATGGCCCGGGATTCGTCCATGGAAATGGACCATACCGCTGCGCCACCGACGCCGTAGCGTCCTTGTCATGACGACGACACAGACGACGACACAGGCGCCGCGCACCGCTTCCGCGCCGGCTCACCGCCACGGTCCCCGGATGCACTGGGCGAAGCTGGCCCCCGAGGTCTTCAAGGCCATGGTCGCGCTGGACGCGGCGGCGAAGAAGGGCCTGGACCCGGCGCTGGTCGAACTGGTCAAGATCCGGGCCTCGCAGCTCAACCACTGCGCGTTCTGCCTCGACATGCACGTCAAGGACGCCCGCAAGGCCGGCGAGAGCGAGGAGCGGATCTACCTCCTCAGCGCCTGGGAGGAAGCCCCGGACCACTACACCGAGAAGGAACGGGCCGCCCTCGCCCTCACCGAAGCGATCACCCTGCTTACCGAGGGCTTCGTCCCCGACACGGTCTACGACCGGGCCGCCACCCACTTCGACGACACCGAACTCGCCCACCTCATCGCCCTGATCACCACCATCAACGCCTGGAACCGCTTCGGCGTGGCCACGCGCATGACGCCGGGACGGGGATGAGCACGATGACGCCGCGACTGGCCCTGGGCAAGCTCGCCCCCGGCATCCAGGCGCCGATGATGGCGCTCAGCGCGGCCGCCAAGAAGGGCCTGGACCCGGCGCTCGCCGAGCTGGTCCTGATCCGGGCCTCGCAGCTCAACCACTGCGCGTTCTGCCTCGACATGCACGTCAAGGACGCCCGCAAGGCCGGCGAGAGCGAGGAGCGGATCCACCTCCTCAACGCCTGGAACCGGCTCAATGTCGCGGTCCGTACGCCGGTGGGCGGTGCGGCGTGACGGCCGCGGCGCTGCGGGCCCTGCATCACGGCCCGCGCCTGCCGCTCGTCCTGCCCGGGCCGTGGGACGCGGGCAGTGCCAGGGCCTTCGCGGACGCCGGTTTCCCGGCGCTCGCCACGCCCAGCGCGGGGATCGCCGCCTCGCTCGGCTACGAGGACGGGCAGACGCCGGCGGCGGAGATGTTCGCGGCCGTCGCGCGGATCGTCCGGGCGGTGGACGTCCCCGTCACCGCGGATGTGGAGGCCGGATACGGGCTGTCCGCCGCGGAGTTGGTGGGCAAGCTGCTCGACGCCGGTGCGGTGGGCTGCAACCTGGAGGACGGCGATCACGCCGCCGGCACGCTCCGGGACGCGCACGAGCAGGCGGAGTGGCTGGCGGCGGTACGGGCCGAGGCGGGCGAGGCACTGGTGATCAACGCCCGTATCGACACCTTCCTGCTCGGCGCGCGGGACGCGGCGGAGGCGCTGCGGCGCGGCCGGTTGTACGCGGAGGCGGGCGCCGACTGCCTGTATCCGATCCTCGCGCCGCCGCGGCTGCTGCCGGAACTGGCCGCCGGGACGGGCCTTCCCGTCAACGCCCTGGCGGTGCCGGACGGCCCGTCCCCGCGTGAACTGGGCGCGCTGGGCGCCGCGCGGATCACCTTCGGCGGCGGGCTGCACCGCCAGACGATGGCGACGGTGACCGCGCTGGCGGAGCGGCTGAGGGACGGGATGGCGGCGGGGCGGGAAGGCTGAGGGGCGGGAAGGCTGAGCGGTGAGGCTGAGCGGGGCCGGAGCCGCGTGAGGCCCCGAGAGCGGCCGGGGGTGCGCAGGGGACGCCCCCGGCCCCACCTCCCGGCCCGCCTTCCCAGCCCACCTCCCCTCCCGCCTTCCCGGATCGCCTTGCCTGCTCACCGCTCGTCGGTGCCCGGGACCTTCGCCGTGCTGATCGCGATCCGGTTCCAGGTGTTGATGGTGAAGATCAGGGCCAGCAGCCGGGCCAGTTCCGCGTCGTCGACGTGGCGGGCGGCCCGCTCGTAGACCGCGTCCGGGACGCCGCCGTGCGCGACCAGCGTCACCGCTTCGGTGAGGGCGAGCGCCGCCCGCTCCTTGTCGGTGAAGAAGTGCGCCGCGTCCTCCCAGACGGCGACCAGGTGCAGCCGCTCCTCGCTCTCGCCTGCCTTGCGGGCGTCGGTGGTGTGCATGTGCAGGCAGTACGCGCAGCCGTTGAGCTGCGAGGAACGGATCT
Source organism: Streptomyces sp. NPDC031210 (assembly GCF_055570395.1). Taxonomy (NCBI): domain Bacteria; kingdom Bacillati; phylum Actinomycetota; class Actinomycetes; order Kitasatosporales; family Streptomycetaceae; genus Streptomyces; species Streptomyces sp. NPDC031210. The sequence continues at coordinate 414,381 of NZ_JBVIHH010000004.1, forward strand.
GCACCAGCTCGACCAGCGCCGGGTCCAGGCCCTCGCGGGCCGCGGCGTCGAACCCGATCAGCGCCTTGAACGCCTTGGGCGCCGCCTTGGCGAAGTCCACCCGGCGGCCGCCCCTCGCCTCGGCGGCGTGCGGGGCCGAGGAGGTGTGCGGGGCCGAGGGGGTCTGCGTGAGCTGCTCTTGGTTCGTCATGTCTCGAATCTAGAGGCGCGGGCGACCGGCTATAGGGTGCATTCCCATGCGGGATTCATGGGTCAATCTTGCGGAGAGTCTGGGCGCCGACCTGCACCTGGAGCTGACCGGCCCCGGCAGCCGCCGCGCCGTCCTCCTCCGCGCGCTGCGGGACGCCGTACGGGACGGCCGCCTGGCTCCGGGCACCCGCCTGCCGCCCTACCGTTCCCTCGCCGCCGACCTCGGCATCGCCCGCAACACCGTCGCCGACGCCTACGCCGAACTCGTCGCCGAGGGCTGGCTCAGCGCCCGCCAGGGCTCCGGGACCCGCGTCGCGCACCGCGCCGAGCCGCTCGCGCCGGCCCGTGCCCCCGCCCAGCGCGTACCGGCGGGCCGCCCCGCGCACAACCTGCTCCAGGGGCAGCCGGACGCCACGGCCTTCCCCCGTACCGCCTGGCTCGCCGCCGCCCGGCGGGCGCTGGCCGCCGCGCCGCACGACGCGTTCGGCCCCGGCGATCCGCGCGGACGCCCCGAACTGCGCCGCGCCCTCGCCGACTACCTGGCCCGCACCCGAGGCGTCCGCACCGACCCCGAACGGCTCGTCATCTGTTCGGGTTTCGCCCACGCGCTGCGGCTGCTGCTGCCCGGCGTGCTGCCGGGGCCCCTGGCCGTCGAGTCCTACGGCCTGCCGTTCCACCGCTCCCTGCTCACCACGGCGGGCGTGCGCACCCACCCGCTCCCCGTCGACGAAAACGGCGCCGTCACCGGCCGGTTGGCCGCCCTCCCCAGCCTCCGTACGGCGTTGCTCACCCCCGCCCATCAGTTCCCCACCGGCGTCCCCCTGCACCCCGACCGGCGCGCCGACGCCCTCAACTGGGCGCGTTCCACCGGCGGTTACCTACTGGAGGACGACTACGACGGCGAGTTCCGCTACGACCGGCGCCCGGTCGGCGCCCTCCAGGGCCTGGACCCCGACCACGTCGTCCTCGTCGGCTCGGTCAGCAAGAGCCTGTCGCCCGCGCTGCGGCTGGGCTGGATGGCGCTCCCGGACCGCCTGGTGGACGCGGTGCTGGCGGCGAAGGGAGAGCGGGAGGCGTGGGCGGGCGTCACCGATCAGCTCACCCTCGCCGACTTCCTCGTCTCCGGCTCCTACGACCGGCACATCCGCCGGATGCGGCAGCGCTACCGCAGGCGCCGCGACCGGCTCGCCGAGGCGGTCGCGGCACACGCCCCGCACCTGCGCGTCACCGGCATCGCCGCCGGACTGCACGCCGTCCTCCAACTGCCCGACGGCGCCACGGAGGCCGACGAGCGGACCGCCCTGCACGCCGCCCGCCGGCAGGGCCTCGCACTAGACGGCCTCTCCGCCTACCGCCACCCGGACGCCACCATGCCACCCCGCCACGGCCTGGTCATCGGCTACGCCACCCCGTCCGAGCACGCTTTCCCGGCCGCCCTGGACGCCCTGCGCCGGGCCCTGTCGGACGCGGGGCCGGGGGCGTAGCCGGGCATCTCCGCTGCCACGACTCGGACCTGGCACGCCCTTGGGTTTTGCTTTACTTCAGCGCGGATGCCCGGGCGGGGCGTGTCTTTCGGGGCGATGGACGTACGAGGTCGGTTTCCCGCCCGCGCGCGCCTACCGACCGGCGAACTTCCGGCTGATGCCGGCGAAGACGCGCTGCGCCTCGGGGCCCAGGTGCGGGCCGGCCAGCCAGGTGTGGGCGGCGGAGCTGATCGAGGTGTTGGAGATCAGGGTGAGTTGGCCGCCGCGGTTGACGAACCAGCCGCCGCCGGACGTACCGCCGGTCATCGTGCAGCCGATGCGGTGCATGGCGGGCGTGCCCTGCGCCATGGTCAGCCGGCCGGGGCGCGCCGGGCAGTTCATCATCCGCGCGCCGTCGTACGGCGGCGCCGCCGGGTAGCCGAAGGCGTCGAGCGTGTTGATCCGGTCGGCGGACGGCGCCCCGAACCAGACCCGCGCGGCCGCGCCCACCGTTTCCTGGAGCGACGTGCCGCCGCCGTTCTCCGGCTTCACGTGCAGCACCGCGAAGTCGTACGCGGAGCCGTCGTTGCCGGTCTCGGTGCTGCCCCTGTCGATCCACTCACCGGAGGTGGTGATCCAGTCGGCCCAGAACCGGCCGTAGGGCGTGACCTGCCGCGCGGGGGTGCCGCCGACCTGGTTCATCGGCACGCCGTTGTCGTTGTAGGACGGTACGAAAACGATGTTGCGCATCCAGCCGCCGCGCTTGCCGGAGTGCACGCAGTGGCCCGCGGTCCACACGAGGTTGGACTTTCCCGGGTGCGCCGGGTCCTCGACGATCGTGCCGGAGCAGACCATCGGGCCCTTCGGGCTGTCGAAGAAGATCTTCCCGACCGGCGCCATGTGCTGGTGGTAGGGCCGTGCGACCTGCTGGGCGGCGATCGGCCGCGGCTCGGGGTCGGTGGCGTCGAACTCGACTCCGGCGCCGGTGGCCTTCACCCCGACGTCCGGGGCGGCCTTGGCCTTCGCCAGCCGGTCCGTCTTCCAGTGGTCCTTGATGATCGGGTTGGCGAAGTCGGACGCCTCGCGCGCCCACTTGTCCCAGTTCCGCCAGCCGCCGTTCTGCCACTTCTTCAGGTCGTCCAGGCTGGTCGGCAGCCCTTCGGGAAGCTTGATGCCGGCGTCGTCCTTGCCGCCCCCGCCGCCGCCCGACCGATCGGCGGCGGCCGAACTGCCGGGTTTGGCACCCGCGTTGTCGTCGCTGGGGCCGCAGGCGGTCGCGGTGACCGCGAGCAGGGCGGTCAGCGCCGCCGCGGCGGCGGTGGTTCGGCGTATGGAAGGCATGGAGCGAACGTCCCCTTGATGCGTGTCGGCGTGCGGCGGCGGGCCGGTAGGTGTCATGGCCCCGTCGGGGCCGCGCCCTACTATGCCGTCAGACGGCGTACGGGGGGCGGCCAGGGCCCGGCGGGGACGTGACCGGACAGGCGCCGCCGGGACGGGTAGCGGGACGGGACGGGACGGGTCCCGGTGTCGCGCGGGCGGCGTCCGTCAGGGGCCGGTCGGTGCCACGGGGACCGTGAACGTGGTGATGTCGACAAGGACGTCGTCGCGGAAGCAGTAGCGGCTGACCGGCAGGCGGCCGTTGCCGCCGTCGTCCGGCGGATAGGGGAACAGGCAGGTCGTGCCGGGTGGGCGGGGTGGTTCACGGCCCGCGGCGGCGGCGCCGGCCAGGTCGTTCTGCGGGCCGACGGCCGCGTGGACCTCGTCCTTGGTCATGCCGGGGCGCACCGTCCGGTCGGGTACGTCGTCGGCGATCGGGCGCGAGGAGTGCACCAGGGAGAGACCGAAGAGCAGCATCGCGCCCGCCCCGCCGACCCCGAGCAACCCGGCGGCCACCCCCGGCAGACGGCGCGGGAGGGCGGAGAGGGATGGGAGGGCGGACGAGGGCGGCGGGGGTCCCGTATCGTCACTCGGCGCCTCGGACCGCCTGTCCTCGCTCGGCGCCTTCGGCCCCGCCCCCTCCCCCGGCCCCCCGGCGCCCGTGCCGCCCCGGCCCGCCGGGCCCAGCGCGCCCAGCGCATGGCGTACGTCGCGCAGCGCGTCCCGGGCCGCCAGGCGGATCCGGGTGGCGTCGTCGGCCAGCTCGGGGGCCCTGGCCGCCAGGGCCCGCTCCAGACCGCCGGTGTGACGGGAGATCAGGCTGAGCCGATGCCCGATCCGGTGGTGGGTCTCGGTGGCGAGGCGGGTGCGTTCCTCGGCGCGGGAGGCGCTGTCGGCGAGGCGGCGGGCCTCCTCGGTGGCCGTCGCGCGGTCCCGCAGGGCCAGGACGAGCCGCTCGTGCTGGCCGACCGAGCCGCCGGCCAGGCCGGGGAGCAGCACGCCGGCGCCGGCGACGACCAGGCCCGGGGCGCAGCCGGCCAGCCAGCCTCCATAGCCGGCGAGGTGGGTGCCGATCGCGCTGACGACGACGGGCAGGACGGCCGCGGCGAGGAGCACCCCGCCGCGGCGGCGCGGGTCCTCGGTCCGGCGGGCGGCGGTGAAGGCGGCCACGGCGGTCAGCGGGCCGGCGGTGGGCAGCGCGCCGGCGAGGGCGGCGAGGCCGAGCAGCGCGACGGTGGGCCGGGTGCGGCGGAGCAGCAGCAGGAGCACCGCGCCGCAGCCGAAGAGCGCCTTGCCCGCGGAGGGCAGCGTCTCGAAGAAGCCGAAGGTGTCCGTGGCGGCGGCCGCGAGGTAGAAGACGGCGACGCACGCCTCCGCGGTGAGCACCAGCCAGCGCGCTCCCCCGGCGGCGGGCGCGCCGGGAGCGTGGGGGGCGGCGGGCGGCGGCGTGGAGGACATGCCCCTGATTATCGGCACGGGGGCGGCGTGCGCCGTGTACCTCGGGAACGCGCCGGGGGGGGGGGGGGGGGGGGGGGGGGGGGGGGGGGGGGGGGGGGGGGGGGGGGGGGGGGGGGGGGGGGGGGGGGGGGGGGGGGGGGGGGGGGG